>JBDTEH010000173.1:0-117231 GCA_039922635.1 Kofleriaceae bacterium | reverse complement strand
AAGATCATCGTGCTGCCCGACGAGGATGGCCACGTCGGCGGCGTCGAGGTCGATGACGGCCGCGGCAAGACCGTGCTCCAGACCGCGTACGCGACGGCGGAGGTCTCCGCCGATGGGCGCGTCGAGGCCGTCCCGCCATCCACGCCGGAGGCGGTCGAGCATGCCATCGCGGCCATCGCGCGCACCCTGCCGCCACCCGATGCCGATGGCGACGGCATCCACGACCTCGATGACGCCTGTCCCGATCGCGCCGGCGTGGCGTCGCCCGATCCGATCCGCAACGGCTGCCCGGCCGGCACCGTCGAGCGCGTCATCGTGGTTCCGGATGCCGACGGTCACGTCGGTGGCGTCGAGATCTCCGACGGCAAGACCACCACGGTGCTCGATCACGCGTATGCCGCGGCCGAGCTCGGTCGCGACGGCCAGGTGATCGCCGTGGCGGCGACCACGCAGGGCCGCTCGATCGAGCGCGCGATCGCGGGGCTGGCGAAGGCGATGCCGATCGTCGATAGCGATGGCGACGGCGTCCCGGACGCGCGCGACGCGTGCCCGGAGCGCGCCGGCGTGGCCTCGGCCGATCCGCTGCGCGATGGCTGCCCGCACTCCGAGGAGAAGGTCGTGCTCGTGCCGGGCGTCGACGGTCACGTCGGTGGCGTCGAGATCAGCGACGGCACGACCACCGTCGTGCTCGACAAGGCGTACGCCACCGCGGAGGTCATCGCTGGCAAGGTCACCGCGCGGCCGCCCTCGACCGCGCTCGCGCTGGTCAAGGCCACCGCCGCGATGGCGCGCGCGCTGCCGGTACCGGATCGCGACGACGACGGGATCGCGGACGCCGATGACGCATGCCCCGATCGCGCCGGCCCGGCCGCGCCCACGCCGCTGCGCAACGGCTGCCCGCGCACGACCGAGCAAGTGGTCGTGCTCCCCGACGAAAACGGTGCGGTCGGCGCGGTCGAGGTCGACGACGGCACCTCCAAGATCCTGCTCGACAAGGCGTACGCCACCACCGAGGTCGGCGTCGACGGCCAGATCCGCGCGCTGACCGCCGAGCCCAGCGACGTCTCGGCGCGCTACGCCGCCGCCCTCGCCGCCCGGCCGCCCGGCGCACGCATCATCCTTTACTTCACCAGGGGCAGCGCGCCCGTGCGCGACATCACCGGGCCGATCGACAACCTCGCCGCCGAGGTCAAGGCCAAGACCGGCGCCTACGAGCTCGACGTCATCGGCCACACCGACCAGACCGGCTCCGAGAGGCTCAACCTCAAGATCGGCCAGCAGCGTGCCCAGCTGATCGCCGACGCGCTGGTGGCAGCGGGCATCCCCCTCGAGCACATCCACGTCAAGTCGATGGGGTCCCGCGAGCCGGCGATCAAGCGCAAGAGCCACAAGGTCGTCGAGCTGAGCAACCGGCGCGTCGAGATCTGGATCCGCTGAGCGCATGACCCGGTACCGCCGCGTCCTGTTCGTCGTCGCGGTCCAGCTCCCGTTGATCGCGCTGTGGACGCTCGCGTTCCTCGTCGCGCGCTGCGGCGACGAAGGCCGGCTCACCAGCACCTTCCTGCGCACGCAGCTGTATCCGATGACGCGCCACATGGAGGGCGCGTACACCGACCTCAAGTTCAACGTCCGGGGAGTCCGCCCGGTCGCGAACAAGATCGTGATCATCGAGATCGATGACCGCGCGGTCCGCGAGTTCAGCCGCTGGCCGTGGCACCGCGACGCGATCGCGGCGCTCGTGCTCCAGGCCCAGGACGCCGGCGCGAAGGTCGTCGGACTCGATATCGTGTTCCCGGAGCCCGATCAGCGCGTCCCCGATGCGGTGGCCGAGCTCCTCCAGGACCATCAGCTCGCCGACCAGATCCCGTCGTTCGAGACCGACCTCGTGTTCCAGCGCATCATCGCCGTCTACAAGGACCGGATCGTCCTGGGCTGGATGACCGATGACCTGTGCCGGCCCGCGTACGAGGGTGCCGAGACGTGCCCGGTGACGGCCTCCGAGGAGACCACGGCGCTGTTCGCGACCTTCGCGAAGTTCGCGTTCACGACGTTCGCGCACGCCAAGAGCTTCGATGCCACGCACACGCCGCTGATGTCGACCTGGAGCCTCGTCGGCAACCTGCCCGGCTACGTCGAGGCGGCCAAGCATTCGGGCTTCCTGATCAACGCCGCCGAGGACTCCGATGACGTCGTGCGCCGCGCCCAGCTCGCGCTGATCGTCGGAGGTCAGGCGTATCCATCGCTCCCGCTCGAGATGGCGCGCGTCGGCCTCGGCGAGGACCTCGAGCTCGCGCTCGACGACGACGGGTTCGTGAACCGCGTCGGCTTCGCCCATAGCAAGCGCACGATCCCGGTCAACGCCAGCGGCACGCTCGCGATCAACTTTCGCGGCGGCGGCTATCACTTCCCGTTCGTGAGCGCGGTCGATCTCCTCGGCGAGAACCCGATCATCCCGGTCCGGCGCGGCGATGCGATCTCGCTGCAGCCACTCACCGGCGTGTTCAAGGACGCCTACGTGTTGATCGGCGTCACCGCCGCTGGCGCACGCGATCTGAAGCACTTCCCGTTCGGCCGCAACATCCCGGGAACCGAAGGCCTCGCGACGATCCTCGATAACATCCTCGCCGGCGACCCGCTCACGACCACGCCACCCGGCGGGATGGTCACGTTGCTCGTGCTCATGACGGCCGGCGGCGTCCTGTTCGGCTTGCTCATGCTGCGGCTCTCCGCGCTGCCGGCGATGCTGAGCTCGCTCGCGATCATCGGCGCGCTCGCCGCGATCGATATGTTCTGGCTGTTCGGTCGAGACAACCTCGACCTCCACAGCGTGTTCCTGCTCGCCGAGCTCGCCACGATCTTCATCGCGACCGTCGCGGCGAAGTACGTCCTCGAGGAGCGCGGCAAGCGATTCATCCGCAGCACGTTCTCGAAGTACCTCGCGCCCACCGTCGTCGATCAGATGCTCGAGGATCCGTCGAAGCTCCAGCTCGGCGGCGAGACCCGGCGGCTGACGATCATGATGTCGGACCTGCGCGGCTTCACCGCGATGGCCGAGCGCATGAAGCCGGCCGAGGTGCTGACCGTGCTCAACCACTACCTCGGTACGATGGCCGACCTCATCATGGACTATGGCGGCACGATCGACGAGTTCATCGGCGACGCGATCCTCGTGATCTTCGGCGCGCCGATCGAGGCCCCCGACGACGCCCGCCGCGCGGTCGCGTGCGGGATCGCGATGCAGCGCGCGATGATCGCGATCAACGAGCACAACGTGAGGCTGCACCTCCCGAAGCTCGAGATGGGGATCGCGCTCAACACCGGCGAGGTCATCGTCGGAAACATCGGCTCGCAGAAGCACATCAAGTACGGCGTGGTCGGCAGCCACGTGAACCTGACCGCGCGCATCGAGTCGAACACGGTCGGCGGCCAGCTGCTGATCTCCGGCTCGACCCTCGAGCTCGCGGGCGAGCACGTCACGGTCGGCGAGAAGCAGCTGATCGTGGCCAAGGGCTTCCCCGACCCGATCCCGGCGTTCGAGGTCAAGGCGATCGGCGGCGAGTTCGGGCTCGAGATTCCGGAGATCGAGCTCGGCCTCGTCGAGCTCGCGGCGCCGCTCGCGGTGACCTATCGCGTGATGAAGGGCAAGAACGAGGAGGGCGACGAGCACGCCGGACAGCTCACCTCGCTGTCCGCACTCGGCGCGACGCTGAGCACCCCGGAACGGCTCGACGCGTTCGCGAACCTGAAGCTACGCGTGACCGCCGGCCCGGACGCGGTCGTCGAGGGCGACCTGTACGCCAAGGTGATCGCGACCGGCGAGGTGTATCGCCTGCGCTTCACCGCGGTGCCGCCGGCGGTCGCGAAGCTGATCGCGCAGCTGGCCGAGCCGCGCGTCAGCTGACGACGAACCGCGTGCCGTCCCAGCGCGCGCGCTGGCCTTCGCGTGCGATCGACAGGTTCGCGTGCGCCGCACCGTGTCGCGCGAAGCCGGCCTCGATCGCGTCATCGGTGCGCGTGGGCCCGTGGTGGGTCGCGACGACCGACGTGCGCGGCTGACGACTCGCGAGCTGTGCCGCATACGCGAGCGAGCCGTGGCCGAACGCATGCTCGGAGAGCTCGCCGTAGTTGGCGTCGACGAGCGCGAGCTCGGACTTCGCGAGCAGCGCATCCTCGAGCGCGTGGGTCGCGGGCGTCGGCTCGTGATCGCACAGGTACGCCAGCCGCGGACCACCACCATCGAGCGCCAGGTGGTAGCCGAGCGTGTCGAGGTAGCGCGCGGCGGGCGCAATGCCGCTGTAGTGATGGAGCTCGACCGTCGCCAGCGTCGCTCCCGGGATCGCGATCGACGCGTTGGCGGCGACCTCCTGATACGTGAACGACGCCAGCGTGCCGTGCGCGAGCACGTCGAGCGGCACGAAGCTCGGGGCCTCGTAGCCGCGCCGGATCGCGTCGATCGCCTCGCCCGGCCCGAACACCGTCAACGCGAGCCCGTTGTTCGGAGTCCATAGCCACGCGGCGTCGCGCAGGCCCTCCCAGTGATCGAGGTGCGCGTGCGTGACGAGCACGTGGACGCGCTCGATGCCGCGCAGCTCGTCGTCGCCGCGCCGCACCGCCTCGGCGAGCACGCCGAGCCCGCGACCGGCGTCGAACACGTAGAGGTCCACGCCCACGCGCAGCGAGTAGCACGACGTGAGCTCGCCGATCCGCGAGCCATGCACGTTGCGCCCGCCCCGGCAGCCCCAGACGTGAAACCAGATCTCCGGCACGCGCGTACTACGCCCACCCGAGCCGGTTACGCCCGGCGCGCTTGGCCGCGTACAGCGCCTCGTCGGCGCGGTGCATCAGCTCCTCGGCCTTCTCGCCGGGGCGAAACAGCGTGCCGCCGAGCGTCGCCGTGATCCGGATGCCGCGATCGTTGCCGGGATGCGGAAACGCGCCGATCGTCGCGCGCAGGGTCTCGGCGCGCATGCGCGCTTCGTCCTCGTTCAGATCGGCGAGCAGGATGATGAACTCGTCGCCGCCGACGCGGCACGGCAGGTCGCTCTTGCGCACGCCGTCGTGGAGGATCTTGCCGACCTCGCGAAGCACGAAGTCGCCCGCGGCATGGCCGAGCGTGTCGTTGACCGGCTTGAAGTGGTCGAGGTCCATCGCGATCAGCGACAGCCCGTTGCCGGTCGCGCTCGCGCGCTGCATGAACGCGGCGAGCTCGGCGTCGAAGCCGCGGCGATTGTACAGGCCGGTGAGCCCATCGGTGCGCGCGGTCTCCTCTTCCTGGCTCAGCCGCGTGCGGGTGAACTCGAGGCGCGTGATCGTGTCCTGGAGCTCGGCATTGCGACGGCGCAGGTCGGCGATCAGGTTACGCTCGGCGTCGACGAGGAACGCGCACGCGCGGCGGAGCAGCGTGAAGATCGCCGTGGGGTGACTCGCGATCAGCGACTGGGTGCTGCGCTGATCGAGCACCTGCAGCGCGGCGTCGGTGGTCGCCACGATCGACGTGCTGCGCCGGTGACCGGGGTTGATGAACGAGAGCTCGCCGAAGTAGCTCCCCGGAGCGTAGCTACGCACGACCTTGCCCGTCTCGAGCTTGGCCTCGGCGTTGCCCTCGATCAGGAAGAACATCGAGTCGCCGGGCTCGCCCTCGGTGATGATGGGCTCGCCCGTGGTGCAGTTACGCAGCGTGCCCGCGGCGAAGATCGCGTCGACCTCGGTGTCGGTGAACGCGTGAAGCGGTGAGTCTGGTGGGAACCGGATCGGCACGAGACTTCGAGCTTATCACTCCGCCGACACTTCTCGATCAGGAAGACTCGGCGAGCAACGCGAGTCCCATGCGCCAGCGCGCATCGGCGGAGGACATGGCGAGGGTGCCCGCGCGCATCTCGGCGTAGAGCTCGTGCAGCGCCGCAGTGCCCTCGGCCGCGCCGGGGTGACCCGATTTGCGCGCGAGGTGCAGGAAGATCGTCCCGCACGTCGCCGCGACGAGCCGGCGATCGTAGTGAAAACGCGGCGTCGGCTCGCACACCACGAGCTTCAAGAACACCGCGATCGCCGCGGCATCGTAGTAGGGATCGTTGATCGCGGCGGCGTCCCAGTCGAGCAGCAGCACGCGCTCGCCGTCGAACACGAGGTTCGTCGGATTCGCGTCGTTGTGCGACAGCACGTCGGGCTCGTCGTAGGGCGGCGGTGCGAGTGCGAGCACCGTCTCGCCCGCGGCGCGCGCAGCGGCGGGAACCACCAGGTCGGCCGTCGCAGCGAGCATGTTCGCGAGCATCGTGCGTGGCTCGACACGCGGCGCAGGCACGTCGAGCGCGTGCGCGCGGCGCAAGCACTCCCCCGCGAGCGCACGCGCGCGTGGCGGATCCATCGCAGCGAGGCGCGCGAAGCCCTGGTCGCGTACGAACGCGCTGACGACCGCGTGCCGTGCCTCGTCGACGTGAACGACCTCCGGCGCGACGCCCGCCGCAGCCGCCGCGCGGACGATCGAGATTCGTTGCTGGTCGGAGATCTTGAGGACGTGCGCGTCGCCGACGCGATAGACCAACGCGCCAGACTGCCCCGATGTCATCTGGGTGATCGGCGCACCGCGAAGCGACGACGGCAAACACGACTCGAGATCCATGGCGCTTCGACGGTACCAGACCTCCGAGATCACACCGCGTGGTGCGACGTGGGTGAAAGGAGTGTGCAGCGCCGGTGAAACGCCCGCTTGACGTGTGTGTCGAGACGCCCGATCCTGCGATGATGGGATCGATCAGGTGGGTCGTGATGCTGGTAAGCCTGCTCGCGCCCGCGTGCGCGACTCCACGACCGGCGCGCTCGGCCGACACGACGCCCTCGAGTCCGAGCGGCGCAGTTTCGTCGGCAAACCCGGCAGCACCGTCGCCGCCGGGTGCACCGATCGGCGCAGCGACAGGCGCACCTACGACGGCTCTTACCAGCGGCGCGCCGGGCGTATCCACCACGGGCGCACCCACCGCGGGCGCACCCACCACGGGCGCACCCACCGCGGGCGCATCCACCACGGCCGCATCCACCGCGGGCTCACCGACGACGAGCGCACCCACCGGCGGCGCGACCGGCGAGGCACCGGCTCCGGGAGGACCCGGCGAGCCCACTCCGAACGGACCTGGAATGGGCGAAGCGAGTCTCGGTGGACCGGGCCTCGGCGGATCGGATCCGAACGGACCAGGAATCGGCGCGGCGTCTCCGAGCGGGCCCGCGATCGGCGAGCAAGCTCCGAGCCCACCACCGGCGGCGCCACCCTCCAATCAGGCGCTGCCCGTCCCCGGAGTCCCGACCAGCATCTCGTTCGAGATCGTCGCAGGCACGGCGCAGGACGCGGTCCACGCGATGTACAAGAGCGGCTCGTCGGTGCAACTGCGCGCGATCATCCGCGATGGCTACGGCAACATCATCTCGCCCACCAAGGATCATCCGTGCACGCCAGAGTTCGCGCTCGAGGGGACGGGCACGCCGAGCGGCGGGAGCCGCGCCACGCTCTTGCCCGGCGGCGTCGTCAACTTCAAAGAGCCAGGGCCGTTCACCGTGTCGGTCGCGTGCCGCGAGCATCCGGAGATCAACAGCCACGGCAATACCTCGCCATACAACTTCGAGACGAACGACACGAGTCCGTTCACGCACGAGGCCCACGTCGCGCAGGTCGCGGCGCATCCGGCCGGGCTGTCCCCGGCAGAGGTGCTCCTCATCGTGGCAGCCGGCGTCGGCCTCGCATATGTCATCGTCGACGAGACCACGTCGGCGGGCTCCGGGGGCTCCGGGGATTGCGGGTGCGTGTGCGCCTACGGCGGCAACGACTGCAGCAACGGTGGTACCGCGTTCTGCACGGCCGACTACGGCTTCGCGGTCGGGTGCGCCTCCTCGACCGGCAACTGCGACTGCTCCAACGGAGCGACCGCTCGCGTGGCTGCGCCGCGCACCGTCGAGCAGGTCGTCGCGCGCGGTCTTCGCCAGCGACCCGTTCCGCCGGTGCGCACGGTCGCAGCGCACGTCGCCACAGAGCTGCGAGGCGCGCATCCGCGCGCGATTGGGGCGACCGGGACGACCACGCCGAGCACCAGCCATCTCGGCGCGTGGGTCGGCGGCTCGCTCGCGGCGGTGTCGGTCGCGAGCACGGTGTACTTGCTGTGGGCGCGCGCCCATCCACATCGGCTCGACCTCGTTCCCTACGCCGCACCGAACGGTGGCGGGGTCGCCGTGCTCGGCCGGTTCTAGGTACCAGCCGGCCATCCGGGCACTGCGGGGTCATTGGCGCGTGAACACGAAGATGTCCTCGTTCTGGCAGCCACCCTGGCTCGACATCCCGACCAGGTGGGCGCAGTCGGCGAGCGGCTTGTGCTCCCAGCCGCCGATCGCCGGCGCCGCGGCGGGCGCGTTCGGGTTGACCCATAGACCGTTGGTGCTCGTCCGCGTGAGGACCGCGCTCGTGAACGCATTGAACATGAACAGGGTGAGCCGGTCCGACGAGATACCCACCGCGAACTCGTCGTCCGCCACTGGCGACGGCAGCAACCTCCCGGCCGGGAACGGGTGCGCGGTCGAGTCGCGCACCGCGCTGTAGGTCCCGTCGGTGCCGACCCCCACGTTGTTGATCGTATAGAGGAGCTCCAGGCCGTCGGCGGACAGCACGGGCGCGCGGAGGGTGCCGGCGTTGCCGGCGATCGTCGCGTTGATCGCCGCGAAGTCGGCCGTCGACAGCGTGCCGAAGTCAGTGTGTCCAGGTCCCGAGCGGGTGACCGACACCAATGTCTTGGCGTCGCTGGTGCGCGCGATCAAGGTCCGGCCGTCGGACGCGAACGCGAAGCTCTCGGCGACGATGTCCAGGCCGAGCGCGGCCAGCGTCGCGGTCGCATCGTACGACGTATAGATGCCGCTGCCGGGCGCCGTCTCGTCGGCGATCATCGCGACGAAGCTGCCACATCCGGTCGGCGAGTGCAGGTACATGAGGGTCTGCCCGTCGGGGGTCGCCGCCGCCATGACCTCCTCGAGGCTGGGATGGTCGAATGCGGCCAGCGGCGTGCTCGTGTAGCTGAACGACGTGCACACCGGGGCCTGACACACGCCGACGACGCAGCCGTCGCCACCGGCGCACGTCCCGCAGTCGGTGGTGCGTGACAGCCCACAGTTGTCGGGCGCGGTCTGGCTCTCGCACGTCTTGCCGGTGCGCAGGCAGAACGCGGCATCGGACTCCGGGACGCAGGCGCCATCCCCATCCCCAGCGGCCGCGCCGTCGACGATCACGTTCGACTTGACCTGGCCGCACGCCGCCAGCACCGCGGCACAGATGAAGGTATAGATGAAGGCATAGCTGAAGGCGTGCATTCCGCGGATTGCCGAGGACAGCGGTCGGTTGGAACGTAAAAGCGGGTCCATACGTGAGTTCACGCAAGACCACCGCCCGACAGGACACGCGTTGGTTACCCGGCGTCGCTTGGTATTGCAGCGCACCATTCCGTGAGGCCAGCCGAGGCCGAAGCGGCTTATTCAGCGCTCGCGATGGCGATCACAGCCCGAGCAGGCGGAACACGCCGAGCGCGCGCTCGGCGCCGAGGATCGCGAACGCGAGCACGAGATCGACCCCCGCGATCACGGCGCCATAGCGCAGGAACTTGCGGAACCCGATCTCGCCGCGCGGCCCGGCGCCCTCCATCACGATGATGTTCGCGACGCTACCGAACAGGGTCAGGTTGCCGGCGAGCGTCGACGCGACCGCGAGCATGATGAAGCCCCAGGTCGGATCGGGCATGTGAGGGACCCACGCGACCGCGACGAGCACGAGCGGCACGTTCGAGACGACCTGCGCGCCGATCACCACGAGCCCGATGAACGCGAGATCGCCGAACGCATCGCCGCGCGCGATCACGGGCTGGATCGCGTGGAACAGCCGATCGATCAGGCCGGCGTGCTGGACCCCCGCGACGACGACGAACAGCCCGCCGAACAGCAGCAGCAAGGTCCAGTCGACGACCGCGAACGCGCCCCGCGCGCCCCGTCGCGACGCCACCATCAGGATCGCGGCCGCGCAGATCGCCGCGCCGGCGAGCTTGACGCCGGCCAGCGCGAGCCCCGCGAACAGCGCGACCGCGAGCACCGCCTTCCACGCGAGCGGCTTGTCGATCGCGGGCTTGGGCGGCGCGCGGTCGGCGAGCGGACCTGCCGGGAGCTGGTTGCGGAACATCATGGCCAGTAGGCCCGCGTTCGCCGCCAGGCAGACGACGCCGACCGGCAACGTCAACGCGAGGTACTGGGCGAACCCGATCGTGCCGTGCGCGGCCGCGCCGACGATCATGTTCTGCGGGTTGCCCGAAAAGCTGATCACTCCGCCGACGTTCGCGGCCGAGGACAGCGCGAGCAGGTACGGGAGCGGCGGCAAGCCCGCCTCGACGACGACGCCGACGACGATCGGCGTCAGCACGACGCACACGGTATCGTTGAGCAGCAGCGCCGACAGCGCGCCGGCCATGAAGATCAACCCGAACAGCAGCGCGCGCGCAGAGCGGGCGCGCGTCACCACGACGTACGCGGCGAGCCGGAAGAACTGCGCCTCCTGGAGGTACGCCGCGATCACCAGCACGCCGAGCAGCAACACCACGACGTGGAGATCGATCGCGGACAGCGCGCCCTCGAGCGACAATCCACCGAACAGCACCATCGCGACGCCGCCGACGATCGCCGCGGCCGGACGGTCGAGCTTGACGAACTCGAGCTGACGGCTCGCGATGACCAGGTAGGTCAGCGTAAACACTACGAGCGCGCCGGTCACGTCGTCCGCCGATACTAGCCTGCGACATCGGGTGTGACCACGGCCGCGCGGTGGTGATCGAGTGCAAGGGACCGTCCTGGCGACCCGTGCGTCGGCACGCTGATGCGCCGCTGGCTCGTCATCCCCTCCATCGCCTTTCACACCGGTCTGATCGTCGCGCTCCTGTTCCTGGGCGCCTGGCACCTCGACAAGCTCGACGCCGGACGGCGCGAGGTCCGGATCGGCTACGTGCCGTCGCCACCCCCCGCCTCCGAGGGCAGCCCCGCCCCCAAGCAGGCGACCCCGTTCGTGCACAAGAAGCACGTCACGCACGACCTCGTCACCCCGCCGGAGACTCCCGTGAAGCCGGCCGCCACCGAGGTCACCGACCCGACCGACCCGACCGACGGCACCGGCAACGGCTCGGGCTCGGGCGCGGGCTCGGGCGCGGGCTCGGGCTCAGGCTCGGGCTCCAACTCGGGACCGTGCCTCGCGGATTGCGGGCCCCCGATCGTCGAGCCCGAGCCCAAGCCGATCGAGAAGCAGATGATCCCGCCGAGGGTGCTGATGGGCCTGCGCGTGTCCGGCGACCCCCAGATCCAGGCGCCGGGGTCGGTGCGCAGCGACCTGCAGTGGCGCCACCGCGACACGCTGACCGCGGCCTTCCAGGTCTGCCTCGACGCCTCCGGCGAGGTCTCGTCGGCCCGCCGCCTCAAGTCGTCCGGCTACGCGGAGTACGATGCCGTGCTCGAGGCCGGGATCGCGACCTGGCGCTACAAGCCGTACACGCTCGGCGGCCACGCCATCCCGGTCTGCGGCATCGTGACGTTTGTTTATACGATGAGGTAATGTCGGCGCGAGCGTGAGCGCGCCAACCCCCGACACGGTCATCGACGTTCGCGAGCTGCGGAAGACCTACCGCACACCGTTTCGCCGCAAGAAAGTGGAGGCGCTGCGCGGGATCTCGTTCGCCGTCCAGCGCGGCCACATCTTCGGGTTCGTCGGGCCGAACGGCGCCGGCAAGACCACGACGATCCGCACGCTGATGGGCCTGATCCGCCCCACCGGCGGCACCGCCACGATCCTCGGTCACACCATCCCGAGCCGCGCGGCGCGCGCCCGGGTCGGGTTTCTGCCCGAGTCCCCGTACTTCTACGACTACCTGACGATCGGCGAGCTGCTCGATCTCGCGGGCCGGCTGTTCGGTCAGTCCGCGGCGACCCGCAAGCAGCGCGCGGAGGTCTTGATCGAGCGCGTCGGGCTCGGCCGCGCGCGCACGCAGAGCCTCAAGAAGTTCTCCAAGGGCATGCTCCAGCGCGCGGGCCTCGCGCAGGCGCTGATGAACGACCCGGAGGTCGTCGTGCTCGACGAGCCGACCAGCGGTCTCGATCCGATCGGCCGCAAGGAGGTCCGCGACCTCATCCTCGAGCTCCGCGACCAGGGCAAGACCGTGTTGTTCTCGTCGCACATCCTGACCGACATCGAGGCGATCGCGGATCAGGTCGCGATCGTCGCGCGCGGCTCGTTGCAGTCGATCGGCACGCCGGCGGAGCTGGTCAAGCGCACCGTGCTCGGCTTCGAGGTCAAGGTCCGGATCGCGGCCGCCGCGGAGATCGACGCGCTCACCGACGGCGCCTCGCGCGTGCGCCGCGTCGCCGACGAGCTCGCGGTCACGCTCGGTGCGGACGCCGACATCGACGGGTGGCTCGAACGCGCGCACGCCGCCGGCGCCAAGGTGCTCGCGGTCGAACCGCGCCACGAGACGCTCGAGGATCTGTTCATGCGCCAGATCGCCGGTGCCGACGCGGACGGCGCCGCGACGGAAGGGCGCGTGTAGTGCTCGGCCGGATCTGGGCGATCGCGCTCAACACGTTCCGCGAGGCCGCGCGGATCCGCGTGCTCTACGGCATCGTCGTGCTGGTCGTCGGCGCGAACCTGCTCGCGATCGTGCTCGGCCAGATGTCGATCCACGAGGAGCAGCGCGTCGCGCGCGACATCGGGCTCGCCGGCATCTCGCTGTTCGGCTCGCTGACCGCGATCTTCCTCGGCGTGTTCCTGCTCTACACCGAGGTCCAGCGCCGCACGATCCACGCGATCGTCAGCAAGCCGATCGAGCGCTGGGAGTTCGTCGTCGGCAAGTACCTGGGCATGGCGATCGTGCTGACGATCCTGGTCGGCCTGTTCGCCGTCGCGATGGCGGGCATGTTGACCTGGCAGCACGTCGGCGTGTCGAGCGCGGTCGTCAAGGCGGTGGTGCTCGCGTGGTTCGAGGTCCTGACCGTCGCCTCGATCGCGATCTTCTTCTCGTCGTTCTCGACGCCGTTCTTGTCCGGCATCTTCGCGCTCGCGATGTGGGGGCTCGGCCGGGTCACGCCCGATATCGAGGCCGCGATCGAGCACGGCTCGCCGTGGATCAAGACGACCGCACGGGTCGCGCTCGAGGTCGTGCCCGACATCCACCTGTTCTCGCCATCGGGCCGGATCGTCGAGGGCGCGACGGTCTCGGTGCACGGCGACTTCATCACCTGGGGATACGTCGGCCTGGCCTCGCTGCACGCGCTGGGCTGGATCGTCGGCTTGCTCGCGATCGCGTGCCTGTTGTTCCAGCGGCGGGACTTCGCGTGAAGCGCGGCGTCGCGGTCGCCGCGCTCGCGCTCGCGTTGATCCTCCTGATCTGCGGCGTGATCGGCCTGCGCGCGGTGCTCGCCGGCCGCGGTGCGCTCGCGGACGGCGACGATTGGATGCGGCGCGGCAAGCCGGCCGAGGCGATCCGGTCCTACGAGGCCGCGGCGCGCTGGTACGTGCCGTTCGCGCCGCACGTCGACACGGCGTACGCGAAGCTCCGCGCGCTGACCGCGACCCCCGACGCCCTGCTCGCCTGGCGCGCGATCCGGAGCGCCGCGCGCGCGACCCGTTCGCTGTGGCAGCCCCACGCCACCGACCTCGCCGACGCCGACGCCCAGATCGCCAAGCTCGAGGCGGGCGCCACACCAGAACCGTGGTTTGCCGGGCGGTTAGCCGTAGATCCACGCCCGTCGATCGCGATGGCCGCGCTCGCCGGACTCGGCATCCTGCTGGGCTTGCTGGGCGCGGCGGTCGTGGTGTTCCGGCGGTGGAGCACTCCTGCCGGCGCGACGATCGTCCTCGGCGTGGCGGTCTGGCTCGTCGGGCTTTACAACGCCTGAGGCTCTGTGGTGTCTTGCCCGGTGATGGGTAAGAACCTCGGAGGAGCGATCATCGAGCTGCTCGACTCGGACAAGGTCGAGCTCCGCGCCGCGGCGACCACGGTGCTGGCCGCCGTGGGCAAGGGCGACAAGTCCGTGATGTCCGCGTTGACCTCGCGGCTCGGCGATGCCGATGTGATCGTGCGGCGGATCGCGCTCGAGGGCCTCGCGGATCTCGGCGCCAGCGGGATCGCGGCGAACCTGGTGCCCCTGCTTCGCGGCGACGACGACACGCTCGCCGAGCGCGCCGCGACGATGCTCGCGCAGCAAGGTGCCGAGGCCGAGTCGACGCTGCGCAAGGAGGTCCGCGCCGGCTCGGTCGGCGCTCGCCGCGTGATGGCGCAGCTGCTGCTCCGCCGCGGCACGCAGCCGGCGATCGAGGCCGTGCTCGACCAGCTCTCGGACCCCGAGTTCGGCGAGCAGGCCCTGCAGCTCGTGCGCGCCGAGCTCGACAAGGACAACGACAAGCTCGCGAACCAGGTCGAGAAGAGCGCGATCGGCCGCGCCGGCGACGCCGCGAAGGACCTCCACAAGGCGTGGGCGGCGGCCGAGAAGGCCGCGGACAAGATCATCAAGGAGAACCAGCACGCGGCGAACAAGGCGGCGAAGCGCAAGGCGGCGAAGGCCGCGAACGGCACGAACGGCCACGGCGTGCTCGCGCCGCCCGATCCGCTACGCGATCCCGAGGTCGCCGGCGGCGTCGCGCAGCTCGGTGCACTGTTGCGCCTGATCGGCTATCTCGCGCGGCCGTCGACGCAGTCGCTGCTGCTCAAGTATGCCGATGCCGACGAGCCACGCCCGATCCGGCTCGCGGCGATCGCCGGCCTGCGCCGGATCGTCGCGACCAGCGAGGCCAAGGGGACCGAGAAGGTGATCGAGACGCTGATCGAGTACGCCGATGGCGACGACTTCGCGGTCGCGCAGTCGGCCGTCGACACGCTGCGCGGTGCGCGCATCCCCGACGCGCTCGCGAAGACCTTCGCCGGGCTCGCGAAATCGAAGAACCCGGCGGCGCAGAAGCTCGCGATGGAGCGGATGCCGGCCGGCGGAGGTGCCGCCGCGGTCAAGATGCTCGTCGAGGCGCTCGGCGGCGACGACCCGACCGCACGCGACGCCGCCGCACGCGGCCTGGCGAAGGCGCCCGAGGCGGTGATGCCGCTGGTCAAGGCCCTGGTCGACACCGACGACGAACAGATCGCGCGGCGCTATGCCGGCGTGATCCGCGGCCACCGCGGCAACGTCTCGAACGCCGCGGTCGAGCAGCTCGTCGAGCGGCTCCGCGAGCTCAGCGAGAAGAGCACCAAGGGCAAGGCCGGCGCCGACGCGATCCTCGTGGAGCGCGTGATCGGCGAGTTGATCGCGGATGTGGCGCCGCACAGGCACGTCGAGATGCTGTTCGAACGCGCGAAGCGGCTGCGCAAGGCCGGCAAGCCGGTCGAGGCGTTCGGCTCGTTGAAGCCGCTGCTGCGGTCGCGCGCCGATCTCGACGCCGCGATCGACGACGATCAACGGTTCTTCCTCGCGATGCTCTCGCTCGAGGCGGCCGGCGAAGGCATCGTGCGCTCGACCCACGCCGACGATCCGGTGTTCGCGCAGTTCGCGGTGCTCGCGGCGAAGGGCTACCCGGTCGCCAAGCAGCTCGCGAAGTCGAACGACATCACCGACGAGATCCTCTACGGCCTCGGGTTCCGGCTGATCGAATCCGGCGATGGCTCGAACGAGGAGCTCGGCGCCGAGCTGCTCCAGGGCATCATCGACGAGCGCCCGCGCAGCAAGCTCGCGAAGTCCGCGAAGAACAAGCTCAAGCTCACCGGCCACCTCGACGACTAGGGGCCTGTCCCTGAATCAGGTCGGTTGGTTACGGCCAAGGTCCACCTCGTCGTCGATGCCCTCGGCCTCCCGCTCGCGTTCGACTGTACAAGGCGCGCGCCGAGGTCGAGTGCACGTTCAACTTGCTACGCTTCGCGACTCGCTACGAGAAGACGCTGCGGAACTACGCCGCGGTCGTCGCCATCGGCTGCTCGCTGCTCCGGTTGCGGATCCAGGCACCGTCGACGTGATCGTGATCGTCGACGTGATCG
This sequence comes from Kofleriaceae bacterium, assembly GCA_039922635.1. Taxonomy (GTDB): domain Bacteria; phylum Myxococcota_A; class Polyangia; order Haliangiales; family Haliangiaceae; genus JABFXX01. The sequence continues at coordinate 101,170 of JBDTEH010000173.1, read as the reverse complement.
CCCCCCGTGATCGTGGCCGTGCACGGGAACGGGAACGCTACCGTGATCGTGATCTGCCCCATGGACGAGAGTCACGCAACGGTGCAAGCGAGAACATAGGTGGCACTTCTGACCGGGCACATAGGTGGCACTTCTGACCGGGCACATAGGTGGCATCGTCAGTTGGGAGGGAGGGGCGAGGCCATGCCGACCAAGATGACCCCTGATCGTCAACGGGGCACGATCACGATCACGGTAGCGTTGCCGTTCTCGTGCACGGCCACGATCACGGGGCCGATCACGATCACGATCACGGCCACGGCCGCGGCCACGCAGGGACATGCCCTAGGCGTACAGCCGCAGGTACGCGCCGGCCGCACCACCGAGTGCGAGCGCGAGCACGAACAGCACGAGCACGCCCCAGCGAAAGCCGTGCGCCGTCACGGCCGCGGAGTCCGGCGACGTGGGGTTCGCGTCGGCGGTGGGCGCCGGCTGCGACCGTTGCCGCGAGCGCCGCTGGCCGGTGACGGGCTCGTCGGTGACGGAGACCCGCGCGATCTGAGCGAGCTCGGGGCCGCGGAGCTCGGCGTCCTCGATCGTTGCCCCAGCGTCGCGGTCGTCGCGGTCGTCGCGGTCGTCGCGGTCGTCGCGGTCGTCGCGGTCGATCTGGAGCCCGGGCACCTCGATCTCCTCGTCGACCTCGGTCGCGACCAGATCGCCGAGCGGCTGGCCAGCGCGCACGCGGTCGAGCAGCTGGCGCTTCGCGGCGATCCGATCGCCGAACAACCGCATCAGCTTCGACGCGATCGCCTGCGAGGGATCACCCGACGAGTCGAGCGTGCCCGCGGTGACGAGCAACGCGTCGCGCATCGCGGCCGCGTTGCTGAACCGCTCCTCCGGATCGCGCGCGAGCGCTTGCGCGCAGATCGCGTCGAGCTGCGGCGGATAGCTCTCGGTCTGCGAGCTCGGCGGCGGGATCGTCATGTCGAGCTCGCGCGGCGTCCCGAACACCCGGCGCAGCGTGGTCAGCTCGTAGAGCACGAGCCCCGCCGAATACACGTCGGACTGCCGGCCGAGCGGCCGGTCGCCGTCCTGTTCGGGCGAGCGATAGAGTGGATCCGCGATCGCGACGCCCAGGTCGAGCAACTTGAGCTCGCCGCCGTAGGTGATGAACACCGCCTGGGGCGACACCGCACGGTGAAGCTCGCCGGCGAGGTGCGCCGCGTGCAGGCCGTCGCAGATCTCCGCGATCATGTGCGCCGCGAGGCCGAACGAGATCCGCTCGCGCCGCTTGATCAACCTCCGGATCAGGCCCGCGAGGTTCTCGCCGTCGAGGTACTCCATGACCGTGTAGAGCTCGTCGCCGACCGGGACGAGCTCGATGACCTCGACGAGGTTGGGGTGGCGCGCGAGCGACAGCGACCGCGCGGCGGTGCGCGGCCGCTGCTTGATCGCGACCGGGCCTCCGGACGGGCTCTTCGCGAGCCACACCTCGCGGCCCTCTCCGCCGATCGCGAGCAGGCCGACGACCTGGTATTGGCCGATCCACTCGAGCATGCGGCTCAGGGTACGAGCTTGTAGCCGAGCCCGTAGACCGTGAGGATGTGGCGCGGGTTCTTCTGGTCTTCCTCGAGCTTGCGCCGCAACTTGACGATGAAGTTGTCGACGGTCCGCGAGGTCGGCGAGGCCTGCATGCCCCAGACCTTCTCGAGCAGCTCGTCGCGCGACACGGTCTCGTCGGAGCGCTCGCGCAGGAGCTTCAACACCTCGAGCTCGTAGAACGTCAGGCGCTTCGAGGTCCGGCCCTTGGTCATCACGTGCTTGCGCGCGTTGATCTGCCAGCTCCCGATGTTGAAGGTCTCGTCCGAATGCGAGCTCATCCGCGCCTGGCGGCGGAAGATCGCGTTGATCCGCGCGATCAGCTCGGCGACCGAGAACGGCTTGGTGACGTAGTCATCGGCCCCGGCGTCGAGCCCGCGGATCTTGTCGCTCTCCTGCGCCTTCGCGGTCAGGATGATGATCGGCACGGTCTCGTCGCGCTGGCGCAGGGTCTCGCATACCCGGTAGCCGTTGTCATCGGGCAGCATCAGGTCGAGCAGCACGCAGTCGGGCGCCCAGTCCATCGCGGCGGCGAGGCCCTCGGCCCCGGTGCCGCGGGCCTCGACCTCGAAGCCCTCGAACGTGAGGGCGTCGCGGATGCCACGCACGATATCGGGCTCGTCCTCGATCACGAGGATGCGCTTCTTCGCCGGCTCTTCGCTCATCCCTCGTCCTTAGTTCTATCAGATCGGCAGCCACAGCTGGAAGGTGGCGCCGTTTCCCGGCGAGCTCTCGACCGTGATGTCACCGCCGTGGGCGCGGGCGATGTGCTGGACCAGCGCGAGCCCGATGCCCGAGCCGCGGATCGGGCGCAACCGCATCTCCTTCGCGCGGTAGAACCGCTCGAAGATCCGGGCCTGTTCGTCGACCGCGATGCCCGGGCCGAAGTCGCGGATCGCGAGCACGACGCGCTCCCCCTCGCGCCGCAACGACAGCTCGATGCGCGTGCCCTCGGCGGCGTACTTGATCGCGTTGTCGACCAGGTTCAACACGGCGAGCGTGAACGCGTTCGCGTCGAGCTGGATGACCGGCACGTCCTCGGCGATGTGCGCCTCGAGCGTCATGTTCGCGGCCTGGAGCCGGCGATTCGCGAGATCGATCGCGCGCTCGACGACCTCGACGACATCGGACTCGGCGAACTCGTAGACGCCCATCCCGCGCTCGATCTTCGCGAAGTCGAGGACGTTGTCGATCAGGCGGCCGAGCCGCACCGATTCGCGCCAGATGATCTCGGCATACTCGGTCGACTGCTCCGCCGACTTGGTCTTGCCGTTCGCGAGCATCTCGCCGAACATCGAGATGATCGCGAGCGGGGTCTTGAGCTCGTGCGACACGTTCGAGATGAAGTCGCTCTTGAGCTCGTTCGAGCGGCGCTCGCGGCGGATCGCGATCGCGAGCAGGCCGAGCCCGAGCAGGATGATCGCGACCGCACCACCGAGTAACAGCGAATCGATGATCCGCTTGCGCCGGACCTGGTTCGCGGCGGTCTCGTCGGGCTCGGCGATGCGCAGGTTCCAGCCGTCGAGCATGTCGCTGAACGGGATCTCGACCGCGAGGACATCGGGATCGTACTTGAACATCCAGCCCTGAACGACGAGCTGGTTCTCGTCGACGACCTGGTAGAGGAACTTCGAGCCCATGAAGAACTGCGGGATCACGAAGTTGATGAGGTGGTTGAGGTCGTTCTCGACCACGACGTAGAACGTCGTGCCGTCGAGCTGCTTCTTCTCGTACGACAGCAGATAGGGCTCGCCGAACGGACCGCGCCCGTAGTGGTGCGCCCGCTGCTCGAGCGGCAGGTTCCGAAACTGGAGGCCGCCGATCTCGTGCGAGACGTACCAATCGCGCATCGCGACCGCCTCGGCCGGCGTGCGACCGGTCGAGACCGATCCGTTCAGCACGGGCTTGAGCTCGGCATCGAGCACGAACACGCTCAACACCGCCGCGCTGCTCGACTTGACCTGCTCGTCGAGCTTGTCGAGCTGGTCGAGCCGGATCACCTTCAACAGGCGGTTGTCGCCCTCGTCGACGTTGGACTCGATGTTCGAGATCTTCTCGAGCGCCAGCGCGTCCAGGAGCTTCTTTTGCTCGTCCTGGAGCGCCACCGCCGAGCTGTTCGACCAACCAAAGTACGCGAACACCGCGACCGCAGCCAACACCGCGAAGATCAAGGCGTTCACGAGCAACAGGCGACGCACGTGCAGCGAATCCTGCCACTTCCCAGAACACTTGTGACTACCGAAGGTTGTCGGAGTGCCCGCTTTATGTTAGATGGCTGACGTATAAGACATCCATCCGGAGTAAACGGTTGGATAGCTTTTACATGTAGTTAGACCCGTTACTCGTCCAAGAAGAGGGCTGGCAGAGATGGACTCCATCTTCGAAGAAGAAGCTGATGAGATCGGGGGCGAGACCGAGGCTTACTGCCCGTCTCCACGCTGCAAGGCGGACACGACTCACACGATTATCAGCATGTACGAGGACGAGGTGCGTCGCGTGCAGTGCGTCGTGTGCGGCGAGGTTCACGCCTACCGCAAACCGCGCGGCGACGGCACCGAGGGTGATAGTGACGGTAGCGGCAAGAAGGTGTCGTCGAAACGGCTGACCTGGGAGGACGCGATGGCGCGAGCCACCGACGCCGATCTCACGAACACCCGCCCGTTCTCGATCCGCGACACCTACGAGGACGGCGACGTGGTGCACCACCCGGCGTTCGACATCGGCTTCGTGATCGAGCAGCTCCCGGACAACAAGGTCGAGGTGATCTTCCGCGACGGCGGCTCTCGCATCCTCGTCCACAACCGCGGCGACCTCGCCGCGCGGATGCCCGACATCGCCGAGATCCCGGCGCCCCGCGAGGCGAAGAAGAAGAAGCGCGCCAAGAAGGTCGAGACCCCCGCCACGCCGATTCCGGCGCGCAGCAAGGCCGAGGTCGAGGCCGCGGTCGACCGCGCCCGCGGCGCTGCGCAGGCCCGCATGGACGACTCGGCGAAGACCGCCGAAGAGCACAACACGAAGCTCAAGGCCCAGGCCAAGACCATCAAGGCCACCGCGAAGTCGGCCAAGGCGGGCGCCAAGCCGGTCGCCGTGCCGGTCAAGGCGGTCGCCGCTACCGCCGCCACCGCCGACAAGGGTGCCAAGGGGGCCGCGAAGCCAGCCGCCGCGAAGCCTGCCGCCGAGAAGCCCGCCACCAAGGCCGGTAAGCCCGCCGCCAAGGCCGAGAAGCCCGCCAAGCCCGCCAAGCCCGGTAAGCCGGCCGCGAAGCCTGCGGCCAAAGCCGCCGCGAAGAAGCCCGCCAAGAAGCCCGCGGCCAAGCCCGCCAAGCCCGCCAAGAAGCCCGCCAAGCCCGCGCCCAAGAAGCCTGCCAAGCCCGCGCCCAAGAAGAAGAAGTAGCAGGGCGCGCGGCTAGGCTATTCGAACCCCATCGTCACGGTATCGAGATCCATCCGCCCCACGTAGAGCTCGAACTTGACGCGCTTGATCTGATCCGAGTTCGCGGTGCTCTGCGGGATCTGTGCGTGGCCGATGCCGACCTCGTAGAGGTTGAGCCGGAACAGCACCGACCCCCGATCCGGCGACAGGAACTCGATCGAGCCGGACTTCTGCACCGATGGGTCGGCGCGGCCGGTGACGACGGCGTCGTCGTACCACTTGAGGATCGAGTCGGCATAGCCGAGCGCGATCGTCCCCGTGATCGCGGGGAACTCGATCTTCGTCGGCTCGATCTGCGGTAGCCGCTCGGCCCCCGTGTAGAGCTGCTTGACGCCCTGTTTGATCGTGAACGACTCGATCTTGTTGGTGTACTCGATGCCCTGGAGATCATCGATGTTCAGCCGGAACCCGGAGCACATCCACATCTTGTGCTTGGCCCCCAGGTTGCCCGCGATCTGATCCCCGGCGGACTTGGAGGTGACGACCCGCTCGGGTTGGATCTTCACCTTGAGGTACGCGGCGTCTTTCGACGCACCGTCGAGCGTGGGGAACGTGGTCTCCGTGATCAGCGCGTCGAAGAACTGGTGCGAGAACGTTTGATAGAGATCGAAGTTCGCGTGGCGGACCTCGCCGTTGCGCCGCGACCACTCCTTGCGCCACGACTGCTGGATCCAGCTCAGCACGTCGCTCGCGCCCGCCAGGCCGAACTCGATCGAGAATGGCTCGATCGACACGACCGAGGTGTGCTTGATGCGATGGTTATCGGGCCCGATCGCCTCGTCCATCAACCCGGCGCGGACATAACCGCCGTCGACGGTCTTCAGATATGCCGTCGTCGGATGGCCGTCGATCGCGAGCTCGAAGTGCCCGCCGGTCGATGCCCTGTGCGTGTCGGAGCCTCGTTGTGTGCTGGCCATGCGATTTTCCTCAGCTTAAGCGAACCTGTTACGGCGCAGGGCACGCCGATTTCCCCGGTGAGGGTGCAGACCCCACAAGATCCTCGCAAAACTACGTGATTTCGCGCCATTGGACTCGGCACGCTTGGTGATCAATAATAGAGGCGATGCGGGCGCTCGGCATTGCTTTGGTATTGTTGTGGGCAACCACCGGTTCGGCCTTTGCCGAGAAGGTCAAGACCAACCAAGAAACACGTGTCCTCAATCACCCCGGCGAGCAAGGCAAGCTCGTCATCAAGGTGAAGGAGGGCAAGCAGATGACGTTGATCGGCACCGAGGGGCGCTGGCTGCACGTCCGCGTCTCCGGTCGCACCGGGTGGGTTCCGCGCAGCAAGGTCGAGATGGCCGACCCGGACGAGATCGCGCGCAACACGCGGCGTCGCCCGTTCGTCGACGGTCGTAGCAGCCATCGCGGGTTCGGCAGCGAGGAGGCGCCGGAGGATCGGATCGGCGCCGACGCGGTCGGGGGAGACGACGACAGCGCGAGCAACGACAAGCCGGCCGCGAAGAAGCCAGCTCGCAAGGACGGCGACGACGACGACGACGACGACGCCAAGCCGGCCGCGAAGGCCAAGAAGCCCGCCGCGAAGAAGCCTGCGTCCAAGGACGATGGTGACGACGACGACGACGATGCCAAGCCGGCCGCGAAGGCCAAGAAGCCCGCCGCGAAGAAGCCCGCGTCCAAGGACGACGGCGACGATGACGACGACGACGACGCGAAGCCCGCCGCGAAGAAGCCGGCGAAGAAGCCCGCCAAGCCGGCCGCGAAGGCGTCGAAAGATGGCGGCGACGACGACGACGCGGTCGACGACACGCCGAAGCGGCCGGAGGTCCACGTCGGCGCCAAGACCAAGGTGTTCGGCGAGCGCAACGAGAGCAGCGACGTCGAGTTCACGGCGAGGCCGAGCGACGTGCTCTACCCGAGCGAGACCAAGGGCAAGTGGACCAAGGTCGAGACCGACGAAGGGGACGAGGGCTGGATCCTGTCCGATGCGCTCGAGGGGGCGAGCGTGAGCCACGGCCGGACGATCGCGCTCGAGGTGGGCCTCGGCATCGCGTTCATCCAGCAGGGCATGCGCACCGCCGGCACGACGAAGGCCGCCGGCACGGACCAGGTGCCCGACCAGTACAACATCGGGACGTCGGCGGCGGCGCTGTCGCTCGGCGGCTCGTACTACACCGGCCTGGGCTCGAAGTACCTGATCGGCATCGACGCCGGGCTCGACTACGCGAAGACCCTCGGCGGCGGCGTCACGTACATGAAGACCGTCACCGGGCTCTCGATCACGGACTTCACGCTGCGGGCTGCGATCGGCTATCCGACGTCGCGGCCGAGCGGCCTGACGCTTTTCGGGCGACTCGGCTTTCGCTATCGCAACTACTCGGTCAGCAACTACAGCAGCGCGACCGCCAACCCTGCGAAGATCCCGCAGGAGAACCTCAAGGCCCCGACGCTCGGGCTCGGGGTCGCGCTGCCGAAGCTCACGGCCAAGCTCGGGCTCCAGGTCACGCTCGACACGATCCTGTTCGGTTCGAGCATCACGCAGACCGCGGGCCTCGAGGACGGCGCGACGCCGAACATGACCGGCGTCAACCTCGCTGCCGGCCTGGTCTACGCGTGGCGGCCGGGCATGAACCTCGTGTTCGCGTACGACCTCGACTACGGCGGGTACGACTTCGGCGCTCCGAACACCGGCGCCGCGGCGATGTCGACGCGCGGCCACACCGGCACCGACGTGACGAGGACCGATCTCATGCACCTGGTCTCGGTCACGCTCGCGAAGAGCTTGTAGCGCCGGTGCTACTGCTGCGGCGTCGGTAGCTTCGAGACGTCGATCTGGCTGAGCGCCAGCCGGATCAGCTGCGACTTGTTCGCCTTGGTCCAGCCGCGCTTCTTGAGCTCGGCGACCTTCGCGTCGAGTTCCTCGAGATCGCGCGTGTACATCGAGATGCAGATCACCTTGTAGTGGGTCGGGCGCTGCTGCGCCTTCGCCAGTTTCGGGGCACCGGCGGGAGCGGCCCCAGCCGCGACGCGCTTGCCGTAGTACTCCTCGGTCAAGATGGAGTCGGCGTCGCTGAGCGGGTCGTGCGCCATGAGCTTGTCTTCTTTCATACGGCCTCGTGAGTGAGAAGGATCGGGTGGGCGTTGGGCTCGCGGTGAGAACTGGCATCGGCCTGCGTCGTCGAGGTTTGGGTGCTCGCGAGCAGCCAATCGCAGACGCGGTGGTAGTCGGCGGCGCCGTGCGACGCCGGCGCGTATTCGAAGATCGTCTTCTTGTGGCTGGGCGCCTCGGCGAGCCGCGTGTTGAGCCGGATCGGCTCGAGGCACTTGTGCTTGAAGTGGCCTTGCAGGGTCTCGAGCACCTCGCGCGCGAGCCGGGTCCGGCCGTCGTAGAACGTCGGTAGCACCGCGCTGATCCGGACCGCGTGACCGAGGTGGCGCTCGACGTCCTTGATCGTGCGCAGGACCTGCTTGACGCCGACGAGCGCGAGGTAGTCGCAGGTCACCGGGATGATGACTTCGTCGGCATAGGACAGCGCGTTCTGGTTGAGGAGGTTGAGCGAGGGCCCGCAGTCGATGATCACGTAGTCGTAGCGGCGCGAGATCGCCATCAGGTTGAGGCGCTTGGTCAGGATCCGCGAGCGCGCATCGGTGTTCTGGCGCGCGAGCCAGATCTCGGCGGCCGCGAGCGTCGCGTCGCTCGTGATCACGTCGAGCTTGCCGCGGACCGGCACCGCGACCTCGGCTGGCTCGGCACCGTCGACCAGCACGTGGTACAGCGAGCGCTCGCCGGCGACACCGAGCGAGACGCCGACATTGCCCTGCGCGTCGGTATCGATCAGCAGCACCTCGTGGTCGCGTTCGGCGAGCCCCGCCGCGAGGTTGACCGCGGTGGTCGTCTTGCCGGTACCGCCCTTCTGGTTGAGGATCGCGATGCGGCGCGCGCGCTTCGCCCGAAACCCCTCCTCGCCGAGGCCCGCGGTGCGGCACTCGAGCGAGCAAAAGTGGTTACGGGCGCCGTCCGCGGTCACGGCGATCTGGAACACGAACGCCGGACGGAACACCTGCCCGCACGTGTTGCACGTCTTCTCCATCCGGTTATGGAAGCGGTATGGGCGGCGTGGGGGCAACTTTTCGTCCGCACGGTATAGTCGGACTCGTGATCGCGCGGAACGTGTCGGCCCGGGGGGACCAGGTAGAGCTCGTCGCAACCCAGCTGGGTGAAAAACTTGTCGCGCCGGATCTCGAGCTGGTCGTGGTGTTCGCGGACTGGCGGCTGGACCCCAGGGCGTTCGTCGAGGCGTTGCAACGCGTCCTGGGTCGCGTGCCCTTCGTCGGGTGCACCGCGGTCGGCGTCGTCGGCACGGCCGGGCTCGACGGCCCGACGACCGTCGCGCTCGGCCTGTACGGCGAAGGCCTGCGAGCCGGGGTCGGCGTCGCGACCGAGCTCGGGACGCACACGCTCGCCCGCAGCCGCAATGCCGTGGACCGCGCCGCGCATGCACTCGGCTTGCGCTGCGACCAGCTCGATGCGACCCGTCACGTCGCGTTCACGCTGGTCGACGGCTCGGAACAGATCGAGGAAGCGTTCTGCATCGGATCGGCCGCGGCGGCACCGCAGATCCGCGTGGTTGGAGGCGGCGCCTCGACCGAGCTCGACGCACGAGGAGCCGTCCCACTCGCCCCGACCGCGATCTGGGCAAACGGCGAGGTGATGGCGGACGCCGGCGTCGCCGTGGTGCTCGAGCTCGCGCGCCCGTTCGAGGTGGTCACGTCGTGTCACCTCGTGCCGACCGACGTCAAGACGGTCGTCACCGCGGCGCGGGGGCGCACGATCGAGGAGCTCGACGGTGTCCCCGCACCGCGCCGCCTCGGCGAGCTCCTCGGCCGGCTGGGGGTGCGGTTCGACGAGCACAAGCCGACCGCGTACTCGCTCGCGCGGGTGATCGACGGCGTGCCCTACGTACGCTCGATCCTCCATGTCGAACGCGACCGGATCCAGCTCGCCGCGGGCGTCGAGCCCGGCCACGTGCTCCGGATCATGCGCCCCGGCGACCTGATCGCCCTGACCCGGCGCGACCTCGCGGCGGTGAAGGACCGCCTCGGCTCGATCGATGCGCTGCTCGCGTTCTCGTGCGTGCACCGCGATTGGGAGGCGAGCGGCCGCGCGGTCGCGGCGGAGCTCGCGGCGGTCTACGACGACTACCCGACGACGGGGTTCCAGAGCTTCGGCGAGCAGACCGGCATGCTGTTCGTCAATCACACGTTGACGGCCCTCGCGATCGGAGGCGGGTAGTGGTGGACAGCAGGGATGAACGCATCGGCGAGCTCGAGGACGAGCTGGCGGCGGCGCAGCGCACCGTCGAGGTCTTGATCGGGCGGCTCGAGCGCGGCAGCGCTGCACCGGCGCCCCAGGCCGAGCTGTTCGACACCGCGGTCCGGCTCGGCAACGTGCTCGAGGAGCGCACCAAGGAGGTCGAGGCGGCGCGTGCCGAGTTCCGTGCCCTGCGCGCGAACCTCGACCAGATCGTCAAGCAGCGCACGCGCGCGCTCGCCGAATCCGAGGCCCAGCTGCGCGCCAAGAACGTCGAGCTCGAGCGCCAGAGCCGGATCCGCACCGAGTTCATCTCGATCGCGGCGCACGAGCTGCGCACACCGCTGACCAGCATCGTCGGCTACCTCGATCTGTTCTTCGAGAATCGCTTCGGCGAGCTGCCGCAACTCGCCGAGCGCCCGATGGGCTCGATCCGGCGCAACGCGCACCGCTTGAAGCGACTCGTCGACGACATGTTCAACGTCTCGCGCATCGATACCGGCCGGATGGTCCTGCGCCGGGAGCCGGTCGACCTCGGCGACATGGTCCGCGCCGTCGTCACCGAGTTGCTACCGCTCGCGCACGCCCGCGACCAGCGGCTCGAGGCGACGATCGAGTCGGTCGATTCGATCGAAGCGGACCGCGACAAGCTGCACCAGATCACGGTGAATCTGGTGTCGAACGCGATCCGCTACACGCCGGAATCCGGAGAGATCTCGATCACCGTCGACGAAGCGCCCCGCGCGCGCTACCCAGGGGGGTGGGCGCGGCTGCGCGTGCGCGACAACGGCATCGGGATCAGCGAGGAAGATCGCCAGAAGATCTTCGATCCATTCCTGCATCCGATGCCGGTCCGCCACCACACGTCCGCGTTGCCCGATTCGGCCGGGCTCGGCCTGTACATCGCGCGCGGCCTGATCGAGATGCACGGCGGGCTGATCACCGTCGACTCGCAGCCCGACGTGTTCACCGAGTTCACGGTGCTGTTGCCGTTCAAGTACGAGACGCGCTCGAACAGCGAGCCGCCGGCGGTGCGATGAGGATCGCGGTCGTCGTCGTCGTCGCGCTCGGCGCGATCGCGGCCGCGGGTCCCCCGGCGAAGACCCCCGCGCTGCTCGCCACCGGCAAGGCGATCTACGAGGGCTCGGCCGCCGGCTGCTGGGCGTGCCACGGCTATACCGGCGAGGGCAACGGGCCGGTCGCGTTCGCGTTGAAGCCTCCCCCGCGCAACTTCCGGAAAGATCCGTTCAAGGGCGGCGACACCGTCGCCAACGTGTTCGCGACGATCACGAACGGCCTGGCCGGGACGCAGATGGTGTCGTATGCGAGGCTGCCCGAGGCCGACCGCTGGGCGCTCGCGCACTACGTGCTCGGGTTCAGGACCAAATAGCGACGACCAGATCGTAGAGCGCGTGCGCGTAGACCGCGTGGGCGAGCGAGCGGAACCAGAAGATCGCGCCGAACGCGAGCCCCGCGAACGTCCGGAACGCGAATGCGTGCCAGGTGAACGGCTCGCCGTTCGCTCCCGCGTGGTGGGCGAGCGCGAACAGCGGCGCGGACAACACGAAGGCGAGCGCCACGGCAGCGCGGCGATCCATCGGGTGCCTGCCTCCGCGCAGGAACGCGACCATGCCGGCGAGGAGCCCCAGCCGGAACACGAGCTCCTCGTGGACCCCGGCGCCGAGCGCGGACACCACCGTCGATCCGACGTTCGGGCCGGCCCCCCCGATCGACATGCCGAGCAGGTGGGACAACACGAGCGTGATCGCGGCGCCGAGCGTGAGCGCATAGATCAGCGCCTCGAGCACGACCGGCGCGACCACCTCGAGCCGCAACGTGCCCCAGCGGTTCGCCCCGCGAATCCAGATCAAGAACAGCGCCGCGATCGCGGCGTGGAGCAAGAGGTAGAGCGTGCGGCTGCCGAGCGTTGCGTACAGCGCGCGCGTGACCACGTCGGCGCCGTTGACCCGACCGGTGAACAGCACGCCAACCTCGTAGGCGAGTAACACCGGGAACACGAGCACCAGGCTGGCTTCGAGATCGCCGTGGCCGGTGTCGTAGCTGGATCGGGCTGGACTCGTGCGCGACTTCACTTCTTGATGCGCGACTTCTTCGCGGCCGCCGGCGTGGCCTTGGGTGGACGCACGGTCGCGGTGATCGCGCGCTCGGGGACCAGATAGGTGCGGGCGGCCTCCGCGAGATCCGCGAGCGTGATGGCGCGGATCGCGTCGTCGTAGCCCACCCACGACGTCCAGCCCAGACCGTATGCTTCGTGATACGCGATCGCGTTCGCGATCGCGGAGCGCCGCTGCATCGCGATCTGGTGGCTGCCGATCAGGTAGCTCTTCGCACGTTCGAGCTCGGCGGTCGTGACCCCATCGCGTACGACCCTCGCGAGCTCGTCGCGCACGGTGGCAACGGCCGCCTCGAGCTTCTCGGGAGAGCACGACAGGTAGACGGCGACGAAGCCGGGATCGACGCCTTCGACCGAGTGCGCCGAGACCCGGTAGACCAGCGCGCGCTTGTCGCGGAGCTCCGCGAACAGCCGGCCGCTCTGGCCGCCGAGCACCGCGACGAGCACCTCGAGCGCGAACCGGTCCTTCGCGTCGATCGTCGCGCCCGGGTAGCCGATCACGAGGTGGGCCTGCGCGCGATCGAGATAGCGATAGACCTCGCGCTCCTCGGCCGGCCGACCGGCGAGCTCGACCGGCGCGACGACCGGGGCGGTCGGGACTTGTTTCGGCGCTTTCCCGAACCGCTTCGTCACGCGCGCGAGCGTGTCCTCGACATCGACATCGCCGACGATCGCGAGGGTGAGCGCCGAGATCGGATAGCGGCTGCGAAAGAAGCTCGCGAGCTTGCCGCGGTCGAGCGCGCCGATCGAGGCCTCGGTGCCGAGCGGATCGCGGTGATACGGGTGCGTTCCGTACAGCGCCTCGCTGAACACGCGAAACGCGATCTGGGTCGGGTTGTCGGTCTGCGCGGCCTGATCCGAAAACAACGCGTGCTGCTCGCGTGCGAGCTCGTCGGCGGGGAAGCTCGGCGCGAGCAGGCAATCGGCGGTGAGCTCGAAGCCGGCCGGCCACGACCTCGCGAGCCACTCCGCGGCGACGCCAAAGCTGTTGCGGCCTGCGACGCCGCCGAGCGATCCGCCGAGGCGATCGATCTTGTCGGCGACCGCGTTCGCGTCGAGCTTGCCACAGCCATGCGTGATCATGCGGGCGAGGAGCGTCGAGGCACCGGCTTCGCGATCGGTCTCGACGCGCTGGCCGCCGCGCCAGACCGCGCGCATCGCGACGACCGGCACCGACGGATCGCGGCGCACGATCACGACCATCCCGTTGGCGAGCGTGACGCGCTTCTCGACGACGGGGGCCGGCGCGACGGTCGCGGCGAGCGCGCTGCGCACGCGCTTCTCGGCGCCGCGCGCGAACCGGATGGGGCGCTGGGCCTGTGCGCGATGCCTCGGCAGGACCGCCGCGACCGTCGCGTTCTCGGGGCGCAGGTAGCGCCTCACCGCCGAGGCGACGTCGTGACGGCGCACCGCGCGGATCCGATCGAGGTAGACATGCGAGTAGCGCGGATCTCCGGCGACCGTCGCATTCCAGCCGAGCGTGCGCGCGCGGCCCTGCGCGGTCTCGAGCTGGCGCACGAACCCGGCCTCCGCCGCGATCCGCGCCTTGTCGAGCTCGTCGGCATCGAGCTCGTCGACGAGCGCGAGGGTCTGCTCGACCAGGCCGCCGACGGTCTTGTCGGCGTCGCGGGCGCGCGCCGTCGCGGAGAGCACGAACAGGCCGGGGTCGCGGAGCGCGTGGACGTGCGCGTACGCGGTCGTGACGATGCCCTCGTCGTCGCGTAGCCGGCGCGGCAGGCGAGCCGACTCGCTCTCGCCGAGCAAGATCGCGGCGACATCGAGTGCGGCGACATCGGGGTGGCGTGCCGGCGGCACGTGAAAGCCGACCGCGACGTACGCTTCGCTGACGTCGCGCAGTTGTGCGACCGCGCGCGGCGCGGTCTGGGCCGGCTCGGCGGCGAGCCGGCGATGTGGCCTGCCCGACGGAAGCGCGCCGAATCGCCGCGCGACCGCGCGATGGACCTCGTGCGGGTCGACATCGCCGGCGACCACGAGCGTCATGTTATCGGCGACGTAGAAGCTCCGGAAGAACTCGACGAGGTCCCGCTCGTTGAGCCGCTGGACACTATCGGGGTTGCCGATCACCGGGCGGCGATAGGGGTGCGCGACGAACGCGGTCGCGAACAAGCTCTGCGCGACCGAGCGCGCAGGATCATCGGAGCCCTGCCGGATCTCCTCGAGGATGACGTCCTTTTCGCGCGCGAGCTCGTGTGGATCGACGCCGCCGGGAGCCGCGAGCGCGCTGCCGAACGCCTCGATCGCGTCGGTGATGCGATCCTTGCCGAGCACCGCGTGAAACACCGTGTGATCGAACGAGGTCCACGCGTTGATCTCCCCGCCCGAGCCCGCGATCGCGCGCGCCAGCGCCCCGACGCCCTGCCCGCTCGTACCGGACGCGCCGCCCTTGAACAGCATGTGCTCGATGACATGCGCGACGCCGGCCTGGGTCGCGGTCTCGTCGGCGGAGCCGACGCCGACCCACGCCTGGATCGCGGCGACCGGCGACGGGTGCCCCGCGGCGACATGCAAGGTGAGCCCGTTGTCCAGGCGATGCGTTTCGACGTCGTGCACGGGGATGACCAGCGCCACCAGCGTGGCGAGCAAATGATAGGCACGGCGCACACCGGGTGGCACGTTTCGGAACATAGGCCAACTCCGTGGATTTTGGCGTTATCCTGGGACCATGAAGAGCTTGCTCGTCCTCGGTGTTTTGGTGGGTTGCTCGAACGACCCTGCTCCGATCGCCGGCGACTACACGGTCGGCGTCACGAACCGCGATAACGGCTGCAACTTCGCGAACTGGACGGTCGGCAACATGACCGCGGGGGTCGACGTCAAGATCGCCCAGTCCGGCGCGAGCGTGACGGCGGATGTCACCGGTGGGGTCGGCGCGGTCCTCGACGTCGCGTTCGGCGCCTCCGCGTTCACGGGCGTGATCGACGGCAACCAGCTCGATCTCACGCTCGAGGGCACGCGCGTCCAGCAGTCGGGCACCTGCACGTATACGTATAACGGCGAGATCCTCGCGACCGCGAACGGCGATATCCTGACCGGCCGGATCAACTACACGCCTGCGACCAACGGCAACAGCGATTGCGCCGCGGTCGCTGGCTGCCTGACCTACCAGGAGTTCAACGGCTCGCGCCCCCCGCAATAACTCCCATCATGAAGGAGCCGACGGAGCCGACGGAGACAAGGGGGCCCCTGAGCGAGCCGATATTTCGGCGAGCCTCTCCGCGCCGCGAAGGCGGCGCGTCGTGATCGACGTCCGCACGCGCCCGCCGCTGATCGTCACCGAGCGCCTCGCGCTACGCGAGCTCCGGATCGACGATGCGCGGGCGGTCGCCGAGCGCGCCGGTGACAAGCGGGTAGCGCGCTACTTGATCGCCGTACCCTCGCCGTACCCGGTCGCGCTCGCGACACGCTGGATCGTCGGGCGGCTCGCGTGGTGGGGCCAAGGCCGAGGCGTGACCCTCGCGATCACGCGGCGCGAGAGGCCCGACTCGCTGATCGGCAGCGTCAGCCTGCGCCGCTACGCGCGCGACCGCCGCGCCGAGCTCGGCTACTGGCTCGGCGCGGACAGCTGGGGACAGGGATTCGCGACCGAGGCCACGCACGCGCTCGTCGAGCTCGGATTTCGCGATCTCGGACTATCGAAGATCTATGCGCAGGTTTTGGAGGGCAATCGCGTCAGCTGTGGCGTGCTCGACAAACTGGGAATGATCGAGGAGGGCGTGCGCCGCCGGCATATCCGAAAAGGTAAACGGCTGCTGGATGTGACGTTGTACGGGATTCTCAAAGACGAGTGGCGCGCGGCCGGTATGGGGACCTAGCGCTTGGCGCGGACCGCGAGCACGCTGCCGATCGCGATCCCGAGGCCGAGCCCGACGAGCAGGCCGAGCCACAGTCCGGAGCTCACGACCGGCGCATGATGGTCGAGCTGCTGGATCGCGATGGTGTCGCGATCCTCGATCCATGCGATGGCGAGCCCGGCGACGCACGCGAGCGACACGACGATCGCCGCGATCCACAGGCCACGCGCCACCGGCTTGCGGCGGCGCGCCGCGAGCTCGATCGCGCGAGCCTTCGCTTCGATCTCGGGATCCATCGGATCAGTAGTATCGTGCCGGGACCGTACATGTGCACGGTTCACCCCCGGACGATCCCCCGGATCGAGGACAGTCGTCCCACGGGGTGGGGGTAAGGCCCCCGATCTCGAGCCCCTTCGGGGCGATCGTTCACCTGTGATTACAACGATGAGCCGCTCGCGCGAGCGGCACATCCGTTGCTTAACAAACGTTACATGATGAAGGCGCTTACGCTGGTCTTGTCCCTTCCGTTGGTCGCGTGCATGGTCGGCTCCGATGGCATGCCCCCTAACAGCGGCGGCGACGACCAGATGGGCTCCGGCACGGGCTCTGGCACGGGCTCCGGCACGGGCGGCGGCACCGCCGGCCACATCACGGCCGACGAGACCTGGAGCGGCGCCAAGTCGATCGACACGGCGCTCACGATCGATGCAGGCGTGACGGTCACGGCCGCCGCCGGGACCGTGATCACGTTCGGCGCGACGGGCTCGCTCGCGGTCGCCGGGACGTTCGACGTCGAGGGCGCGAAGGGCAACACCGTCAAGCTGCAGCCGGCGACCGGTCAGACCAACTTCACCGCGCTCGACGTCACCGGCAAGCTCACGATGAAGTACGCCGAGATGACCGGCGGCTGGATGTCGCTCGAGGACGCCTCGACCACCACGATCACCGACTCGACGTTCTCGCACGCATCGCACGACCTCGTCGTGATGAACGGCGGCACGCTATCGTTCACGTACTCGATGGTCGGCGTCGAGCCGCCGCTCACCGACACCACGCACTGCGATCTTCACTTCGGTGGCACCGCCCCGAAGATCACGGTCAGCCACTCGAACCTCACCACCTCGTCGTACGGCGTGATGTTCTACGCGGGCATGGACGCGGACTTCACCTACGACAACTGGATCTCGAACCAGATCAACGTCGACCCGACGGTCGGTCAGGTCACCGGCGACTTCAGCTACAGCTACTTCGTGGGCGCCGCACCGACGGCCACGGGGCTGATCTCGACGAACATGTCGGCGACCCGCCTGCTCGCGTGCGACGGCACGAACGACGCCTTGTGCGCCGGCCCGCGCTGAACGCTGGCACGACCGCGGTGCTAAAGCCGGCTAGTCAGCCGGCTTTTTCATTTTTCGTACGACACCTGCTCGAGCACGTTCGCGTTCTCCGGCGGTGACGGCGTCAGGAGGTAGACGCCGATCACGACGCCGTCCGCGCCGCGGAACGCCTTGACGCTGCGCGTGCCGGCCGGCAACAGCCCGCGTTCGCGCAGGTGGCGGAGCGCCTCGTCACTCGGCGTGCTGAGCTTGGACCGGGCGACGAGCATCTCGTTCCAGCGCTCGATCGCGCGGTCGTCGTCGGGATAACGCTCCCAGCGGCGGAGCTCGACCAGCCGGTCGCCCTCGAACGTCGCGTTGACCCAGGCCTCGCCGAGCTCGGCGGCCGTGCGATCGCAGCGCGGATACAGCTCGTGGTTTGAAGCGGGCTCGCCCTGGACCCGGCAGAACTGACGAGCATGAAGCTCGCGCTCGGCGGCAGCATGGGTGATCCCGAGCTGGAGGGTGAGCGGCGCCTCGGCGCTCGGCCCTCCGCACGCCGCCAAGAGCCCGATCAGGACAGGCAATTTCATCGCGCCGGGCAAACTAACACGTGTGCTAGGTTCCGACGCCATGAAGCGCTGGACGCTCCTGCTCGCGTGTCTGTTTGGTTGTGCCGATCCGGCGCCGAATCCCCACAAGCCGAGCGCGCCGGACACGAACGATCCGGCGTTCACGGCGACCGGCCTCTCGGGCTGGTACCTGATCGGCAACCCGGCGACCCCAGGCCAGGACGAGATCAAGATCGTGGTGACGGCGCCCGGCGGCACCGACTTTGTCGACGCGTACGTCGGCGACCTACCGGTCGTGCGGATGGACAAGGCCAGTGGCGGCTTCGCGCTCGACGTCTCGATCGCGGACGTTCCGGCGGGCACCTACGACATCTTGTTTGCCGCGAACGGCAACACGACCGCATTCGCAAAGGCCACGTGGAACCGCAGTGCGCCGTACTACGTGATGGTCTCGACCGACTATGACTTTTCCGATCCGGGCGACAACTCGACTGCGTTCATGGACATGCTCCACGCGGCGCACCCGGGGTTGGTGATCACCCACTTCTGGGCGCCGTATACGTATACCGATCCCGCGGTGACCGAGGATCGCCGGGCCGCGCTCTCGACGTGGCTGATCGCTCAGCGCGACACGTTCGGCGACGAGATCGCACTCCACATTCACCCGTACTGCAACTTCGTCACCGACGCGGGCCTGACCTGCATCACCGATCAGTCGACGGTGTATCCGGCCGGCGATACCTCGGGCTACACGATCCGGTTCAATGCCTACGATCGGCCGTCGGCGGATATCCTGCTGCAGCACGCGCGCGACCTGTTCGCGGCGCGCGGCCTCGGCACTCCGCTGACGTTCCGCGCCGGTGGCTGGACCGCGGACGTCACCTCGCTGCAGGCGCTCGGCGACCAGGGCTTCATCGCGGACAGCTCCGCCCTCAACTGGGCGCGGATCTCGCAGTGGATGGGCTACGAGCTCTACGACTGGAACATGATGCACTGGGCGCCGATCAACGATACCAGTCAGCCGTATTACCCGAGCAATTCGGATATCACCACGACCACCCCCGGCAACGACATGGCCTTGCTCGAAGTGCCGATCAACGGCGTGATGATGGACTACTTGTCGCTGGACGATCTCTCGGTCCTGTTCGACGAGAACTGGGACGGGACGCCGCTCGCCGCCCCGCACGTGCTGATGTCGGGCTTTCACCCGTCGACGGATTTGCCGGGCAAGGACAAGTCCCACATGACCGCGCTACTGAACATCGCCGACGCGCACCTGGCGAGCGCCGGCACGGGCCCGGTCGTCTACATCACGTTATCGGCGCTGACACCGGTCTTTCCGGCGCAGTAGAGATTGCAATTCTAGATTACCCATACTACTCAGGCATCGATGAGTGACTTCCAGACCGAGATGAACCGCGTGGTGGGCGAGTTCGTGGCGCAGATTACCGAGCTCGCCAAGCGAGCCGCCATCAACACGCTCGAGAGCGCGCTCGGCGGTGGCAAGGGTTCGCTCGCGCTGTCGGGTGGCCGCGGTCGCCGCAAGGGTGCGAAACGGACGTCGGCCGATCTCGACCAGCTCGGCGATGACTTCCACGCCTACGTGCTCAAGAACCCGGGCCTGCGGATCGAACAGATCAACAAGCAGCTCGGCACGACCACGAAAGATCTCGCGCTGCCGATCCGCAAGATGGTCGCGGACGGCACGATCAAGACCAAGGGCGAGAAGCGCTCGACGGCATACTTCGCGACCGAGAAGAAGAAGTCCAAGAAGGACTGATCGTGCTCGACACGATCCCGCGCCGGGTGCTGCGTCAGGCCGTTGAACGACCGTCGACGATCGCCTATCAAACGAAGGTCGATGGCCGCTGGCAACCAACGACCTGGAGCACGTACGCCGAACAGATCCGCACCGCGGCACGAGCGCTGATCGCGCTCGGCGTGCCCGCAGGCGGTAACATCGCTCTGCTCGGCTTCAATCGCCCCGAGTGGGTGATCCTCGACCACGCCGCGATGATGGCGGGGGCCGCGCCGGCCGGGATCTATACGACCTGCTCGGCAGAAGAGGTCCAGTTCATCATCCATCACTCCGAATCGCGGGTCGTGCTGGTCGAGAACGCGGACCAGCTCGCGAAGGTCCACACGCAGCGCGCGCGGCTGCCGCTGCTCCAGTGGATCGTCCTGATGCGCGGCGCGACCGCGACCGGTCCGAACATGGAGGGCCTCGGGGACGACGTGCTGACCTGGGAGGACTTCCTCGCGAGGGCCGACGAGGTCGCGGAGGCCGAGCTCGACCGCCGGCTCGATGCGATCGCCGAGGGCGACGTCGCGACCTTGATCTACACGTCGGGCACCACCGGGCCACCCAAGGGCGTGATGCTGTCGCATCGCAACCTCGCGTGGACCGCGGAGGCACTGCTCGATATCGCAGGCCGGCCGACCGACGACGTGTCGTTGTCGTACCTGCCGCTATCGCATATCGCGGAGCAGATGTGCACCGTGCACATGCCGGCGACCGCGGGCTCGACGGTGTACTTCGCGGAGTCGCTCGACAAGGTCCCCGAGAACCTCAAGGAAGCGCGGCCGACCGCGTTCTTCGGCGTGCCGCGGATCTGGGAGAAGTTCCACGCCGGGCTCGCCGGCCGGCTCGCCCAGGCCACGGGCGTGAAGAAGCAGCTCGCCGCGTGGACACGCGGCGTGTGCACGAAGGTCAACGCACATCGCGATCGAGGCGAACCGCTACCACGCACGCTCGCGCTCCAGTACAAGCTCGCCGACCGGCTCGTGATCCAGAAGGTCAAGGCCGCGCTCGGCTTCGATCGCGCGCTGCGGCTGTACTCCGGGGCGGCGCCGATCGCCCCCGACGTGCTCGAGTTCATGGCGAGCCTCGATCTCCCGATCGCGGAGATCTACGGCCAGTCCGAGGACTCGGGCCCGACCGCGTGCAACCTGCCCGGCCGGACGCGGATCGGCACTGTCGGTCCGACGCTGCCAGGGATCGAGGTGCGGCTCGCCGAGGATGGCGAGATCCTCGTGCGCGGCCCCAACGTGTTTTTGGGCTACTTCAAGGAACCGGAGGCGACCGCCGAGGCGCTCGTGGATGGCTGGCTGTGCTCCGGCGACCTCGGTGCGTTCGACCAGGACGGGTTCCTCTCGATCACCGGCCGCAAGAAGGAGATCATCATCACCGCCGGCGGCAAGAACATCGCGCCGAAGAACATCGAGGCGATGATCAAGGCCTCGCCGCTCGTCGCCGAGGTGGTCGTGATCGGCGATCGCCGCAAGTACCTCACCGCACTCGTCACGCTCGACGAGGCCGCGGCGAAGCAGCTCGGCAACGCCGATGCCATGCAGATCCGGGCGGCGATCCAGAAGACGATCGACGACGCCAACCAGGTGCTCGCACGGGTCGAGCAGATCAAGAAGTTCGCGATCCTCGCCCAGCCGTTCGGCATCGACTCCGGCGAGCTCACACCGACGATGAAGATCAAGCGCAAGGTCGTCGCGCAGAAGTTCGCGCGAGAGATCGAGCAGATGTACGCGGACGAAGCGTAGTGGCGCGGGTCTGGCGCCGCGATCAGTTCACCACCGGCGGCGCGCGCGGCGCGATCGCGTTGATCGCACTCTCGCCGACGAAGCTGCCCGATCCGCTGCCGGTCTCGCGCAAGCAGCACGGCATACCCGAGGACAGCGAGAGTGCGGATGCGATCACGCTGGTCACGCGCGATCGCGATCAGGATCCGGCCTGGTTCGTCGACGAGGTCGTCCGGCCGTTCGCGGAGCTGATCGCCAGCGATCTCGGCCCGGACGTCGCCGCCACCGCGCTCGCGAGCGCACACGCGTACGTGATCGAAGGCGGGGTCGACGATCCGGAAGATCTGGGCCACGTCCAGGCCGCGTGGGCGCTCGCGAAGTGCCTGTGCGAGCAGGGCGCGGCGCTCGTCGTCGATGTCTACGCCGCGCGCGCGCACCTCGGTGCCGAGGTCGCGGCACTCGCGCCCGATCGCGAGCTCGACATCATGCACGAGGTCACGCTGTTCTTCGACGAGACCGAGCCCGGCATGCTGGCCGCGTGGTCGCTCGGCCTCTGCAAGTTCGGCCGCCCCGAGATCGTGATCCTCGACATCGCCGCCGACCGGGCGACCGAGACCGCGCTGCTCCTGCGCGACCTCGCGGCGACGCTCGCTGCCGGCGAGCGGATCGAGCCCGGCGACGGCGTCGGCGTTCCGGACGGTCGCCGGCTGGTCGCGGAACGCTTCGATCCGGCGACCGCACCCGTGGTCGCGATCGAAGGCGATGCGCTGTTGCTGCGCTAGCCGTATGCCATACTGGCCGGATGGGTGTGGCGCTCGCGGTCGCGAACAAGGGCTTTCACGGGCGCGTGCTGTTCGTCGATCTCGCGCTGCAGACCCATCACGTGGAGACGATCGATCCATCCGTCTATCGCAGCTACCTGGCCGGCTACGGGTTAGGTGCCTGGTTGATGTGGAAGCACTTCCCGCCGGGCACCGATCCGCTCGCCCCCGAGGCGTGCTTCGCGCTGTGCTCGGGCCTGCTCACCGGCCTGCATACGCCGTTCTCGAGCCGGATCCAGATCGTCGGCAAGTCACCGCTGACCGGCACGTGGGCCGATTCGAACTCGGGCGGCAGCGTGTGCACGCACCTCCGCGCGGCAGGCTACGACGCGATGGTCGTGACCGGGCGCGCCGCGGTGCCGACGGTGCTGGTCGTGCGCGACGACGAGGTCGCGTTCGAGCCCGCCGGCGAGCTGTGGGGCCAGGAGATCCCACCGACGTTCGATGCGCTCAAGCAGCGGTTCGGTGGCAAGCGCGACGTCGGGGTCTCCGCGATCGGGCCCGCCGGCGAGCACCAGCAACGCATCGCCTCGGTGATGAACGATCGCTATCACGCGTTCGGCCGCCAGGGCTTCGGCGCGATCTACGGCGCGAAGCAGCTCAAGGCGATCGTGGTCGCCGGCAGCGGCGAGGTCCCGGTCGCGCGGCCCGCCGAGTTCAAGGCGGTGTGCAAGCGGATCAACGACGAGTACAAGCGCGACCTCGGGCTGATCACGCGGATCTTTGCCTACTTCATCAAGGCGAAGAGTTGGCTCGGTTGGATGTACCGACTGATGGCCCGGCGCGGCATGAAGGCGCAGACCCCCGTGGCGGCGATGCGGCGCGCATTCTCGCGGCGCGGCACCACGCTCGCGGTCGCGCTGTCGGTCGAGAACGGCGACGCACCGATCCGCAACTGGACCGGCGTTGGCGCCAAGGATTTCCCGATCGGCAAGCGCGGCATGAAGATCGACGGGGCGGCGGTCGAGAAGATCGTGACGAAGAAGCTGTCGTGCGGCGAGTGCCCGATGCCGTGCAAGGGCCGCGTCGATATCAAGTCGCGCAACCTGCGCGACGTCCGGCGGCCCGATTACGAGACGCTCGTCGGATTCGGCGCGAACCTCCTCAACGATGACCTCGAGCTCGTCACGGCGTGCCACGACGCGTGCAATCGCTATGGCATCGATGCGGTGAGCTCGTCGATGACGCTCGGGTGGGTGTGCGAGGCAGTCGAGAAGGGCCTGCTCGACGCGGCCGACCTCGATGGCATCGACATGCGCTGGGGTAACGGCGAGGCTGCGCTCGCGCTCACGATCAAGATGGGCACCGGTGAAGGCTGCGGCGCATGGCTCGGTCACGGCGTGCAACGCGCCGCCGAGCACGTCGGCAAGGGCACGGAGGCGTTTGCCGTCCACGTCCACGGCGGCGAGCCGGCCTATCACGACAGCCGCTTCACCTCGCTGATGGGCGTGACCTACATCGCCGATCCGACGCCGGGCCGCCACACCGCGGGCTCCGCCTCCTGGAACGAGACCTTCGGCGTCGCGCTGTCGCTGCCGGCCGCCGCCGACAAGAAGGACTACACGGTCAAGTGGAAGGGCACCGAGGGCAAGGGCAAGGCGCAGGCGCTGCACTCGAACGCGCACCAGGCGATGAATGGCCTGGGCCTGTGCATGTTCACGATGCTGACCGGCAACCTGCCGTGGACCGAGCTCGTCAACGGGGCGACCGGCTGGGACGTCACCGACGCAGACCTGTTGCGCTGCGGCGAGCGGATCCAGAACCTGCGCGCCGCGTTCAACTGGCGCGAGGGACTCGCGCCGCGTGACTTCAAACCGCACCCGCGCATGCTCGGCGAGGGCGACGGTCACCTCGGCGCCGGGCCACTCAAGGGCGTGCGCGTACCGCTACCGATGCTGCGCGATGACTACTACACGGCGATGCACTGGAACCGCGACAGCGGGATGATCTCGAAGGCGCGCGCGACCGAGCTCGGGATGGCGGAGCTGCTCGCCGGGTACGTCCAGTAGTGGGCATCTTCGATCGGCTGCGCGGCGATCAGATCAAGATCCACATCCTGATCCGTGGGCGGATCGGCGACGACTGGCAAGATCTCGACCAGCACCTCAAGCTGCCGAAGGGCACGACCCTCGAGCGCTTCGTCGAGGTCGCCGAACAATCGGGCATTCCGATCCGTGCGGCGCTCGCGAATTCGCCACACCTCGCCGAGACGCTGATGTTGAACGGCGAGCGCTGCCCGTTCGAGCAGCACCGGACGCGCGTCCTGGCCGACGGCGACGAGCTGTACCTGCTCGCGCCCTTGGCCGGCGGTTAGCGCGCCCCGCGTCGGCGTTCACGATCCGATCAGCAGCGCCGCGAGCATCGCACCGTAGATCCGCACCATCGACGCGAGATCCTCGTCGGAAAAGCGCAGCTCGCCGCCGAGAAAATAATCACGGCCGTAGCGCAGCTTGTTGAAGTAGGTCGGCTCGGCGAGGTTGCCGGTCTCGATCGGGAGATAGCCGGGAGTGGCGAACACGTCGTCGACGCCGCCGCTGATGTAGACCGAACGAAACACCTCGATCGCGCCGGCGAGCTTCACGCGCGGGACGTGCGAGAAGCCGCCGAACACGTCGGCCGAGAACCGCAGCCGGCCCTGGCCGAGCAACAGGTCCGAGCCGACGCCGAACGTCGACTCCTTGATCCCGGCGCGCACCTGCAAGGGACCGAACCGCTTGCCGAACTGCAGCGTCAACCGCAGCTCCTCCTGGATCTCCTGGTAGCGATTGTACTGGGGAGCGTTCAAGACGTCGGTGAGTTGATCCTCGGGGAGGCCGCCCTGCCCGCTCTTCGCGAACTCGACCAGGTAGAACTTGTCGTCGTGGCCGCGCAGCTCGGCGCCGACGTACAGCTTCGGCACGCCGGAGAACACGTTCCACTCCGCGCGCACACCGAACCACGACTTGAATGGATCGAGGCCGACCACCGCATCCTTGCCGGCCTCGCTGAGATCGTCGAGCTGCTCGCCGACCTCGGTGTCGTTGATCAGGCGGCCGAGCCGACCCTTGCCGTCGTCGCCGCGGCCCTCGTTCACGGCGGTCATGACATCGTCGAGCTGTCGCAGCGTCGGGTCGACCTTGTCGATGCCGTCGCGGGCGTTCGCGAGGCCGTCGTGGAGGCCGGTGCGAAGCTCGGCCATCTGGCGGCGCGCGCTCGCGATGCCGCGATCGACGCGGTCGAACCAGCCGATGACGTTCGGCTTCGCACTCGCGATCGCATCCGCCGCGTGCGTCGTACCGTCCTCGAGCCGGACCATCGCGCGGTCGGCCGACTCGATCGGCCTCGCGACGTGGCCCTCGTCGATCCACCGGCCGGCGCCGGTCAGCGCATCCTCGAGCGGACCGCTCGCCCACTTGCGGCCGGCGAGCGCGAAGTCGTGCACGGTCTCGAGGCCACGATCGACCTTGGGCAGCGCCCGAGCGATCGAACGCAGCGCGCTGTCGGTCGAGCCCCCTTCGATGACGTGGGTGATCGGTTCGCCCGAACGCAAGCGGCGCTGCGTGGCCGCACCTTCACCGTTGCCGCCGGGGATGATCTCGAGATAGCTATCGCCGAACGCCGACTCCGCCTTCTTGGTGATCCACGAATCGATCGGGATGTCGGTCGAGTCGACCAGCTCCAGGTCGACGCGCGCGAACGGGCCTTCGATCGTCAGCCGCTTGACCTCACCGACCCGAACGCCGGCGATCATCACGGGGGAGCCGGTCGCGAGGCGCGAGCCGTCGCGAAACCGCGCGTAGGTATAGAAGTGCCCGCCGAGGTGGCTGGCCGGCATCTTCGCGCGCAGCAACGCCGCCGCCCCGACCAGGAGCGCGACGACCACGAGGATGGACACGATGCGCGAGATCCAGCGCACAGCCGACTCTACGCCGAATTACTTGGCCGCGCCGCGCCGCAAATAGAAATGGATGCCGCGCTGCGGATGCGACAACCGGATGGCGATCGCTCGGGCGCCGTCCGAGGGAGCCTGCACCTTCGCGTGGAACCTGCGGGTGCTCGGATCCGTGATCGGGATCTCGACGGAGTCGACCTTCGCGGTCCAGCCCGGCAGCGCCGCGCCGGCGACCTCGATGTCGGCGCCGAACGGTGCCCCCTCGACCGGCGACTCGATATAGACCTGCGCCGCGGTCTGGTCGAACGAGATCTTCAGCGAGGTGACCTTGTCCTGCGTGCCATCGGGCTTCTCGAACCAGAACGTGTAGCTGGCCTCCTTCAACTTCTTGCCCGGTAGCTCCACGACCGGGGTCGAGCTCTCGAACACCTCGTCGCTTCCGCCGGTCGCGAGGTGGAGCTTGTAGGTCTTCGCGCTGCCCTTGTAATGGACATCGATGTTCGGGATCAGGCTCTGGTACGAGATGCCATAGATCCGGCCATCGGCGTCGATCGAGTTCTTGCTCGGCTTGGGCGGCAGCGGGCGGCGACCGGAGTCGGTGACCACCGCGATCCTGCCCGAGGCCGCGACGCCGCCACCGGCACAGCGCAGCCGCCACGCCCACGAGCCCGGCGGCATCATCATGTTGGCGGCGTCTTTGCCCTCCGAGACCCGCGGCGTGCGGAACCGGGCGTCGCGATCGATCTCGACGGTGCCACCACTGGCGCACTTGCTATTGAACGCGAACTGCAGCGCCGTCGATCCCTTCGGATCGTGGATCACGAACGACCGCGGTGCTTCACCAGCGATGATCTTGAAGTCGAAGAAGCGCGGGATCACCACGCCCGGGTTGATCGTGCCGGTCTTGAGCAGCGTCGCACTCTCGCCGCCCGCCATCTCGAGCGACGAGCCGCCGCTCGAGCTGACGAGCTTCGCGCCGCCGTGCACCATCGCGACCTTGGCCTCGCCCCGCGCATTGACCTCGATCCGCGCCTCGGCGGCGGTATCCTGGGTCCCCGCGAGCTCGACCGCGCCGCCGGGGACGCCGACCTTGGCCGCGCGCTGCGCCGGCACGGTCGCGATCGCGGTGCCGAGATCGATGCCGAGCAGGAGGTCGTCGCGGATCGTGATCTGCGACGATGCCCCCGAGAGCTCGAGCGACGCGGCGCCCGAGACCAGCACCGCCTTGCCGGCCTTGCCGGCCTTGCCGAGCCGCAGCTTCGCGCCGAGCGGGATCGTGCCCTTGCCTGTGACCGGCGCCCAGGTCTTGGCCCCGGCGATCCGGATCTCGGCGGTACCGGTCGTGATGTCGTACGCGACGTCACCCGCGACCGCGGCATCGGGCGGCGCGGCCGCATCGGCGCCCGCGTCGACGGCGACGACCGCGCCGAGCTCGAGCCCGATCGGTTGTCCGATCACGAGCTCGCTGCCGTGGATCTGGGCGTGGCCGATCAGCAGCTCGACGTCGGTCGCCGTGATCCGGACCTTGCCACCGGGTGCCACCTTGACGTTGCCGATCTCGAGTCCCGCGGCCGACGCGTTGAGGATATCGACCGCACCGAGCTCGACGATCACGTTCGTCGCGTTGTTGTTGCCGGCGCCGAACCGAAGCACCGTATGCGGCTGCATCTCGATCACCTGCGAGCCGCTCAGCGTGATCTGTGCGGTGCCATCGGCGGTGCGCGCCGCGTCGCCCATGTAGAACCGCGTGCCGACCGGCGCGCCCTGCCAGGCACCGACGCCGGGCTGGCGCTCGACCGGGCCGTCCGCCTTGGTCAGCTCGGCGATGCCGCCTTTCTTGTTGCCGCCGCATGCCCAGGACAGGCAAGCGGCGAGCGCGAAGATGGCGAGCTTACGCAGGTTCACTTGTGGAGGTCGATGTTCTTGATCGCGACGCCGTTGGGCTCGATCACGACATCGAGATCCTGCGAAGCGAACGATCCGGCCTTGACCACGATCTTGTACTGGCCCGGCGCGAGATCGATCGTGAACGTGCCGTCGGCCGCGGTCTCGGCCTTCGCGTCGCCCGGGGTCACGGTGATCGTGGCCTTCTCGACCGGCTTGCCGTTCGGCAAGGAGTGCACGACGCCGCGGAGCTGGCCGGGCGGCAGCATCGGCTCGAGCTTGATCGGCGGCACCGTCGTGTTGCCCTCGTCGAGCTTCGCGATCGTGGCCGTCGCCGGCTTCTTGCCGTCGACCACGACACTCAGGCTCGCGCTCGGCTCGTCGATGCGGTGAAGCGCGGGCTTGCTCTTGGTCGCCTCGGCCTGCGTTCCGATCCGCACGGACCTGAACGTGTACGCGCCGGTCTGATCGGTCGCGACCGGATCGACCGTGACGTTCGAGAGCTTGATCGAGACCTTCGCCCCGACGACGGGCTTACCGGACTCGTCGACGACGGTGCCGGTGATGTCGGCGTCGATCGGAGCCTCGACCGCGGGACAACCTTCCGGCGTGTACGCGCAGCCCTTGAACCGCGCCTCGTTCTTCGAGCTGCCGAACTGAGCGGAGATGCCGATGCCGGCGGTGAACGCCGGCTCGTACGGGATCAGCGGGATCGCGTTCACGGTGACCTGCGCCGCGGTGATGTACGGGACCTTCGCGAGCTCGGCGAACGCGAGGATCGCGAACCGATCGTCGAGGTGATAGCCGCCGCTGAGACCGCCTCGGAACGTCAGCGTGCCGTCGGTGAGCGCGGCATGGCCGGCGACGACGGTGCCGTCGGCGTTGGTCGGTGGATCGCCGAGGAACGCCTCGAGCGAGGCCTCTGCGCCGAACCACGCCTTGCCCACGGGGATCGCGAGGTGCGCGCCCCCGAACGCCTCGTTGAAGTCCGACACGCCGAGCGACATTCGATCGGCGAGCGAGAGCGCGCCGACCATGTCGACGCTGTTCGCGCTGTTGTCGAGCTGGTAGCCGACCTCGAACGACAGGATACCGGGCCCGGCGGGCAACGAGGCGAGCGCGCGCACGTCGACCGAGATCGCCGAACCGGCGATCGACGGGGCATCCTTCCCGGGCACCCAGATGCCGAGCTGCGCACCGAACCGCGCGGTCCCGAACGCCTTGGCGATGCGGCCGATGATGTGCGGATCTCCAACGAGGCCGGTGTCGTGGCCCATCGGCGCGTTGGAGTGGCTGTCGTAGCGGCCGTCGAGTGACAGGCCGACCGAGATCAGGTCGTGGACCCCGAACGCGACCGCGATCGAGCCGAGCGCGCGGCTCATCGTGTGGTCCGCGGCGAGCGCGGCCTTGCGATAGCCATAGCCGTCGAGCGTGATCACCTCCAACGCCCCCTTCGGTAGCGTCTCGGCGTCGGGGACGTAGAGGCCACCTGGCATCGCGCCGTAGCCGACCGCGGGCTGCGGCGCCGCGGCTTCTGCAGGGACGGCGCTCGCAGCGAGATCCGGCTGCGCGAGGACCGGAGCTGCGCTCGCCAGTAGTACCAGGCACGTGAGTCCCCAACCACGCATTACCGAAATTGTAACGGGCCGGCCCGTGTGGGTGCCAGTGCCAGGCGCCGTTTCGTGGCTCGTTACTTCAATAACGAAGCCAGCGCAGCAGCTCGGCCATGCTCGGACGCTTGCCGTACATCAGGATACCGACCCGATAGATCTTCGCGGCGAACCGCGAGATCACGATCATCGAGACCAGCAAGATCCCGAGCGACAGCGCGACCTCGCCCGGACCGGCTCCGCCGAGCAGATAGCGCAGCGGCATCAACATCGGCGACCAGAACGGTACGAGCGTCAGGATCTCCGCGGTGTGGCCGCGC
This sequence comes from Kofleriaceae bacterium, assembly GCA_039922635.1. GTDB lineage: Bacteria > Myxococcota_A > Polyangia > Haliangiales > Haliangiaceae > JABFXX01. The sequence continues at coordinate 71,014 of JBDTEH010000173.1, read as the reverse complement.
GGATCGCCCGTCACCGCGGTCATCGAGACCATGCCGATCACGAGGAACATCGTCACCGGCATCTGCGCCTGCTGCGAGTCCTGCTCCGACGACACCATCGCGCCGACCGCCGCGTACAGCGTCGAATAGAACAAGAAGCCTAGCACGAAGAACGCGAAGATCACCGCGAAGTCCGCCGGTGCGAGCGACGGCAGCATGCTGCCGCCCGAGACCCCGAACAGGCCGAGCAGCTGCTCGTGATACGCGAGCGCGACGCCGCCGACGATCAGCCACAGCGAGATCTGGGTCAGCCCCGCGCCGCCGACGCCGATGATCTTGCCGGCCATCATCGAGCGCGGCTTGGTCGCCGCGGCCATGAGCTCGACGACGCGCGACGACTTCTCGGTGACGACGGAGCGCATCACGTTGATCCCGTAGAGCGTGATCACGAAGTACAGCAGCAGCGAGATCATGTAGCCGAGGAAGAACAGCGTGCCGCCGTTCTCGCCTTGGGTCTCACCGTTGGTGTGGAGCGTCGTCAGGTGTGGCGGCATCAGCAGCGCGGCGATCTGCGCATCGCTCTGGTGGAGCTGACGCTCGAGCCGCTCCGAGACGATCACGACATTGAGGATCTGACGGAGGCCGAGCTGGACGACCTGGTTGGTCGCGTTGTCGCCGCGATAGACGATCTCGCCGCCGGTCAACGCGTCCTTCGGCACGCGGATGAAGCCGGCGATCTGCTTGTTCGCGATCTGCGCCATCATCTCGGCGTCCGGGGTCGCGGGCGCGACGACCGTGCCAACCCATTGTTCGGCCTTGAACGCCTGGACGAGCTTGGCCCCGAGCTCGCCGGTGTCGTCCGCGATCTCGACCTTCGCACCGGCGGTGCCGCGCGACGCGAGCACCACCGGCACGACGATCAACGCGATCATCAGGATCGGGCCGAGCACCGTCATCGCGACGAACCACTTGGTCCGCACGCGCTCGAGGAACTCGCGCTTCGCGATGACCAGGGCTTCACGCATGATCGGCGGTCCTCTCCGCGACGACCGCCGCGTCACCGCCGACGCGATCGACGAAGATCTGGTGCAGCGTCGGCACGACGACCTCGAACCGGCGCAACGCGACCTCGGCCGCGACGAGCGCCGCGAGCAACTGCTGCGGCGCGACGCCATCGGCGAGCTTGACCTCGCAGTCGGCGACATCGCCGGCGCGCGGCGGGCGCTGCTCGACGACGAGCGCCCGATCGGCGATCGCGGCTTGCGCGCGGACCTTCGAGACCTCGTCGGCAAACCCGAGCGCGACGAGCCCCTCGCTGTTCGCGGCACGCTTGATCTCTAGCAGCTGGCCGTCGAGCACCTTCTTGCCGCGCGCGATGATGCACACCTGATCGCAGACCTTCTCGGCCTGCTCCATCTGGTGAGTCGAGAACAACACGGTGCGTCCGGCCGCGCGGATCTCCTCGACCACCTCGCGCAAGACCTCGGCGTTGATCGGATCCAGGCCGCTCCACGGCTCGTCGAGGATCACGAGCGCGGGCTCGTGGATCAACGCGGTCGCGAACTGGACCTTCTGCTGCATACCCTTCGACAGATCCTGGACCTTGTTCTTCGTCCATTGTGCGAGCCCGAGCCGCTCGAGCCACATCTGTGCGCGCCGCTTGGCCTCGCGGCCCGACAGGCCGCGCAGCTCGCCCATGAACGAGACCATGTCGACCACGCGCATCTTCGGATACAGGCCGCGCTCCTCGGGGAGATAGCCGATCACCACCGCGGCCTCGGACCCCGGCGCGTGCTTGTCGAGCACGGTGATCGTGCCGGCATCGGGCGCGATGATGTCGTTGATCATGCGCAGCATCGTCGACTTGCCAGCACCGTTCGGCCCGAGGATGCCGTAGACGACGCCGCACGGGACCTCGAACGAGATCCCGTCGACGGCGGTGTGGTTGCCGAACTTCTTGACGATGCCCTCGACGCGAAGCGCGCTGGTCATGGGCTCACATCTACGCCGAGGACCGCACGTTCGAGCACCGCCATGCGGATCGCGACGCCCCAGCTGACCTGTTGCAGGATCACGGCCCGGGGACCGTCCGCGACCTGCGGCGACACCTCGACGCCGCGGTTGATCGGGCCGGGGTGCATGACGATCGCATCGGGCTTCGCAAACGCGAGCGTGCGCTCCGACAGGCCGAACGTGCGAGACAGCTCGCGGGTGTTCGGGAACCGCGGGGCCTCGCCCTCGAAGCGCTCGTGCTGGACGCGCAACATCATCACGACGTCGGCGCCGTCGAGGCCATCCTCGAGCCGAGGACACAACCGGACGCGCTCGCGCGTCAGGTCGCCGCCGATCGATTCGATGCCCCGCGGCAGCAACGTCCACGGCGCGACCAGCCGGATCCGCGCGCCGAGCTTCGCGAGGCACAGCACGTTCGAGCGCGCGACGCGCGAGTGCGAGATATCACCGACGATCGCGACCTCGAGGCCTGCGACCTGGCCCTTGTGGCGGCGGATCGTCGCGGCGTCGAGCAGCGCCTGGGTCGGGTGCTCGTGCTGGCCGTCGCCGGCGTTGATGATCGCGCAGCGCGAGGTCCGCGCGAGCAGCGCCGCGGCGCCGCCATATGCGTGACGCACGACGACCGCATCGGGATGCATCGCCTCGAGGTTGCGGCCGGTGTCGAGCAACGACTCGCCCTTCGTCGTCGAAGACGACGAGCCCGAGATGTTGATCGCCTCGGCCGACAGCCGCTTCGCCGCGAGCTCGAACGACGTCCGCGTGCGCGTCGAGCTCTCGAACATCACGATCATCACGGTGCGGCCGCGCAGCGACGTCAGCTTCTTGATCGGCTCGTCGGCGAGGCTCCAGTAGCGATCGCCGTGGTCGAGGATGCTCGTGATCTCCGCGGCGTCGAGATCCGCGATGCTGACGAGGTGGCGTGGGCCGGCCGGCACGCGGCGGGTATACCACTGGTGTAATCTCGGGGCGTGTCCGGAGACCGCGTCAACCGGATCGGCCAGGTGGTCGGCGACCGATTTCGGGTCGAGGCGCTGGTCGGTCGTGGAGCCAGCGCCGAGGTCTACCGCGCCACCGATCTCGAGACCGACCACCCGGTGGCGCTCAAGATCCTACGCTTCACCCACATCTCCGATGCGGTGTTGCTCGCGCGGTTCGAGCGCGAGGGCGAGGTCCAGGCGAAGCTGCGCCACCGCAACATCGCCGCCCTGCTCGCCTCCGGCATCACGGACAAGCGCGAGCCCTACCTCGCGGTCGAGATGCTGCGCGGCACGACGCTGCGCGGCGTGATCAAGGAGGAGGGCCGGCTCGCGCCTCGCCGCGCCACGAGCTACGCGTGGCAGGCGCTCAACGGCCTCGCCGCGGTCCACGCCCAGGGCGTCCTGCACAGGGATCTCAAGCCCGCGAACATCATGCTCGAGCCGTCCGAAGGCCCCATCGATCGCGTCGTGCTGATCGATTTTGGATTCGCGACGTTCGAGGGCAGCGCGAAGCTCACGCTGCAGGGCACCGTCGTGGGCAGCCTGACCTACATCGCGCCCGAGCGGCTGCGCGGCGAGCCCTCCGATCCGCGCGCCGACCTCTACGGCATGGGCGTGATCCTGTTCGAGATGATCGCCGGCCGTCCACCGTTCGTCGCCGAGGACGACTTCGACCTGATCGACTACCACGTCAACGTCGAAGCGCCCCGCCTGCGCGACTTCGAGCCCTCACTGCCTCCAGCGCTCGACGACCTCGTCGCCCGTGCACTCGAGAAGCAGGCGGACGAGCGGTTCGAGAGTGCGCAGGTGATGGCCGATGCGCTCGAGCTCGCGGCGCGGGGCCTCTAGTTGCAGGCGCCGGTGGCGCAGTCACACGCCGCGGGCGTGGTGCCGTCGCTCGCGAAGCACGTCTGCTTCGCCGCCTGATCGCCGAGCAGGAACGCCTCGACCATCCGGAGCGCCGCCGGCTTCTTGTTGATGCCGGAGTGCGTGCCGTTATCGACCGCCGGCGGCACGTTGGTATCGGGCGGCAGCGGCGTCGGATGATCGTCGAACACGTTGATGCCGTTGGTCATCGGACCGGGCGCCGGCGTCATGCCCCACACCACTTTCGCGGCGGGTGCGATCAGCGTGATCCCCATCGTGCGCGCGATGATCTCGGTCGTGATGTTCGACACGAGGCAATCGCCCATCGAGTACCACATCAAGATGTCCTTCACGGGCACGCCCGGCAACGGGTCGTGGATGACATGCTCGGCGGTCGTGATCGGATCGTAGGGCTCGAAGGCCATCCCGAACAACGCGATCAACAGCTGGTAGGTCTCGGGGTTGGTGTAGCTGCCCATCGCGGCGCCCTGCAGCAGGTGCCACGCGTTCGAGCGCTCGAACAGCAAGGACCACACCCCACCTGGCACGGCGAGCACGCCGCGCGTGATGTTCGGATCGTAGGCCATGAACACGTTGCCCATGATGCCGCCGAGCGAGCCCCCGACGTAGTAGGTGTGGGCCGGGTCGATCACCGGCTGGCCGTTAAACTGAAACTCCGGGGCGTTCGCCATCGGACCACGCACGGCGTTCTCGAGTGACATGAAGTCGATGATCGATTGGCCGAGCTTCTCGGTGATGCCATAGCCGAGGTTGAGATCGTTGACCGCGAGGCTCGCGAGCGTGAGCTGGCGTGAGGTCAGCCCGATGAAGTCACCGGCGACGATGACGAAGCAATATTGCTCGGCCAGGCTCTGCGTGAAGCTGTCGGACAGGTACTCCTTCGCCGATCCGAACAGGCCGTGGCCGAACACGATCGTGGTGTGCGGGCCAGGCTGGGTCATCACGCAGCTCGGGATCAGCGCGGCGAAGTTCGCGTCGCGCAGCCCGTTCATCATCGGCAGGCCATCGCTGCCGCGCGTGATGATCGAGTCGTCGTTCTCGCCGTCGGACAAGAAGTTCGGCGCCTTGTACGTGCCGACGTACGCCTTGTAGATGCCGGTGATCGGCGGCTGCTCGGTCGCCACGAACGACAGGTTGGCGCCGTTGGTGCCGATCGCGGGGATCGCCGCGTCGCGCATGGTCGTCAGATCGGAGCGCAGGAACTCGTCGCTCGCGGTCACGAAGTCCCACGCGAGCACGAGCTCGGACTTCTGGACGCCGGCGGTCGCGAGCGCCGTGAACATCTTGTCGGCGTTCGCCTTGAGCTCGGCGAACCGCGGGTGACTGAAGTCGGTGCCGTCGCGCAACGCCGCGAAGGCGTCGGACACCGGCAGGTCGCTGCCGTCGGCGGCCTTGACCGTGTTGCGGATCGCGACCGCGTAGTGCGACGCCGCGTGGAGCCGGGCGAGCGGCCGGATGATCAGCGCGCTCTGCGCCGGATCGGTGTAGTTCGCGTCGGCCTCGGCGAAGAACGGCGCGCGCTCGCCCGTATCGATATCCACGAGCACGATCGGCGAGTCGGCGGCGAGCGAGGCCTGTGGATCTTTCCAGCTCGGTAGGTTCGCGATCGAGACGCCCTTGGGAAACATCGCGAGCATCGGGCCGGTCGGCGAGAACCCGTCCCACCGGTTGACCATCTTCGGATCGATCGCGATCTGATCGCCGTTGATCGGCATCGCCTCGATCGGCAGCGCGACGCGGAACCCGGTCTTCGAGGTCGAGTCCGCCTTCGCGAACGCCATCGACGGCCACGGCAACACGCAGCCCTGGCCGCCGAGCGGGTTGCATTGATCTGGAATGCCGCTGTCGTTGCCGCTGCCACCGCAGGCGGCAACAGCGAGCGCGACTCCGAAACTACACAAACGGAGGTTCCCCACGGGCGCGACCGTATCACTCCGACGCTGGCTGTATGTAGCCAACCGCACGGTGCCGCACTTGGCGCGAAGTATTCTATGGTGACGCCGTGGAGTCGCTCGTCGCCTGGTTGGACCGGATGCTGTTCGCACATCCGTTCGAAGGGCGATCGGCGCGGCGCTATGCCGAGGGAGAACGCCCCGCCTTCGGCGACCTCGACGACCGCCTGCTCGATGGCTGGGCCGGGACGCTCGCGCGCGCTCGCACCTTGCTCGAGGTCGGCTGCGGGCCGGCGACGTTCGCGCGGTGCGCGGCCGCGCGGTTCCCGCACCTCGGCGTGATCGCGCTCGATCCGAGCCGCGCCTTCGCCCGCCGGCATCCCTCGGTGACCGTGGCCCGAGCCGCCGGGGAAGCCCTGCCGCTCGCGAGCGGGTCGATCGACGCGGCGATCTGCCTGTCGTCGATCCGCCACGTCCGCGATCGTGGCGCGGTGCTCCGCGAGCTCCGCCGCGTCGTGCGCGGTGCGCTGTGGATCGTCGAGCTCGATCCGGCCGCATCACCCGCGCGAATCGCGACCCACGCCGGCCGGCTGCGCTCGGCGGTGCTGCGGCGCTCGTTCGGGCCGATCGTCGTGCGCCTGGCACCGCGGGCCAGCGCGATCGAAGCGATCGCGATCGCGGCCGGTTGGCGCGTGACCGCGCGGCGCGCAGATCCGATCCAGCCGATCTACATCGTGGAGCTCGCCTGATGGTGATGGCCAGCACCGCACGCTGGGCGCGCCTCGCGGCCGAGCTGCACCGCGAGCTCTGCGAGGTCGCCGATCTCGCGTCGATCGATCCGCGCTGGTGGTTGCTCGCCGGCGGCGCCGCGCTGCCGTGGGCGCGTGCCGGCGCGTACGTGATCTCCGATGCCGAGCCGGCCTCCGATACGTTCATCGCCTACCCCGCGGTCGTGCCCGCGGATCCGATCGCCGACGCGATCGCGCGCGCGCACGCTGCCCGCGCAGCGCTCCGCGACCTCGACGGTCAGCTCCCCGAGCAACCGCTCGCCGTCACGATCCGCCGGCTCGCGATCGGTGCGTTCGTCGAGCCGAGCCCGCTCGAGCTCGCCGCGTTCGCGATCGGCGCTCGCTGCTGGTGCGCGCCGCTCGACGACGATCACGCCCTGGCCCAGGACCTCGCCGCGGTGACCGCGAACCCGCTCGCGGCGACGCAGGTCCTCGAGCCGCTCGGCGAGGTCACGCCGTTCGTCTGCGTCACGCTCGGCGAAGAACCGTTCGCGACCGCGCGCCACGGTCATCGCCGCGCCTGGCGCGACACGGGCGAGGCCTCCACCGGCCCTTGGCTCGGCCTCGGTCGCGCCGCCGGGATGGAGATCGTGTCGACGTCGCACATGGCGGTCGACGGGTTCGGCCACGCCCGGCTCGCGTCGCAGATCCGGAACCGTCGCAGCGTCACCGCGGCCCACCACGTAGCCCTGGCCGATCCGGAGCTCCCGAGCGACGTGATCCCACTCGACATCGCGTTCGCCGAGCTCGCCGAACCGCCGCGCGCGCTCGATCTCGCGTATCGCCTCGGCCGCGCGCTCCACCGGCTCGCGAACCTCCCCACCGCACGGTTCTCTCCGACGTTCCAGATCCCGATCGCTCCCGGGCTGCGCTCCGATCCAGACCGGTTCAAGCGCCGCGTGGTGCCCGCGATCTGCTCGGTCCGCTTCGATCGCGGGATCGCCGAACCGTTCGCCGCGTTCGAGGCCCGCAGCGGCGTGCTCCTCGCGCGCGAGGCCTCCGGCACCGGCGTCTCCGCGCACCTGCTGGCCGCCGCTCGCGGTGCTCCCGCGCCGCTCGCGTGGAAGCGCCGCGCCGTCGGTCCCGCACGCCCGCGCTGGCTCGAATCGATGGCGAACCTGATCGGCGGACGCGGCTGCGTGTCGAAGATCCTCGGCGAGCCCGCGGTCGCGGTGTCCTCGCCCGCGCGCCTCGCCACCGAGCTCGATCCGTTCGGCAGCTGCGTCGTGACCGTCGTCACGTCCGGCGAACGCTCCGTGATGACGGTGGCAAGCTCCGGTATCGATCCGCGCGGGTTGCTCGACGAAATTGGTTGACCGGCGGCCGCTGAAGCTTGTTAGGGTCGAGCCCATGATGAGGCTTCAGGGCTTGGCCCGTGGTGCGTTCGTGCTCGGCGCGATCGCGGCGTTCGGTTGTGGATCTGGCCATCGCGGCGACGACGACACGATGGGTGCGCACATCGTGATCACCCCCGCCGATGCCGACGTCACCGTCAACGACAGCGTGCCGGTCGCGCAGGCGTACACGGCAACCTTGGTCGACGACAACGGCGACCCGCACGACATCACGGCGAACGTGTCGTTCACGGTCGCGAACCCGTCGTACGGTAACTGGACCGGCCCGACGCTGTCGGTCACCGGCGGGGGCGCGGGGATCACGCAGGTGCTCGCGACCAACGGCACGTTGATGGCCTCCGCAAAGCTGACCGTGCACGTCAACGGCTCGCGCGACGACGGCACCGTGCCGCCGAACACCGGCGGCATGTTCGACAACGCGACCGAGTCCGGAGTCGGCCCGACGATCGCGTATCCCGCGAACAACGTGATCGTGCCGCCGAACCTCGGCCAGTTCGACGTCCACTGGCAGCCCGGATCCGGCCAGGACCTGTTCGAGATCTCGCTGCAGAACGCCTACGTCAACCTCAAGATCCACAAGGCCGCGACCGGCCCGGCCTACTCGTTCTACGTGCCCACCGAGTGGACCACGGTCGCGAGCACCGCCGAGCCGATCACCCTCACCGTGTCGGGCATGAACAGCGCGGCGCCCGCGACGAAGTCGACCAGCACGCCGGAGATGATCGGCACCACGAACGAGATCGTGCAAGGCGGCCTCTACTACTGGACCACCTCGTCACCGCAGGGCATCTACCGCTACGACATGAGCACGCCGAGCGTGCCACCCGCGTCGTTCTTCCCGCCGAACATGGCGCCCGGCGGGAGCACCAACTGCATCGGCTGCCACACCTTGTCCAAGGACGGCACCAAGATCGCGATGACGATCGACAGCGGTGATGGCCGCGGCGCGATGTTCGACGTCGGCGATCGCAGCATCCTGATCCCGTTCGCGACCAACCCGCAGCGCTGGAACTTCGCGACCTTCAACGCCGACAACACCAAGCTCGTGACGGTCTCCGCAGGCCAGATGGTGCTGCGCGACGCGAGCGGCGCGATCCTGATGACGATCCCGAACACGACCGGCCAGCTATCGACCCACCCCGAGCTGTCGCCGGATGCGACGCAGCTCGCGAGCGTCGACACCGGCGGTGGAGGGACCGATTACCAGGTCACCGGCGGCTCGATCGTGACGCGCACGTTCGACGACGCGTCGAACACGTTCGGCCCGGCGAAGGTGCTCGTCCCGAACGCCACGGGCTCGAGCAACTTCTATCCGTCGTGGTCGCCAGATGGTCAGTGGATCTTGTTCACGCGCACGACCGGTAACTCGTACGCGGATCCCTCGGCCGAGGTCTGGGTGGTCAAGGCGGATGGTACGGGTACCCCGATCCAGCTCGCGGCCGCCGACACCACCGCCGCGATGCTGCGTAACTCGTGGGCGCGGTGGACCCCGTTCGTGCAGTCGTACGGCCCCGATCACCGATCGGTGTTCTTCGTCACGTTCTCGTCGGCGCGCCAGTTCGGCGTGCGCCCGTTGACCAACGGCACCTATGGCCCCGATCAGCAGATCTGGATGGCGCCGTTCTTCCCCGACCAGGCCAACGGCGGCATGGACCCCTCGGGGCCGGCGATCCGGATGCCGTTCCAGGACTTCGCGACCAGCAATCACATCGCGCAGTGGACGCAGGCGGTCATCATCGGCAGGCGCGCCGACGGCACCGCGATCACCCAGGCCGAAGCGCTCGCGGCGCAGTAGCTAGGCTTGCGACGGCGAGTGCCGGTTCGCCAGCATCTCGATCAGGTCCATCTTGGTCAAGATCCCGATCACCGCGTTGCCCTCGTCGACGACGATCGCGACCTCGCCGCGCTCGAAGATCCGCGGGAGCTCGCCGGAGCCAGCGTGCATCGACACGGTCGAGACCTTGCGCTCCATGACCTCGGCGACGACCGTGTTGCGATCGACCCGGCCGGTCATCAGCTGGTGCAGCAGGTCGCTCTCGGTGAGGATGCCGGCGAGCTTGCCCGGCCCACCCGCGGCAGGATCGAGCACCGGCAGCTGGGAGATGCCGTGCTCCTTGAACATGTCGGTCGCGAGGCTGACCTTGTCGTTGAGATCGAGCGAGATCACCGCGCGCCGGCCGATCGTGCGCATCACGTCGCCGACCGTGCCGACCTCCCAGTCGGCCTTGAAGAAGCCCTGCTGGCGCATCCAGCGATCGTCGACGAACTTCGAGAGGTAGTTACGGATCGAGTCCGGCAAGATCACGACGACGCGCTTGCCCGGGCCGAGATCGCGGCACACCTGCATCGCGGCCCACACTGCCGAGCCCGACGAGCCGCCGACCAGCAAGCCCTCCTGGCGGATCAGCTGGCGCGCGACCAGGAACGAGTCGCGGTCGTTCGACTTGACCCAGCGATCGACGAGCCGGCGATCGAGCACATCGGGGATGAAGTCGTAGCCGATGCCCTCGACCTTGTAGGACTTGATCTCGCCGGGGCCGGCGAGGATCGAGCCTTCCGGATCGACGCCGACGATCTGGCAGCTCGGCAGCGCCTTCTTGATCGCGCGCGCGACGCCGGAGATCGTGCCGCCGGTGCCCGCCGTCATCACGACCGCGTCGAGCTTGCCTTCGCACTGCTCGAGGATCTCCTTGCCCGTGCCCTGCTCGTGCGCGCCCGGGTTCGACGGGTTCGAGTACTGATCGAGGATGTGCGAGTTGGGGATGATCTCGCGCAACCGGCGGGCGACGCCGATGTGCGACTCGGGCGCGTCCCACGCGGCCTCGGTCGGGGTGCGGATGATCTCGGCGCCGAGCGCCTCGAGCACGACCTGCTTCTCCTGCGACATCTTCTCGGGCATCGTGATGATCACGCGATAGCCCTTGGCCGCCGCCGTCATCGCCAGGCCGATGCCGGTGTTGCCCGAGGTCGGCTCGATCAGCGTGTCGCCCGGCTTGATCTGGCCCGACGCCTCGGCGTCGAGCAGCATCTTGACGCCGATCCGGTCCTTGACCGAGCCGCCGGGGTTCATGAACTCGCACTTGCCGAGCAGCTCGCACGGCAGATCGCGGCCGATCCGCGCGAGCCGGACCATCGGGGTCGAGCCGGTGGCGTCGAGGATCGAATCTAAGATGGGTCCGGGTGTACGCGCGTTCATCGCGGCGCAGTCTACTTGATATGATCTGCGGATGCGCTCGGTGATCGTCATGCTCGCATGTGCCGCGTGCGGCCGTGTCGGGTTCGGCGCGTTCGCGGGCGACGCCGGTGGCGCGAGCGACGATGACGGCTCGGGACCGGGTTCGGGCTCCGATCTCTCGAACACCTGCCTGAGCCCCGGCTACGGCGATGGCTTCGACGAGGCCTCGCCGTGCAAGGCGCTCGGCATGCCGATCCTGACCAATGGCAGCCTGTCGACCGCGAACAGCACGCTCACGATCTCCCCGGACGCAAATGCGCAGACGACGGTCGGCTGCATGCGCGCGTCGGCGAGCTTCGGCGCGGCGGGGGCGTTCGTCGAGATCAGTCAGGTGGTGCCGGCGCCGGGCCACACCGCGCTGTTCCTCACCATCGGGGCGCGGACGCTCTCGATGGCGACCCAGCCACCGTTCCTCGTGTACAGCGACTCGTCGGGCGGCACCGTGACGAAGGGCTACGATCCACTCGCGATGCGGTGGTGGCGCATTCGTCCAGATCCCACGACGTCGGGCGCGATCGCCGAGACCTCGGCCGACGGCAGGCAATGGACGATGTTCGCGACGACGAGCATCCCGCCCGCAACCACCGCGACCCTTGCCGTGTTCGTCCAGACCGAAAGTACGAATGCCACCCCCGGCACGGCGACGATCGAGGGGATCGACGTGTGTCCTCCGTCATAGCGGAGGGATCGACGCCGCGCGCGAAACCTGGTAATCACGGCGGATGGCCTCCGTCGACGAGCTCCTCGACCTGTTGAACCACCGGATCGTCGTGCTCGACGGCGCGATGGGCACGATGATCCAGGGCCTCGAGCTCCATCACGAGGAGCTGTGGCGCGGCGAGCGGTTCGCGAACCACCCGACCTCCGTGAAGGGCTGCACCGATCTGTTGTCGCTCACCAAGCCCGACGCGATCGAGGAGATCCACTACCAGTTCTTGATGGCCGGCGCGGACATCGTCGAGACCGACACGTTCACCGCGACGTCGATCGCGCTCGCCGACTACCAGCTCGAATCCGCCGCGCGCGACATCAACCTGTCCGCGGCACGGGCCGCGCGCCGCGCCGCCGATCGCGCGACCCGCGACGATGGTCGACCGCGCTGGATCGCCGGCTCGATCGGGCCGACCACGAAGTCGGCCTCGCTGTCGCCCGACGTCAACGATCCGGGCGCGCGCTCGGTGACGTTCCGCGACCTCGCCACCGCGTTCGGCGAGCAAGCGCGTGCGCTGATCGAAGGCGGCGTCGATCTGCTGCTGACCGAGACCCACATCGATACGCTCAACTGCAAGGCCGCGCTGTTCGCGTTCGAGGAGCTGTTCGCGCAGGGCGTGCGCCGCGTGCCCGTGATCGCGTCGGTGACGATCCCCGATAAATCCGGCCGCACGCTCTCGGGCCAGACCGTCGAGGCGTTCTTCAACTCGATCTCGCATCACCACCTGCTCTCGGTCAGCATCAACTGCGCGCTCGGTGCCGAGGACATGCGGCCACATGTCCAGGAGCTCGCGCGCTCGGCCGGCATGCGCGTCGCGTGCTATCCGAACGCGGGCCTGCCCAACGAGATGGGCGGCTACGACGACACCCCGCAGCACATGGCGAACGTGCTCGGCAGCTTCGCGCGCGAAGGCCTCGTCAACATCGTCGGCGGTTGCTGCGGCACCCGCCCCGAGCACATCGCCGCGATCCGCGAGGCCGTCGAGGGCGTCGCTCCGCGCACGATCGCGAAGCCGGCGAAGTTCATGCGGCTATCGGGGCTCGAGCCCTTGACGATCACGCCGGAGACCAACTTCGTCGTGATCGGCGAACGCACGAACGTCACCGGATCCGCGGCGTTCCGGCGCCTGATCAAGGACGACAAGTTCGACGAGGCGGTGGCGGTCGCGCGCGATCAGGTCGCCGGTGGCGCGAACATCCTCGACGTGTGCATGGACGAAGGCATGCTCGACGGCGTCGCCGCGATGAAGCGGTTCCTCAACCTGATCGCGAGCGAGCCCGATATCGCGAGGCTGCCCGTGATGGTCGATAGCTCGAAGTTCTCGGTGATCGAGGCCGGCCTCGAGTGCCTGCAGGGCAAGGGCGTCGTCAACTCGATCTCGCTCAAGGAAGGCGAGGAGCAGTTCATCCGCCAGGCCACGATCGTGCGCCGGTTCGGTGCGGCGGTGGTCGTGATGGCGTTCGACGAGACCGGCCAGGCGACCACGGTCGACCACCGGCTCCAGATCGCGCATCGCGCGTACAAGATCCTGACCGAACAGGTCGGGTTCCCGGCCGAGGACATCATCTTCGATCCGAACATCCTGACGATCGGCACCGGCATCGAGGAGCACGACGACTACGCGGTCGCGTTCATCGCGGCCGTGCGCCGGATCAAGGCCGAGCTGCCCGGCACGAAGGTCTCGGGCGGCGTCTCGAACCTGTCGTTCTCGTTCCGGACCTCGCCGCGCGTGCGCGAGGCGATGCACTCCGTGTTCCTGTATCACGCGATCGCGGCCGGCCTCGACATGGCGATCGTCAACGCCGGCCAGCTCGCGGTCTACGAGCAGCTCGATCCACAGCTCCGCGAGGCCGTCGAGGATCTGATCCTCAACCGCCGTCCCGACGCGACCGAGCGCATGCTCCAGCTCGCCGCGACGTTCAGCGGCGCGACGATCAGGAAGGAAGACGAGCTCGAGTGGCGCAAGGGCACGCTCGGTGAGCGGTTGTCGCACTCACTCGTCAACGGGATCACCGACTTCATCGACCCCGACGTCGCCGAGGCGCTGACGGTCTACCCCAAGCCCCTCGACATCATCGAGGGCCCGTTGATGGACGGCATGAACATCGTCGGCACGTTGTTCGGCACCGGCAAGATGTTCCTGCCACAGGTCGTCAAGTCGGCGCGCGTGATGAAGAAGGCGGTCGCGATCCTCGAGCCGCTGATGGACGCCGAGAAGGCGCGGCTCGGCCAGAGCACCGCGAAGGGCAAGCTGGTGATCGCCACGGTCAAGGGCGACGTCCACGACATCGGCAAGAACATCGTCGGCGTCGTGCTGCGCTGCAACGGCTACGAGGTCGTCGACCTCGGCGTGATGGTGCCGGCGCACAAGATCCTCGATACCGCGGTCGAGCTCGGTGCGGACCTCGTCGGGCTGTCGGGCCTGATCACGCCGTCACTCGACGAGATGATCAACGTCGCGGCCGAGATGACCCGGCGCGGGATGACGTTGCCGCTGTTGATCGGCGGCGCGACCACGAGCGGCAAGCACACCGCGGTCAAGATCGCGCCCGCCTATCACGCGTCGACGGTCCACGTGCCCGATGCCTCGCTCGCGGTCGGCGTGCTCGGCAAGCTGATGTCGGGAGAGCGCGCCACGTACCTCGCCGAGATCGCGCAGAAGCAGGTCACCGCGCGCGAGCAGTACAACCACGCCCAGCGCCGCCCTCTGTTGCCGTACGAGCAGGCCAGGCAACGTGCGCCGAAGCTCGACTTCACGACGGTCGCGGTGCCGAGCTTCACCGGCGTCAAGAACCTCGAGCTCGACCTCGCGGAGCTCGCGGGCTGGATCGACTGGTCACCGTTCTTCCACACCTGGGAGCTCTCCGGCCGCTACCCCGCGATCCTCGACGATCCGAAGAAGGGCGACGCGGCGCGGAAGGTGTTCGCGGACGGCCGCGCGCTGCTCGACAAGATCGTCGCCGGCAAGCTGCTGCGCGCGCGCGCGACCTACGGGTTCTGGTCGGCGACCAGCGACGGCGCCGATATCTCGGTACTCGAGGGCGGCCGCGAGGTCGCGCGGTTCCCGATGCTGCGCCAGCAAGAGGACAAGGAGGTGTGCTACTCGCTCGCGGACTTCATCGCGCCCGCGAACGACTACCTCGGCGCGTTCATCGTCACCACCGGGCACGGCACCGACGAGCTCGCCGGCGCGTTCGAGCGCGACCACGACGACTACAACGCGATCATGACCAAGGCGCTCGCCGACCGGCTCGCCGAGGCCGCCGCCGAGTGGCTGCATCATCACGCGCGCGCCGACCTCGGCTATGGCAAGACCGAGGTGCTGACCCGCGCCGAGATGATCGCGGAGAAGTACCGCGGGATTCGCCCGGCGTTCGGCTATCCCGCGTGCCCGGATCACATCCCGAAGGGCACGTTGTTCGCGCTGCTCGACAACGAGGCCCACCACGGCGTGCGCCTGACCGAGAGCTACGCGATGACCCCGACCGCCTCCGTTTCGGGGCTGTACTTCGCGCACCCCGATTCGAAGTACTTCGCGGTCGGCAGGCTCGGACAAGATCAGGTGGCGGACTACGCGCGCCGGATCGGGCGCAGTACGACCGAGGTCGTGCGCATGTTCCCGTCGCTCGTCGCCTAGGTAGGGTCGCGCGTTCGCGGGTCGCGCCGTACGCGGCATATCGCCGCAGCCCACGGTCACGTGCTCGAACCACCGCGAGGTTCGATACGATGAATCCGGTGGCCCTGCCGATCGCATCGACGATGACGTTGTGCTTCGTGGTGCTCGTCGCGTGTTCGGGCTCCGACGACGTTCCGACCCGACCGGAGCCGCTCGCCGCGCTCCCCCTGCCCGCGCCCGCGAACACCGATCGCTTCGTCGATTCGCCGGTGTGCGGCCAGTGCCACCTCGTCGGCGACACCGCGACCGCGTTGCACGACGCGACAGGTGCGAACGTCTCGCCGGTGCTGCTGTGGCGCTCGTCGATGATGGCTCTCGCCGCGCGCGATCCGTATTACCTCGCGAGCTTCGCGGAGGAGGCCGCGGCCGGGAAGCCCGGCGTGGAGGCGCTGTGCACCCGATGTCACTCGCCGGCGGGCTCCGAGGAGCGAGACACCGTGGGCCAGCACCTCGGGTTCGCGGATCTCACGACCGGCGACGACCCGGCCTCGCGCCTCGCGCGCGATGGCGTCACGTGCACCGCCTGCCATCAGATCGATCCGACGAACCTCGGCGACGAACAGTCGTTCAGCGGCGGCTTCACGATCGGGTTCGGCCGCAAGATCTACGGGCCCTACCTCGATCCGCGGACCTCGCCGATGATGCTGATCGTGAACTACACGCCAACCGGTGGCGCGCACATCACGAAATCGGAGCTGTGCGCCACGTGCCACACGGTGATCATCCCGACCACCAATGGCTCGATCACCGAGCAAGGGACCTACCTCGAATGGCGGTCGTCGAGCTTTCGCGCGATGAACCAACAGTGCCAGACGTGTCACGTCCCGACGATCGACGCCACCGGCGCGACGATCGTGACGCAAGCCGCGGGTTCGCCCGCGGATCTGAACCCGCGTTCGCCGATCGGCAAGCACGTGTTCGTCGGGGGCAACTCGTACGTGCTGTCGCTGATCGCGGATGGCCTCGAGTGGTCGGGTTCCGGGCTCTCGGCCGACGAGCTCGCCGCGTCGGTCGCGCGCGATCAGCTCCACCTCACGACCGCGGCGCACATCACGATCGGTTCGATCACGCGCGCGGGAGACGCGGTCTCGTTCCCGGTCCACGTCCAGAACCTGACCGGGCACAAGCTCCCCACCGGCTATCCCTCGCGCAGGATGTGGATCCACCTCACCGTCACGGCCGGTGGAGCGACCGTGTTCGAGTCGGGTGGCGTAGACGCGACCGGTGCGCTCGTCGACGCCGCCGGCACGGTGCTGCCCGCGCAGCCGCATCGCGATACCGTCGCGAGCTCCGACGAGGTCCAGGTCTGGGAAGCCGCGTTCGTCGATCGCCTGGGCCAGCCCACGCACCGCACGACCGAGGCCGCGCACTACAGCAAGGACGATCGGATCTTGCCGGCGGGGTTCGCCCCATCGCCGACCGACGCGACCCGGATCTCGCCGGTCGGCGTGATCGCGGACCCGACCTTCGTCCCCGGCAGCGACGACGTGACCTATACGCTCGCGGGCATCCCCACCGGCGCGACCATCACCGCCACGTTGTCGTTCCAGGTGCTGCGGCCGGAGCTCGTCGAAGCGGTCGAGGCCTCGAGCACGCCGGCCGGTAGCCGGTTCGTCGATCTCGCGCGTGCTCGTCCCGATCTACCGGTGGTGATGGCCGAGGTCAGCGCGTCGGCGCCCTGACCGCTACGCGGCGAACGCGATCACGGCCGCGACGATGATCATCGCGCCCGCGCTGATCGCCGCGATCACCTTCGCGCGACCGCGCTTCAAGTCTTTGACCATCGCGCCCTCGTCGACCTCGTCTCCGTCGACCGGCGGTGCGCCGCCGAGCTTCGGCATGTACTCGGTCCTGCCCGTGTGCAGGCCGAACGCCACGCTATCGCTCGCCGTCACGCCGCCCTGGTCGTGCTGGTACCGATCTTCGATCGGCAACAGATCGACCTTGTCGGGCGCCATCACATCGCCGGCATCGACCGTCTCGGCCACGGCCGCATCTTGCTGGCCCTTCTTGAACCACAGCGTCTCGCGAAATTTCGTCCGCATCACGCACCTGAATCGGCAGCACCGCGCGCGTGTTGATGTAGGTCTACTTGAGGAAGGTGCGCAGGTCGAACTCGAGGTCCTGGACGCGCTGCTCCATGCCCTGCCCCGCGCGCCACGACCGGGCGTCGCCACAGGCCATGCACAGCCGGATGTCGCGGCCACCGGTCCGCGCGGAGATCGCATAGATCACCACCGCCTTCTCCGCGCACGCCGGGCACTCGTGCAGGAACAGGTCGTCCTGGCGGAACCCTCGCTTCTTGAGCTTGAGCTGCAACGTTTCCAGATCGGCAGGCGCGGGCATGACTTCAACCTCCTCGCGAGTCTATCAGTCGCGGTAGCTCGTGGCGCCGGCGACGATCTTCGGGTCGATCGAGATCAGCTCGCCGTGCGTCGACTGCGCCCGGATCTGGATCGTGCACCCGCCTCGAACAGGTACATCAACAGGAAGGCATCGGGGATGGTGGCGCCGGCCGTCAGGATCCCGTGGTTGCGCAGCATCAGGAAGCTCTTGTCGCCGAGGTCGCGCATGTGTGTCGTGACCGAAGCTCACAGGTGCAACTCGATGTGGGCACCGTGACGAACGGGCACGCGCGACATCTCCCTACACAACACGCGGGAACACACTGGTGTCGTCGTGCATACGAGATCGTCTTCATCGCACCACCGGGACGCGTTACAGTTCGAAGATCGCGGACTACGACGACATCGAGACAGACGTCACGCGTGAACCCGTGGAGATGCCACGGCTGTGCGCGATGATCAGCATCGACGGCGTGGTGACCTCGACGGTGCTTCCGGATCGTGGCGAGGTCACGATCGGGCGTGGCTCGGCGTGCGATCTCGTGGTGCCCCACGTGTCGGTGTCGCGCCATCACGCGACGCTGCACATGGCGCCGCTCGCGATCACCGATGTCGGGAGCCGGAACGGCACGCGCGTGCGCGGGATCTCGGTCGAGCCGAAGGTCGCGAATCGGCTGGCGATCGGCGAAGCGATCCAGGTCGGTGACGCGGCGATCCTGTTGCAACCGTTCGTGGCCGACGAGAGCGACGACGACGACCTGCCCACGCTGCCCGCCGAGTCGATCGCCCGGATGCTCGACATCGAGTGCGCGCGGTCGGCGCGCAGCCGATCGCCGTTCTCGTTCATCACGCTCGAGCTCGCCGACGATCCCGAGACCGACATCCACGTGCTGCTGCGCGCGATCCTGCGCACCTCCGATGCGATCGGCGTCGAAGCCTCGCGTAGCTATCAGGTGCTGCTGCTCGATACGCCCGCAAAGCAGGCCGCGCTCGCGGTCGCGCGGATGACCCAGCTACTCGCGCGGCATGGCATCACCGCGCGGCTCGGTGCCGCACGCTATCCGGAGGACGGCGTCACCGCCGATCAGCTCGCCGCGCACGCGGCGGAGCAGCTCGCGCGCCCACCACTCGAGCCGCCGAGTGCGATGGACGCGGTGCGCGCCCGGATCGCGCAGATCGCGAACAGCGAGGTCTCGGTGTTGATCACCGGCGAGACCGGCGTCGGCAAGGAGCTGTGCGCCGAGATGGTCCACCGGCTCTCGGCGCGGGCCGCCAAGCCGTTCGTCAAGCTCAACTGCGCCGCGATCGTCGAGTCGTTGATCGAGAGCGAGCTGTTCGGGCACGAACGCGGCGCGTTCACCGGCGCGACCACGGCGCGGCCCGGGCTGTTCGAGGCCGGCGACGGCGGCACGGTGTTTCTCGACGAGATCGGCGAGCTCCCGCTCGCGGTGCAATCGAAGCTGCTGCGCGTGCTCGAGGAGCGGGTCGTACGCCGGATCGGCGCGACCGACGGCAAGACGCTCGACGTCCGGTTCATCTGCGCGACCAACCGCGACCTCGCGGACGAGGTCGACGCCGGCCGGTTCCGCCGCGATCTCTACTATCGGATCAACGGCGTCACGATCGCGGTGCCACCGTTGCGCGAGCGTCGCTCCGAGATCGCCGGGCTCGCTCGCGCGTTCGCCCGCCGCGCCCGCGGCGCGACCGCGCCGGTCGTGCTCGAGGCCGAGGTGGTCGCGGTGCTCGAGCACCACCAATGGCCCGGGAACATCCGCGAGCTCCGCAACACGATCGAGCGCGCGATGCTGCTGTCCGCGGGTGGGGAGGTGCAGCCCGACCACCTGGCGCTCGAGCCGCCGCGCCCGCGGCGCGACTCCAACGTCACGATGCCGGTCGAGCGGGTCTCGTCGGTCGACATGTTCACGCGACCGTCGCCACCGTCGCTCGCCAACGCGGTCGCCGAGCTCGAGCGCCAGCGCATCATCGAGACCCTCAACGCATGCGCCGGCAACCAGACCCGCGCGGCTCGCGCCCTCGGGATCTCGCGCAACACGCTGCTCGCGCGACTGGACGCCTACGGGTTCCCGCGTCCCCGCAAGGCGTAGCTAACCAACTGCTAACCGTTCGAGCGAGCTGCTCAGAGCTTGGGCAACTCGCGCGACGAGGTTCGCAACGCCGCACCGAACGTATGGAAATCACGACGTACGGCACGCGGCACGCCCCGTGAAGAAGCGAGAGCCCAAGGGGGACTCGTGAACAAACTACTACTCGTGCTCGTATCTAGCCTCGCGTTCGCTGCTTGCGCGACGAACGACCCGACTACTTCGAGCGGCTCGGGCGGCCCGACGAGCGATGGCAACGAGGGTGTCACGCTGCGCCTGGTGACCCCGGATCGCGTGACCGGCAGTTATGTCGACGCCCGTGGTGTCGGCATCGACTTCGACATGGCGCGCACAGGAGCCGACCTCTACCTACAGATCAACAGCGCGACGGGTCACGAGATCATGCACGCCGAGACCACGCCGACCCAGTACCTGTTCCGCTACCTCGATAGCCGGCTGACGCTGCAGATCGACAAGGCCTGGGTCGCCCAGGTCCAGGCCGAGGGCGACGACGGCCCGGCGATGAAGGACATGAGCGCGATGCACTGGACCGGCGACATGGCCGTGCTCGACGAGATGATCCAGATGCCGGAGATCCGCTCGCTGCCGTTCCTGTCGCGCGCGCTCGGTGCGATGGGCTACGACGGCGTGTCGTACCCGGCGACCCTCGCGCTCCACACGATGGCGCAGCAGAGCGCCGATGCGCTCGGCATCCAGGTCGACCCGCTGCCGGTCGCCGATGCCAAGGCCGACTTCTGTGCACGCCCCACGGCGAACGACTGCTACGGCATGTGCGGAAACGGCTGCAGCTGCTGGTCGTGGGTGTGCGGTGACTGCTGCTATCACAACGGCTGCGCGAAGCACGACTCGTGGTGCCGCTCCGGCCAGTGGTACTACTGCTACAACATCACCGCCGTGATCGCGCTGTTCGGATGTTAGCCTGACCGCGTGATCGCCGTGCTTCTCGCCGCCGGTGCTTCGATGGGGGCACCGATCACCGGCGGCACACCGAGTGGCAACGAGGCGGTCGTCGAGCTCGCGTATGGCGACGTGCTCGCCTGCAGCGCGACGGTGATCGCCCCGCAGGCCGTGCTGACCGCCGCACATTGCCTGGCGGGATCCACGCTGCCCGAGATCGTCGACGGCGACGGCGTCCACCACCCGGCGATCGCGGGGTTCGTACATCCCGGGTTCGACGCCGCGACGCTGGACCACGACCTCGCGCTGGTCGTCGTCGATCCGCCGCTCGCGATCGTGCCGCTGCCCTACGCGACGGCGCCGACCGCCGTGGTCGGTGACACGATCGAGGTGATCGGGTTTGGCTGGACCGTCGCTGGGGATGGCTCGCCGCCGGCACGCCGTACCGGCAGCTCGCAGCTCTCGGCGATCGAGCCGTTGCAGCTGCGCTCCACCGCGGCCCCATCGCAGACCTGCGAGGGCGACTCCGGTGGGCCCGCGCTGTTCGGCGCACAGGTCATCGGCGTCGCCTCGTCCGGCGATCCGATGTGCGTGCAGTTCGCGCAGCACACCCGCGTCGACGTCCATGCCGACTTCATCGCCGCGACCCTCGCGCGCACCGCGGCCGGGGGCGCGCAGCCCGGCGATCGCTGCTGGTATGCCGCGAACTGCGCGGCCGGCGCGTGCACGCCCGCGCTCGACGATCCGCGCCTGTCGTTCTGCGCACCACCCTGCGCCGGTGGGTGCGCTTCGGGGCTCGCGTGCATCGCTGGGCTGTGCCGCCATCCGGCGCCGAGCCCGGGCGCTGCGGGCTCGCCGTGCACGACCGCCGGCGACTGCGCCGATGCGCTGTGTGTCGCACCGATCGAGGCGGCCGACGGCAGCGCGACCGTCTGCACCGTCCACTGCTTCACCGACCTGCCCGGGTTCACGTGCCCGTCCGGCGCGGCGTGCAGCGCGGCGGCCGACGGCAACGATGCCTGCTTCGCGGCGCCGCCCGACGGTCCCGAGGGTGGCTGTGATGCCGCGCGCGGCCGCGGCGACGCCGGTGGCCTCCTGCTCGTGCTGCTCGGGTTGCGGCTCCGCCGCCCGCGCTAGCTATCGCGCTTGGGCGACTTCTTGTGCGCCTTGCGACTCGGGCGCTCGGGGCGCGACAGCGCGTCCTTGTCCTCGTCGCCGAGGTACTCCCAGTGCCACGCCTCGCCGGGGACGGTGCGGTGAAACCCGTAGGTGTGCGCGTGCTCCTGGAGCCAGTCGAAGGCCTTGTGATTCGTGACGCTGAGGTCGAGCGCGCGGCCGCTCTCGTGGTTCGAGTAGCCGGGAGGGGCGGCGAGGTTGCCCGCCCCCCGGCGGTACTGCTTGTACAGCCGCTGCTGCTTCGCGAACGTGCGAAAGCCGCTGCGGATCCGCAGGTCGACGCCCTTCTTGCGCGCGGCCTTGGCCATCACGCGGAACGCCTTCGCGGTCTTGACCTCGACGTTCTTGCCTTCGATCTCGGTGATCCGCAGCGTGGTCTTGGTGCCGGCGACATAGCCGACCGCCTTCTCGGCGCGCGCGGTAGGGGCGGCGAGGCCGAGCACCGTGAGGGCCCCGAGCAGGGCGACGAGGACGCGGGTCACAGGACCCCGATACTCCACATTTCGGAGGCTTCGGGCAACTAGTCTTCGAGGTCCTCGGGTACCTCCATGTCCCGGTTGCCGATCCACCCCTTGTGGCGGAACCAGACCAGGCTCCCCACGATGATCGCGGCCATCAGCCCGAGCGCGATCGGGTAGCCGTACGCCCAGCCGAGCTCCGGCATGTGTTTGAAGTTCATGCCGTAGACGCCGGCGATGAACGTGATCGGCAGCATCACGGTCGCGACCAGCGTCAGCTGCTTCATGATCTCGTTCATCCGGTTCGATTGCACGCTGAGGTAGGCCTCGAGCGCGCTGGTCACGAGGTCGCGGTAGCTCTCGACCAGATCGTTGACCCGCAGGAAGTGATCGTAGACGTCGCGGTAGAACGGCATCATCTCGTGCGGGATCTCGTCGAACTCGCCGCGCGCGAGGCGCAGCAGGATCTCGCGCTGGTGGATGCTCATCCGGCGCAGCTGCAACAGCATGCGCTTGAACCGGAGGATCTTGCGTAGCACCACCGTGCCGCCCTTGGTCCCGGCCTTCGCGAGCACCTCGTTCTCGAGCGCCTCGATCTCGTGATCGAGATCGTCGATCACCGGCAGGTAGCGATCGACCGCGATATCGAGGATCGCGTGCGCGACCCACGCCGGCCCCTTCGCGAGCAGCTTCGGCGAGCGGGCGAGCTCCTCGCGGACCGCGTCGACGACGAGGTGCTGCTGGTCGTGCGTGATCACGTAGGTCGGGCCGATCACGATGTCGAGCTCGATCAGCTCGATCGTGCCCGCGTCCTTCGAGGCCTTGATGCCGTGGATGATCAGATACAGGTACGTGTCGTAGTCCTCGAGCTTGGGCGCGCTGCGATGCGCCCAGATGTCCTCGATCGTGAGCGGATGGAGCCCGAGTTGTTGACCGAGCAGCACGTCGCACGCGTGATCCTTCTGCTCGAGCTCGATCCACATCGGCTGCTTGGCGACGATCGCGGCGTGGATCTGCGCCGGATCGTGCGTGACGCGCAGCTGGTCGCCATCGAGGATGCGAGCCTCCATGGCCAAGTCTTAGCAGGCTATCCTCCAACGATGTCCGATCTGAAGCAGCGCTTTGCGTCGCGAGGACCGTCGTGACCTGGAACCTCGCCGGCAAGCGCGCACTGGTCACCGGCGGTACCAAGGGCATCGGCAAGGCGATCTGCGAGGAGCTCGCGGCGCTCGGCGCTCAGGTGATCTCGGTCGCGCGCGAGGGTGCCGACATCTGCGCCGACCTCGTCACCGATCGCGCGAAGATCGTCGCGGCCGTCGGCGGCGCACCGCTGCACGTGCTCGTTCACAACGCCGGGACCAACGTGCGCAAGCCGCTGGTCGAGTATGACGATGCCACCTGGCATCGCATCCTCGCGCTCGATCTGACCGCCGCGATCCTGCTATCGCGTGACCTCCACCCGGTGCTGCGCGCCGCGCAAGGCGCGAGCGTGATCCACATCGGCTCGGTGGCCGGCCAACTCGCGCTGCCGACCGGCGTCGCGTACGCCGCCGCGAAGGCCGGGCTCGCGCAGGCGGCCCGCACGCTCGCGCTCGAATGGGCGCGCGACCAGATCCGGGTCAACACGGTGTCGCCGTGGTACACGCGCACCCCGCTGGCGGCGCCGGTGCTCGCCGATCCGGCGAAGCTCGCCGCGATCGTCGCGCGCACGCCGCTGGGACGGATCGCCGAGCCGCGCGAGGTCGCCACCGCGGTCGCATTCCTCGCGATGCCGGTCAGCTCGTATATCACCGGGCAAGACCTGCTCGTCGACGGCGGCATGAGCATCCAGGGCCTGCCCGTGTAGCGGTCGGCGGAACTGGATCGGGCTCACGACTCGACGGTGGCGGACGGTGGCGGATCGAGTAGCCAGGCCAGATGTTCCCGGGGTTTCGAGGCTCTACCGCAACTAGTGAACAACGCTGCGCAACAGCCTGGCAAGCCGGTTGCTGATGCAGGGTGCCATGCGAGTTGCGATCTGCGTCGCGTTGTTGGCCAGTGCATGCACGACCGATCTCGGAGACGGCGCCGGGCCGCAGGCCGGATCGATCGATCAGTACATCCAGTCGCTCCCGTTCTTGCCGGTCTCCCCGCCGGTGATGGTGCAGGGCACGAGCTCGCAGCCCTCGCGCGATGGCGACTACCAGTGCACGACCCAGAATCTGCAGGAGACCCGCGACTACGACGAGATCGTCGCGTACGCGGCGAACTCCGACTCGCTGTGGCCGGGCGCGCTCGTCAGCGCCGACTCGGTGCTGACCGGGTTGTTCACGCAGATCGTGATGCCTCGCTCGCCGGCGACGATCTCGGTCTCGCTCCAGAACATCGCCGGCACCAAGCAGGCGACGATCGCCGACCCGAGCCTCGCGTCGTATCGCGATGCCCTGTCGGGGATCCTCGACGCCGAGATCACCGGCGCGACCCCCGCCGACATCTCCTCGCAGATCGAGCAGGTCCACTCCGACGAGCAGCTCGACCTCGCGCTCGGCGTGCAGGCGAGCTGGGGACTCGGCGTCGCGTCGCTCAAGTCGAGCTTCAACTTCTCCAACAAGCAGACTCGCTCGCACTACCTCGTGAAGTACACGCAGGCGTACTACACCGTCGACTTCGATGCGCCGCAGGCACCGAGCGCGGTGTTCCCCGGCGACGTCCTGCTGAGCGACGTGAAGGCGCATATGGACGAGAACCGCCCGCCCGCCTACGTGGCCTCGGTGACCTATGGGCGGTTGGTACTGTTCACGTTCGAGTCGAGCTACTCCGACGAAGAGATGGGCGCGGCGCTCGAGTTCGCCTACAACGGCGGTGCCGACGTCTCCGGCAACGTCTCGGTGTCGTACAAGGACATCATCTCGAGCTCGAAGATCACCGCGTTCATCCTCGGCGGAGATGCCGGCACCGCGGTCCAGGCGATCGACAGCTACGACGCGTTGATCGCGTTCATCAAGGGCGGCGGCAACTACTCGAAGGATTCGCCGGGCGCGCCGATCGCCTACAAGCTGAACTACCTCAAGGACAACTCGCCGGCGCGGATGTCGGAGACCACCAACTACGACGTCCAGACCTGCGATCGCGTCTCGCAGAAGATCCAGGTCACCCTCGACAGCATCGCCGTCGACACCGCGGACGACGCCGGTAGCGACCTCGAGATCTACGGCGACATCTCGGTCCAGGGCGCGAGCAGCGCGGCGCTGTGGCACAAGGACAGCGGCAACTACGCCACGATCCACGAGGGCTCGCAGCTGACCGCGAATGGTGGGCTCGCGACCACGGTGATCGACGTGTCGCCGACCTCGGGGGCGAGCATCCAGCTCAAGGCCCACCTCTATGACTACGACCCGCTCTCGGCGAACGACGACCTCGGCAACGACATCACCATCGACCCGTTCGAGACCGGCTGGCGCAAGGGCTCGACCGTGCTCCTGACCGGATCCGGCTCGCAAGTTCGCGTGAACTTTACGCTTGCCCCGATCTGATGGTGATCGGGTGATCGCCTCGCGATCCGATGCTAGGCTGTGACCAAGTAGTCGAACGAAGCGCGTAGCCGGAATGCTCCGGCGCGCGACCTCGCAAGCGAGCTACGACACATAAGAAAGCGGGACGGAATGAAGGCGCAACGCGTCACCATCCACACCCTCCGGCAGATGAAAGAGAAGGGCGAGAAGATCGCCGTCCTCACCGCGTACGACGCGACGTTCGCGCGGTTGTTCGATGAAGCGGGAGCGGATGTCCTCCTGGTCGGCGATTCCCTGGGCATGGTGATCCAGGGCCACGAGACCACGCTGCCGGTCACCCTCGAGGAGATGGCCTATCACTGCCGCGCGGTGGTTCGCGGCGTGCGCCGGGCCCACGTGGTCGGCGACATGCCGTTCATGTCCTATCAAGCCTCGGTCGAGCAAGGGCTCGTCGCCGCGGGCCGCTTGATCAAGGAAGGCGGCTGTCACTCGGTCAAGCTCGAGGGCGGGGCGCAGCACGCACCGCTCGTCGAGAAGCTGGTGTCGGCCGGCATTCCGGTGATGGGCCACATCGGGCTCACGCCGCAGTCGTTCCACCAGCTCGGTGGGTTCAAGGTTCAGGGCCGTGACGCCGGCGGTCGCGACCGCTTGCTCGCGGACGCGCTCGCGCTCGAAGCGGCGGGCGCCTATGCGATCGTGCTCGAGGCGATCCCCGCCGATATCGCGCGAGAGATCACGGCGGCGCTCCAGATCCCGACGATCGGGATCGGCGCCGGAGTCGAGTGCGACGGCCAGGTGCTGGTGTCGTACGACATGCTCGGCATGGACGAGTCGTTCAAGCCACGCTTCGTGCGCCGGT
This sequence comes from Kofleriaceae bacterium, assembly GCA_039922635.1. Classification (GTDB taxonomy): domain Bacteria; phylum Myxococcota_A; class Polyangia; order Haliangiales; family Haliangiaceae; genus JABFXX01. Next base: position 44,150 of record JBDTEH010000173.1, on the reverse strand, counting down.
TCGCGACGCTCGGCACCGAGATCAAGCGAGCCGTGGGTCAGTACGTGACCGAGGTGCGCGGCGCGACCTTCCCGTCGGACGCCGAATCGTTCGCGGTCACCGAGAAGCAAGCAGCCCAGACGCCGCTGTACTCGACGATCACGAAGTGAGAGCGCGCACCGGGCGTACCGGGCGTACGCCACGCGGCTGGTACGGGCCGCTCGGCGTGGCCGGCGGTGGGTAGCGAATGACCTCGAGCACCGCTGCACACAGCGCGTCGACATCGAAGGGCTTCTCGATCACCACCGCGCCGAAGCGGATCGCCAGCGCTTGGAGTGCGGGGTCCTCGTAGGCGGTGGTCAGGACGATCGGCACGTAGCGATCGCAGCCGCGCAGCGCGCACATCACGTGGATGCCGTTGAGGTACGGCATCCGGATGTCGAGCACGAAGGCATCGGGTAATCGGTTGCTCGCCGCGATCAGGTCGGCGGTCTTGTCGAGCGCATCGGCGCCGTCGACCGCCTCGATCACCTCGCAGTGATCGTGCAGCGCGGCGACGACCAGGCCGCGCAACCGCGCATCGTCGTCGGCGACGAGGACGCGTGGAATGCGTACGAGATTATTGCAGGTGCCACGTGCCAGCATTTCTCCCCCCCCATTATGACAGCAATCCTTCGGCAGCGATTCGAGCTCGCGAACCACGCTCACTTCCGATGCGAGGTCGAGGCCAGAGTGGCCATCGTGCTCGACGGTGTACAGCGCATCACCAAGTCGGGTGAGAGCGGTAGCGGCATCACGTGCTTCGATCACAACAAACCCAGCGCTGCGCGGATGACGCGGGAGTAGAGGTGTCGCTTTTTCATGGTGGTGGAAGATGCGGTAACCACGGCGAGGACGTTTTCTACGTCCGGCGTTGCACGTGGACTTTATCCACGGCGTAGCGCTCGAGCTTGTTATAGAGCGTCTTGCGATCGAAGCCGAGGATGCGCGCGGCGAGCGTCTTGTTGCCCGCGACCGACTCGAGCACGCGTGCGATGTAGCGGCGTTCGACCTCGGCCATACTTTGCAGCTCCAGCGGATCGTCACTCGCGACCACGACGTGCGAGGTCGCATAGTTGCGGATCCGCTCGGGCAGATCATCGACGGCGACCTGCTCGAATCGGGTCACCGCGACCGCGCGTTCCATCGCGTTCTCGAGCTCGCGGACGTTCCCCGGCCACGCGTAGGCGAGCAGCTTCTCTGCCGCTCCCGAGGACAACCCCGCGACTGCCTTGCCGGTCGTCACCGCGAACCGGCTGATGAAGCGTTGCGCAAGCAACAAGATATCCGGACCGCGCGAGCGCAGCGGTGGCACCTCGACGTGGATCACGTCGAGCCGAAAATACAAGTCCTGGCGGAATCGCCCGGCGTCGACATCCGATTCGAGGTCGTGGTGGGTCGCGCTGATCACCCGTGCTCGAAACGGGACGTCGTGATCCGAGCCGACCGGTCGCACGGTGCGCTCCTGCAGCGCGCGCAGCACCTTGGCCTGCAACGTCATCGGCATGTCACCGATCTCGTCCAGGAAGAGCGTCCCACCGTTCGCGCGCTGGAACATGCCGGCACGCTGATCGACCGCACCGGTGAACGCGCCGCGGACGTGGCCGAACAGCTCGCTCTCGAGCAGGCCCTCCGGAATCGCCGCGGTGTTGACCGCGACGAACGGCCCGTGAGGATGCCGCCGAGCGTGGAGCGCGCGCGCGATCACCTCTTTGCCGGTGCCGCTCTCGCCGGTGATCAGGACCGAGGTATCGGTGGCCGCGACCTGATCGAGCAGCTCGTAGAGCCGGCGCGCCTCGGCGCTCGCACCGACGAAGTCCTCGAACTGTTGCGGCTCGTTCGTCGGGCGGCGCAGCAGCTTGACCTGCTCGCGCAGCCAGCGGTTCTGCGCCGCGCGGATCAGCGCGAGCTCGAGCTGATCGACATCGACGGGCTTCGGGATGAAGTCGTACGCGCCCGCGCGGATCGCCGCGATCGCCGTCTCGAGGCTGCCGAACGCGGTGATCACGATGACCGGCACGTCGGGCCGATTGCTCACGATCCGCTCGCACAACGCGAGCCCGTTCATCGTCCCCATGTTGAGATCGGACACGATCACGTCGAGGTCGCTCGCGAGCATGTGATCGATCGCATCGCCGGAGGTCGTGCACCACGAGACCGCGAACCCGCGCTTCGAGAGCCCGCGTTCGAGCATCTCGCACAGGGCGCGGTCGTCATCGGCGATGAGGATCTTCGTGGTGGTCATGGTTCCGCCCTACCCCCGGTATGCTCACCGTGAACGTCGACCCCTTACCCACGTCACTTACGACGCGAATGCGGCCGCGATGCTCTGCGATGATACCGTGACTGACGGCGAGTCCAAGCCCCGTGCCTTCACCAACTGGCTTGGTCGTGAAAAAAGGTTCGAACACGTGTTCGAGCTGAGCTTTCGGGATCCCGCAACCGTGGTCGAGGACCTCGATCTCGACGTCGTTGCCGCTGCGTGCAAGTGCGAGGACGACCTCACTCCCGGCCGGCGACGCGTGGATCGCGTTGATCGCGAGGTTGACGATGACTTGCTGGATCCTCGCGACGTCGACCGCCGCGACGACCGGAACCTCGGATGCTCGATAGACCACCCGAACGCCCCGCTTATCACCCTCGATCGCGACCATCTCGACGGCGCGAACGAGCACGGGACCGAGATCAGTCGCCTCCAGGTGGGGCCGGCCGCGGCGCGCGAAGTCGAGCAACTGGCGTACGACCTCGGTCACGCGCGCGCTCTGCTCGCCGATGATGCGGGCCGCATCGCGCGCCGGCTCGCCGTCCTCCTGGCCGCTCTCGATCAGCTTCGCGTACCCCGCGATCACGTTGAGCGGTGTGCCGAGCTCGTGGGCGAGGCCGCTGGCGAGCCGGCCGACGGTCGCGAGGCGATCGGAGTGGCGCAGCTGCTCGAACAGCTCGAGCTTCGCCTCGTGGTCCCGCGCCGCTGCGAACCTCGCCTCGGCGAGTTGGCCGATCATCACATCGAGCTCGCGCTGCAACTTGCCGAACTCGTCGGCGCGCAACCGTCCAGCACGGCGTGTGAGGTCGCCGCCGCCGACCCGGCGAAACTCGCGCACGAGCTCGTCGATCGGCACGCCGACCAAGCGCGAAGCCGCGGTCACCGAATAAAACGTCGCGAACATCAGGATCGCGAGCGCCGCGCCAAGGGTCCACAGCGCCGCGACGATCTGGCCGTGCTCGATCGCGCGCAGCGACTGCGTCACGATGATCGCCGAGGGCTCCCCAGCGTGCGTCACGTACCCGCGCGCGAGCTCGAGCCACCCATCGTGCTCGACCACGCGCTCGTCGCCCGGATACAGCGGCAGATCGACCCCGGGGTCGAGACGGCGCACGGCGACCCCGGGCAAGGGCACGCGCTGCACGAAGGTTCCGGACCTGGCGGAATCTTCCAGTAGATCGAGCCCCGCGATCGCCTCGCGCGCGATCGCGGAAAGTTTTGATCCCAAGGTAACGCGCAGCGTGTGTGCTTCGTTCGAGATCGAGATCACCGCGTACGTCGCGACGAGGGCGAGCACGGTCACCTGAAACGACAGCGTGATCTTTGTAGCGACTCGCACGGGGTCCTCGTAGCCGTCCGCCTCACTGTAGAAACGTTCTACGGCTCAATCGCCGCAGCCCAGCTCCTCGTAGTCACGATCTTCGACCGGCGCACTCCGAATTTCATCACGACATGGCTCGCACATTAGCAATGACGGATACGCCGGCTTGAACACGTGATGGCAACGCAAGCAGATCCGAGGAGCTTTGCGCACGAGACGTAACGTTTGGATCCACGACATGAGCACCTCCACGACGAGTCGCGTGCACGTGACGCGCCTTCGGTCGGATCGGCACATCGTCTGCTACGTCGTACGTCATGGCGCAGGCGATCGAGATCCTCGGCCGACCTTGCGTGTTGGGCGCGTTGCTCGGAGAGGGCGGCATGGGCCGCGTGTTCCGGAGCGATCATCCTCTCGGTTTTCCGCTGGCGGTGAAACTGCTCGGCCCGAGGTTTCGCGGCGAGCTCGCGATGGCACGGCGGTTGTTGCGCGAGGCCCGCGCCGCTGCCCGCGTCGGTCACCCCTCCGTGGTGCGGGTGATCGACTACGGCTGGACCGGCGACGGCGAGCCGTTCGTCGCGATGCTGCGCGTCGACGGCGAGCCACTCGGCGAGGCGATCCGGCACGGTGGACCGTTGTCGATCGCACGGCTCCGCACGCTGTCGATCCAGATCTTGCTCGGGCTCGGCGCGATCCATCGCGCGCACCTCGTCCACGGTGACATCAAGAGCGACAACGTGCTGGTCGGCGCGAGCGCCGCGGAGCCGCGCGCGACGATCATCGACTTCGGGCTCGCCTGCCCGGCCGGCGAGCGCACGGTCGACGAGATCTCCGGGACCCCCGATTACATGGCGCCAGAAGTGATCCGCGGGGCGCGCCCGAGCAGCGCGAGCGACCTCTACGCGGTCGGCGTGATCCTGTACGAGATGTTGACCGGCACGACGCCGTTCGTCGGCGCGACCGCCGCGATGGTGTTCGAAGCCCAGCTCCACGACGTGCTGGTGCCGCCGTCGCTGCGCTGTCCCGATCGCACGATCCCCTCGGCACTCGAGCGCCTCGTCCTGCGCGCGCTCGCGAAGGACCCCGCCGACCGACCGCACGACGCGGAGCTGTTCGCGACCGCGATCGATCGCGCCGCGTTGGCGCCACACGACGAGCTCCACGCGCGCGCGAGCACCGCGTTCTCGACCACCGGACCGACCCGCGACTGGGCGGCGCTTCCGGGGACGCGCTAGCCAGGTCACGGGGGGCTCACGGGGAGCCACGGGGAGCGTGCTACACCTGCGACGTGCCCGTCGTGGTGGACCGCCTCGTCGATCTGGTTCGTGGCAAGCGGATCGTCGCGCTCACCGGCGCCGGAATCTCGACCGAGAGCGGCATCCCGGACTATCGCGGGCCAGGCCGGCCGCCGCGCATCCGCGATCCGATGCAACATCGCGAATTCGTCGACCGGCCAGACGCCCGTACGAAGTACTGGGCGCGCTCGATGATCGGCTGGCCGCGGATGGCGGAGGCCCGGCCGAACGCGGGGCATCGCGCGCTCGCAGGGCTCGAGGACCAGGGAGTCCTCGCGGGCGTGATCACGCAGAACGTCGACGGCCTGCACTCCGTGGCCGGCAGCCGCGAGGTGGTCGAGCTCCACGGTGCGCTGCGCCGCGTGAAGTGCCTCGCGTGCGAGGAGGTCACCTCGCGCGACTTCATGCAGCAGCGGCTGCTCGAGCACAACCCACGCCACGCCGGCGATGCGCGCATCCAGCCCGACGGCGATGTCGAGCTGCCCGACCTCCTGGTCGCGAGCTTCGAGACCGTCGCGTGCACGGCGTGCGGAGGCGTGTTGATGCCCGACGTCGTGTTCTTTGGCGGGAGCGTCCCGCGCCCGACGCTCGACGCCGCGTGGGCGCTGTTCGATCGGGCCGAGGTGCTGCTCGTGGTCGGCAGCTCGCTCGCGGTGTTCTCCGGCTACCGGTTCGTGCGCCGCGCGGCAGAGCGTGGCATCCCGGTCGCGATCATCAACCGCGGTACGACGCGTGGCGACGAACACGCGTGTCTGCGCATCGACGAGGCATCGGGTGTGGTGTTGCCCGAGCTCGCGCGACGTCTGTAAGGTCGCGGGATGCGCAAAGCGATCGCGGTTGCAGTGTGTGCGTGGCGGGCTTCGGGTCTACTTCTGAGCGGATGTAGGGCGCACTCGTCGTTGGGTACGCCGCTACTCGGCGAGTCCGAAACTACCCGTGGCCGGCGGTGGAACATTCGCCGCTTAGCGTTGGCTCGCCGCGTGGACTGTAAGCGGCGTGATGAAACAAATCGCCGTTGCGGTGGTGGTCCTAGGTGGGTGCGCCGCGGGTCTTCAGGATCCGGACTTCCACATGGTGGGACATGTCGATCGCGCGACGTACGTCGTCGCGTCCACGGCGAGCCACGTCGCGCTCCAGAAGATCGCGACGCCGGTCGCCACGAACGGCTCGTTCGATCTCGCGCTCGCGCCCGGCTACGCGTGGTCGATCGCGTTCGTCGATAGCCATCAGGTCGGCTCGGCGATGCTGATCGGCTCGCTCGCCGCGGATGACGTCGACGCGTTCGTGCCGGCCGCGGCCGGCGGCCTCGACCTTGGCAACATCACGTTCGGCGACCGCGCGCGCCCGTCGATCCGCACCGGCGAGCTCGTCGCGGCGCTCGGCATGGCCGCGAACCCCGGCGTGACCGACGACCTCGCGACCCGCTACGCGAACCCCGACGTCGATAACGACGGCGTGCTCGACGCCCTGCAACCGGATCACGCCTACCGGCTCGACTTCCTCGCGAAGGCCGAGCTCACGAACGGCGGCCACGTCGCGACGATCGACGACCTCGTGCGCGGGATATCGTATATCGGCGTCGCCTACGTCCAGACCGGCATCGTGGTGTCGCTGCCGCCGCTCCGCGACGCGGTCGATCATCGGCTCGACGGCGCCCTGATGGCGTTCACGGGGCCGTACTACGGCAGCTACGAGGGCGCCGCGACCCCGGTGACGCCGCCGGGTAGCGCGATCGGCGCGCCCGAGCTGCGGCTCGGCACGGTCGACGGTGATCCGACGATCGGCGCGTTCGCGCGAGGCGGCTTCGATCTGCCGCGCGGCGAGTACACGATCGCGCTCCGCGACCAGGTGCTGACGTTCGCCGACGTCGAGCCGCCGCACGCGACCGAGCTCGCGAACGAGGTCCTCGTCCCGGTGGTCCAGCTCGTCACCGCGGCGCCCGGCTGCGTCGCGGACTGTGCGATCGCGTCGATCCGCACCCAGTGGATGCGCCATACCAGCGGCGGCTGGAATACGGTCGCCGCGATCGGCCACGGCGCTCATGTCGACATCGTGCGCGCGGACGGCGCGACGCTCGCGGCGGACCTGCCGGCGACCCCGACCTCGGAGGTCCAGTGGCAGGCGATGTCGAGCACGATGACGCCTGCCGAGATGGCAACGATCACGACGAGCCAGCTGCGCTACATCGCGCTGACCTATGACGACGAGCTCGGCATGCACGTCACGACGCAGATCAGCCAGTAGACCCCGCCCCGCCGCGGCGCCCGGCTCGGCTCAGCGCTTCGTGTAGTGATCGATCCAGGCGAACACTTCGTCGTGCCACAGCTTCGAGTTCTGTGGCTTCTGCACCCAGTGATTCTCGTCGGGGAAGTACAGGAACCGGCTCGGCACGCCCTTACGCTGGAGCGCGGTGAACGTCGCCATCCCCTGGGTCTCGACGACGCGGAAGTCCCGGCCGCCGTGGACCACGAGCGTCGGCGTCTTCCAGTTCTTGATCAGATCGAACGGCTCGTGCTTCGCGTAGCCCTCGGGCTTGTCCCACGGCGTGCCGCCGTGCTCCCACTCCGGGAACCACAGCTCCTCGGTGGCGAGGTACGCGCTGCGCTCGTCGTTGTTGCCATCGTGGACGACCAGCGCCTTGAACCGATCGGTCTTGCCGTTGATCCAGTTGATCATGTAGCCGCCGAACGACGCGCCGAGCGCGGCGGCGCGCTTGCCGTCCAGCCAGGTGTACTTGCCGAGCGCCGCGTCCAGGCCCATCATCAGATCGTCGTAGGGCGCGCCACCCCAGTCGCCGCTGATCGCGTCGGTGAACGCCTGGCCGTAACCGGTCGAGCCGTGAAAGTCGACCATCACGACACCGTAGCCGTGGCCCGCGAAGACCTCGGGGTTCCAGCGGTAGTGGAAGTGATCGTCGAAGCTGCCCTGCGGACCGCCGTGGATCAAGAACGCGACCGGATACTTCTGGCCCCGGACCCAACCCGCGGGCTTGATCACGAAGCCGTGGACGGTGTCGCCGTGCGCGCCCTTGAACGTGTACTGCTCGTAGGCGCCCCACGCGATGGTCTTGACCCGCGCGTCGTTGAAGTGGGTGATCTGGGTGAGCCGGGTGCCGTCGAGCGCGAGCGTGAACAGCTCGGCCGGCAGCTCGAGCGTGTCACGCACGATCACCAGGCGATCGCCGGCGACCTGCGGCGCTTCGTTGGTGCCCTTGTCGAGCAGCAGCTTCGCGGTGCCGGTCGCGACGTCGATCGCGAACACCGAGTGATTGCCGACGTTGTCGGTCGTCGTGTAGATCGTCCGGCCGTCCTTCGCCCATTCGATCCCGCCGACCGAGCGATCCCACGCCTCGGTGACGACCCGCAGCCGCTTGGTCGCCAGGTCGATGATCGCGAGCCGCGTCCGATCGGACTCGAAGCCCGGGCGCGTCATCATCGTGATCGCGAGCGACCGGCCGTCGGGCGAGAACGTGGGCATGAAGTCGTAGGCCTGGTTCGCGGCGGTCAGGTCGATCGCGCGCGTGCGGCCGTCGGTCGCGACCAGGAACACGTCGGTGTTCGTCGTCCACGCCTGGGTGCGCCCGCCGACCCGCGCGAGGTACGCGATCGAGCGGCCGTCGGGGGCGATCGAGATGTCCTCCATGCCGTCGAACGGCTTGACCGGCGTATCGGTGGCCATGCCCGGGGTCAGGTCGAGCGCGCCCTCGGGGCGCTCGGGCGCCCATACGAACAGGTGCGAATACTTGCCGTCCTCCCAGGTGTCCCAGTGGCGGAAGAACAGCTCGGTATAGATCTTCGCCTTGACCTTGGACTTGGCCTTGTCCTCGTCGCGCTTCGCGCTGTCGGCGAACGACCGCGCGTCGGGATAGACGTCGGCCGTGAGGGCGAGCCGCTTGCCATCGGGAAACACCTCGAAGCCGTTGACGTCGACGGCCAGCTTGGTGACCTGCTCGGCTTCCCCGCCGCCCAGCGCGATCCGCCACACCTGCGCCGAGCCCGAGCGTGTCGACAAGAAGTAGATCCAGCGGCCATCGGGCGACCACGCCGGGTCGGTGTCGTTCTCGGGGCTCGTGGTCATCCGCTCGACGCCCGAGCCATCGACCTTCGCGACGTAGATGTCGTAACGGCCGCGGTTCGCGTCAAAGTCGGTATCGCGGACCGCGAACGCGACCCGGGTACCGTCCGGGCTCACGTGAGGCTCGCCGACCCGCTGCATCGCGAGCATGTCCTGGATCGTCAGGCCCTTCGGAGCGGAGGTCGCCACGCCAGCCGTACCGGCGATCAAGAGCATGGCGAGGAGGGACGTTCGTTGCATCGCTGCGATCTATCACAGTAGGGTGGGCTCCGTGGTCGATACCATCCTCCAGTACCTCCAGACCCCGCTGATGGTGCTATCGGGCACTCCGGTCTCACTCATCACCCTGGTGACGGCGATCGCGATCGTGGTCGTGGCGCGGATCATCGCGGCGATCGTCGGCCGCAGCGTCGAGCGCGTGCTCGCCGCGCGCGACCTCGACAAGGGCATGCGGTTCGCGGTCAACAAGATCACGCGCTACGTGATCATGGTGATCGGCGTGTTCGTCGCGATCGGCACGATCGGCGTCAATACCAGCGCGATCATGGGGGCGGGGGCGGTGCTGCTCGTCGGCATCGGTTTCGGTCTCCAGAAGCTCGCCGAGAACTTCATCTCGGGGTTGTTGCTGTTGCTCGAGCGCCCGGTCAAGAAGGGCGACTTCATCGACGTCGGGGGTGTCCTCGGTACCGTCGAGGACATCGGGCTGCGCGCGACCCACGTGATCTCGCGCGAGGGCGTCACGATGATCGTGCCGAACGCGAGCCTCGTGACCTCGATGGTCGTCAACCACAGCGTGCCGACCAGCGTTTGCAGGATCGCGATCGAGGTCGGGGTCGCGTACGAGACCGACCTCGATTTCGCGGTGCAGGTGCTCGTCGAGCTCGCGCAGGCCGAGCCCGAGGCGCTGCACGATCCACCGTGCGAGGTCCGCCATCGGGGCTTCGGCGACTCGTCGATCGATCTCGCGCTCATGGTGTGGATCGCCGACCCGAAGGACGAGCTCGGGATCGCGAGCAAGCTGCGGTTCGCGATCGCGCGCCGGTTCCGCGAGGTAAACATCGCGATCCCGTTCCCGCAGCGCGACGTCCACGTGATCGCCGAGGCGGCGGCGGCCGGTCCCTCGACGGCCACCGCCAAGGTCACACCAGCCCCGCGCGCATGACCGTCACGCTGTCGGCCCGCGATGCCCGGGCGCTCGCGCTCCGAGCGCAGGGCTTCGCGGCGCGGCCGAGCCGCGTGACCCCTGTGCGGCTGCGCGAGCTCGCGGGCCGGCTCGGGGTGATCCAGATCGATTCGGTCAACGTGCTAGCGCGCTCGCACTACCTGCCGGCGTTCTCGCGGTTGGGACCGTACGAGCGTGAAGCGCTCGACGCGCTCGCGTGGGAGCCGCCCCGCGCGCTGTTCGAGTACTGGGCGCACGAGGCCTCGCTCGTCCCGGTCTCGCTCCAACCCGCGCTGCGGTTCCGGATGGCCGCGGCGGCCACCGAGGCGTGGGGACGCATGCGCGACATGGCGCGGCGGCGCAAGGCGTTTGTCGCGGACGTGCTGCGGGTCGTCACCGAGCGCGGGCCGGTCGCCGCGAGCGAGATCGAGCTCGTCGAAGCGAAGCAGAAGGCCAAGGGAGGCTGGTGGTCGTGGTCCGAGACCAAGACCGCGATCGAGCTGCTGTTCTGGAGCGGCCAGGTCACGAGTGCGCGGCGGCGTGGCTTCGAGCGCCAGTACGATGTCCCGGAGCGCGTGCTGCCTGCCGAGGTGCTCGCGGCTCCGACGCCGACGATCGGAGCCGCCCATCGCGTGCTGATCGAACAGGCCGCGCGCGCGATCGCGGTCGGCACCGAGCTCGACCTGCGCGACTACTACCGGCTGGGACCGGCGCCGGCGCGCGCCGCGATCACGGAGCTCGTCGAGGCCGGGACGCTCGTCGAGGAGCGCGTCGAGGGCTGGGCGAAGCCGGCGTACCGCCACCGCGACGCGACGGACGTGGCGCGGGTCGATCCGACCCGCGGGGCGCTGCTGTCGCCGTTCGACAACCTGATCTGGACGCGCGATCGGACCGAGCGGATGTTCGGCATGCGGTTCCGGCTCGAGATCTACGTCCCGAAGCCCAAGCGCGTGCACGGCTACTACGTGCTGCCGTTCCTGCTCGGCGATCAGCTGGTCGCACGCGTCGATCTCAAGGCGGATCGCACCGCGGGCGCGCTCCTCGTTCATGCCGCACACGCCGCGCCGCGGATCGCCAAGCCCGCGGTCGCGGTCGCGCTCGCCGCGGAGCTGCGCCTGCTCGCGAGCTTCCTCGGGCTCGCGCGCGTCACCGCCGCGAAGGCCGGCGACCTCGGTCACGCGCTCGCCCGTGCCTGCGGCCGGACGGCGTGACCGAGCCCGTCCCGCGCGTGGGGCTCACGGCCGCTTCTACTGATGCTCGAGACCGCGACCGTGCCCAGTGCGCGAACGACATCTAGGCGGCAGAGACCTGTTGTCGATCTGCCCAGGCACCTGACGACTCGGCTCCCTGGCAACTGGAGTTGCCCCCGCCCCGGCCCCTTGGATTTGGTAGGCCGGACAACACCTGCGCTCGCCGGTCGTGCAGACCTTTGCACGACCTCGGCGCGTCGGCGCCGGCATGTCGGCTGCAGTTCGCCGGTGCGTGCTTCGCCTCCTCACCACCCTCACCATCCCTTTGATCGCGCTCGCGGCCTGTACCTCGGACGTCGAGGTCACCGAAGACACCAACGCGACCTCCGGCGCGAGCGTCACGTACACCAGCCACCTGAGTGGATGCCACGGCCAGGCATCGACGACGATCCCGAACAGCGGCGCGTACGACCTCACCTCGTTCGGCGGCCCGGGCGACGAGCAAGCGATGTCGTGCGGCGGCAGGGCCGATGGCAAGGGCTGGTACGCCGCCTCGCGCCAGCGCTATGGCTGCGGCGCGAAGCTGATGGTGCAGGCCAACGGCAAGTGCGTCGTGCTCGCCGCGCTCGACTACGGTCCCGATATCTGCGTCGAGAACGCGGCGCACTCGCCGATCCTCGACGTGTCACCCGCGGCCTCGAAGGTCCTGTTCGACAGCGCGAGCGCCGGCTGGAGCGATCACTTCGCCGTCACCGTCACCGAGGTCCCCGCGTCGACCCCGCTCGGTGTGTGCAGCAGCACACCGCCCCCTCCGCCCGGTGATACGACCGAGGGCCAGGGCGGCACCGGCAGCGGTGACACCGGCGGCACCGGCACCGGCACCGGTACCGGCGGCGCCGCGTGCTCGTCCGCGACGCTCGACCGCGATGTCGACGACGGCACCTGCGTGCAAGCCGCGAGCGACGCGCAGTGGTACCAGTGCGACAACGGCGGTTGGGACTCGATCGCGAGCTCCGCGGCCTGCAGCGGCGAGGTCTACGGCTTCTGCGACTCCGCGACGCTCGGTACGTCCGTCCCGGCACGCACGTGCGTGCAGTCCTCCGCGACAGGCACGTGGTACCAGTGCAACGGCACGACCTGGGTCAGCCCCGTGTCGACCGCCTCGGAGAGCGGCGCGCTCGGCGCCTGCTCGTCGTGGGACGCGCTGTAGTCAGGGGAGCGATGCGGCGTCGGCGCTGATCTGCGCGAGCGTGTCGGCGGACAGCTCGTGGTCGTGCATCCACGCGAGCCCGACCACGGCGCGAATGGTCCCCGAGGGATCGTGAACCGGCAGCGCGACGGCGGCCTTCGCCTCGACGGCCTTCGCGCCGGGCTTGACCGCGCCGGAGGTGTCTTCCTGGAGGTTGCAGGTCTGGATCGGCTTGTCGTGCTGCCACGCGAGCCCGGCCATGCCTTTGCCGAGCGGGATCGTGGCGGTCACCTCCTGGACCTTCGGCGGGATGTTGTGCGCGCCGGTGATCACGAGCAGGTCCCCCTTCACCACGTGGACCGTCCCGGCCACCGCTACGTGACGCGCGAGCAGGCCGCGCAACCAGTCGTTCGTCGCCTCGTCGAGCATGCCGGGAAGCTACCTCACGATATAGTCGTTGTGCATGAGCCATGGCACCGACACGCGCGCGATCGCAGAGGCGTGGCTGGCCGCGTTCGAGGCGCGCGACCTCGATGCCCTGTTGGGGCTGTACGCCGACGACGCGACCCACCGGTCGCCGAAGATCCGCGCGCTCCATCCGGACACCGGCGGCGAGCTGGTCGGCAAGGCGGCGATGCGTGCGTGGTGGGCCGACGCGTTCGCCCGGTTGCCCTCGCTGCGCTACCTCCAGACCGCGATCACCGCGGATCCCGACAGCGTCCTGCTCGAGTACCTCCGCCGCGTCGATGGCGAACCCGACCTGCCGATCGCCGAGGTGTTCGACGTCCGAGCCGGGCGCATCGTCGCGAGCCGCGTGTTCCACGGCTGAGCTATCATCGCGTCATGTTCGAGCTCGACGAGCAGACCCAGATGGTGGCCACGATGGTGCGGCAGTGGTGTCAGAGCCAGCTCGCGCCGAAAATTCCGGTGCTCGAAGCCGGCACCGAACAGCCGTTCGAGCTGATGAAGAAGATGGCCAAGGCGTTCGGCTTCGACGCGATGCTCGGCGCCTCCGTGAAGAAGCGGATCGCGAAGCTGCGCGATCCGAGCTCGGAAGGCGCGGACGATGGCGACCGCGTGCTCGCCAAGGGCATCGGCAGCCCGATGATGATGCACGTCGTCGTCAAGGAGCTGTCGCGCGTGTCGCCCGGCTTCGCGATGGGTTTCGGCGTCTCGATGGGCCTGGTCGGTGGCGCGATCGTCGCGAAGGGCACGGCCGATCAGATCGAGCGCTGGGGCCTGCCGCTCACGACGCTCCAGCAGATCGGCTCGTGGTGTCTGACCGAGCCGGCCGCAGGCAGCGATGCGTTTGGCTCGATGCGTACGACCGCGACCGCCGAGGCCGGCGGCTACGTGTTGAAGGGCAGCAAGACGTTCATCACGAACGCCCCCGGCGCCGACGTGTTCCTGGTCTACGCCAAGGTCGGCGACGGCGTGTCGACGTTCATCGTCGAGCGCACGATGCCCGGCGTCAGCGTCGGACCGCCGTTCAAGAAGATGGGCATGCGCGACTCGCCGACCAGCGAGGTGTTCTTCGACGACGTCCACCTCGGCCTCGAACACCTGCTCGGCGGCAAGGAGAAGGGCCGCGCCGGCCGCACCGATACCAAGGACTCGCTCGGCAACGAGCGCTCCGGTATCCCCGCGATGGCGTGGGGGATCATCGAGCGCTGCTACGACGCGAGCCTGGCCTACGTGCGCGAGCGCCATCAGTTCGGCCGGCCGATCGGCGCGTTCCAGGCCGTCCAGCTCCACATCGCGGACCTCTACCTCAAGCTTCGCACCGTCGAGAGCGTGGTCTACCGCACCGCGTGGATGCAGCAGAAGGGCGTGCGCGACCTGCCGTTCATCAACGCGAGCAAGGCGATGTGCGCGCAGTACGCCGTCGATTGCGCGCTCAAGGCGATCCAGCTCCACGGCGGCTACGGCTACATGGAGGAGCTCGGGCTCGAGAAGCTCGCGCGCGACGCGAAGCTGCTCGAGCTCGGCGCGGGGACGACCGACATCAACCTGCTCGCCGCCGCCCGCGAGCTGATCGGCGTCGAGTAACCCGCGCGTGGGGATTCGCGACAGCCGAGGCAAAATCCGACACCGATCGTGACCGATCGTGACCGACCGTGACCGCCGGTTCTCGCGATCGTGAGGCCGCGGCTACGGTCTCGCTGGTCCGCACCGTGAACCAGGCCGCGCCATGCGCCTCCTCGTCATGTCGCTCCTCGCCGTCTCGACCGCCGCCTCGTCCGTCGTCGCCGCCGAACCCCTCGGGGTCACCACCGCCGCTCCGGATCCGACCTGGTCGGTCGGCGCGCGGATCGGCGGCTACGGCTTCCGCCGCGAGGGCAACACCGCGTTCACCGGCGCATGGACCGAGTGCCGGATGAACGGGGTTGGCGTGTTCGTCAACCGCATGGTCCGCGGCCCGATCTTCCTCGAGGGTGGCCTCGATACCTACTTCTCGTCGACCGACCGCGAGCCGCAGGACCTCCAGATCGATCGCTCGAGCGTGCTGGTGTCCGCCGCCGCCGGCGTGCGGCTCGACTTCACCTCGTGGCTGACCGGCTGGGTCCAGCTCGGCGTCGGCGCGGAGCTGACCAAGCTCGCGGTGCCGTATGGCGACGACGCGATCCGCGCCGACAAGGCCATGCCCGAGGGCTTCTTCGGCGTCGGCGGCGACATCAAGATCGCCCGCGCCGTCCACATCGGCGCGAGCGTCCGGACCCTCGTGATGGGCAACTTCAACTACGATCCGCAGCGCCTCGACATGACCAACCAGATGTGGACCTCGACGCCGACCGCCGACCAGGTGTTCGCCGCGACCCCGACCCTCGCCGAACAAGCGCAGTTCTTCATGCGTTACGACATGTAATCATGGTCGATTTGTGGACAGACCAATTTCCTTGACGGTCTGACCAGTTCCATGGCGATCTCACGCCATGCGGATGGCTGGCCTGGCGTTGCTCCTCTTCTTGCTTGTCGTCGCTGCGTGTAGCAGCAGTCCCGACCCGTGCGCGGGCGTCACCGGCGCGTGCGTCGGCGTCCCCGAAGGGTCGAGCCAGCAGACCGTGCAGCAGGCGCTGCTCGATGTCGCGGCCGGCGGCACGGTCGCGTTCGGCGCGGGCACGTTCGACCTGCAGACCGGGCTATCGCTCGACATCGACGACGTGACGCTGCAGGGCGCCGGGATGGACTCGACGATCCTGTCGTTCGCGCACCAGACCGATGGCGCGCAGGGGCTCTACGTCACCGCGCAGCACGGCTTCACGATGCACGACCTCGCGGTCGAGGACACCAAGGGCGATGGCGTGAAGGTGCTCGGCACGACCAAGGTCCGGATCTCGAAGTCACGCGTCGAGTGGACCCAGGGCGCGAACGAGACCAACGGGTCGTACGGCCTCTACCCCGTCCAGTGTGCGGACGTGCTGCTCGACGGCAACGTCGTCAAGGGCGCCTCCGATTCGGGCGTGTACATCGGCCAGAGCGACATGATCGAGGTCAAGAACAACCAGGTCTCGCTCAACGTCGCCGGGATCGAGATCGAGAACTCGACCAACGCGGACGTCCACGACAACACCGCGACGAACAACACCGGCGGGATCCTCGTGTTCAACCTGCCCGGCCTCCAGGTCGAGAACGGCGCGGTCACCCGCGTGTTCGACAACCAGGTGTTCGACAACAACACCGAGAACTTCGCGCCCGAGGGCAACATCGTCGCGCTCGTACCGACCGGCACCGGCATCGCGATCCTCGCCGCGCACCAGGTCGAGATCTTCAACAACAACATCCACGATCACGCGTCGATCAACCTCGGCATCATCAGCTACGAGACGACGATGATCCCGATCACCGATCCGAACTACGATCAGTATCCGACGGCGATCTCGGTCCACGACAACATGTTCGCCGGCACGAGCGACGCGCCGACCGGACCGCTCGGCGCGCTGTTGATCTCGGCCCTCGGCGAGATCCAGACCACCGGTCCGTACATCGTGCCCGACATCGGCTGGGATGGCGTGATGGATCCGGCGCGGCTGGCGGCGAACGGCGGGATGTACGCCGCGACCGATCGCGTGTGCATCACGAACAACGGCGATGCCGACTTCATCAACCTGGCGTGGCCGCTCGCCGATGCGACCAAGCCGAGCCTCGACGCTACCCAGGTCGCGTGCTCGCTCCCGGCGCTCCCCGCCGTCGTGATCCAGTGAAGTGCGCGCTGCTGCTGCTACTCGTCGTGGGGGCCGGGTGCGGCGATAACGACACCTGCACGCTCGAGGGCCCGATGTGCAAGCAGCTGTCGTACTACGGGTTGTTCGACGACATCGCGACGCAACAGCCGGCCGCGGGCGTGACTCCGTACGACCTCGAGACCCCGCTGTTCTCCGACTACACGACGAAGCACCGCTTCCTCGTCCTGCCGCCGGGCACCACTGCGACGTGGAGCGACCGCGATGCGCTCGATCTGCCGGTCGGGACCGTGCTGGTCAAGACGTTCGGCTACCTCGCGGATCGCCGCGACCCGCGGTCGCACGAGACCAAGATCGAGACACGGCTGTTGATCCACGGCAGCGCCGGCTGGCACGGCGCCGCGTACACCTACCCCGATGATGGAGGCGGAGGCGGCGACGCGACGCTCGCCGCCGCCGGCGCGACCGTCCCGTCGACCTGGATCCACGACGACGGCATGCCGCGCACCAACGCCTACATCGTGCCGAACGAGAACCAGTGCAAGAACTGCCACGCGGAGCACGACGACGTGCTGACGCCGCTGGGTCCGAAGGCCCGCCACCTCAACCTCGGCGCGCAGCTCCAGGGCCTCGTCGATCACGGCCAGCTCGCCGGAGCTCCACCGCCGGCGCAGTGGCCGAAGGATCCGGACGCGCTCGATCCGACGACCGGCTCGCTCGATCAACGCGCGCGCGCGTTCCTCGACATCAACTGCGGTCACTGCCACAACCCGACCGGCGCGGCGCGCACCTCGGGCCTCTACCTCGACGCGTTCGAGACCGATCCCGCGAAGTTCGGCACGTGCAAGCCTCCGGTCGCGACCGGGCGTGGCTCTGGCGGCCTGGCGTTCGACATCGTGCCCGGCAAGCCCGACGAATCGATCGTGATCTACCGGATCTCGTCGACCGAGCCGTCGATCAAGATGCCCGAGCTCGGCCGCAACCTCGTGTACGACGAGGGCGTCCAGCTCCTGCGCGACTGGATCAGCGTGATGCCGGGCAGCTGCACCTGATCTACGTTGCTCTGCGTAGGCGACTCGCCTCCCGAGGCTCGAGGCTCGAGCAGGGGTCGACGATGCCGTGAAGCGGTCGAATCGACAATCATGGACATGCCGTGTCCGTCGCCCGTCGACACCTACATCGAGGAGATCGTGCAGCAAGCCACGATCGACCTGTTTTCGCACTACGCCGTCGAGATCGGACCCAACTCCGACCTCTGCGCGATCCTGCCGAACGTCGCGCTGTGCGGCGTGATCGGCTTCACCGGACCCGATATCCGCGGCAGCCTGATGCTCGCCTGCTCGTCCGAGCCGCTCAAGCTCGTCGGAGGCGAAGGCCTGACCACGATGCGCGACTGGCTCGCGGAGCTGACCAACCAGCTGCTCGGCCGCGTCAAGAACCGGCTCGTCGCGATGGGCGTCGACTTCTACGCCTCGACCCCGGTGGTGCTCGGCGGAGGGCGGATCGCGCCGATCAACAGCCAGCCGCTCGGCCACCTGTTCACCGCCGACGGTGGCGTCGTGTCGGTGTGGTTCGACACCGAGCTCCGCGCGGGGCTCGAGCTCGTCCCGACAACTAACGCGGTGCTCCGTGAAGGATCGACCCTGCTCTTCTAAGCACTGGAGATAGCCGTGGCCAAGAAAGTCCTCATCGTCGACGATTCGCAGACCGTGCGTCACCAGATCGCACTCGCGCTCAGGCCTTCGGGCTACGAGATCGTCGAAGCCGTCGATGGAGTCGATGCGCGCGAGAAGGTCGACGACTCGATCGCGATCGTGCTGTGCGACGTCAACATGCCGCGGATGAACGGGCTCGAGTTCCTCGAGGCGATCAAGCGCGACGAGCGCAACGCGAGCCTCCCGGTCGTGATGCTGACCACCGAGGGCAACCCCGGCATGATCGATCGCGCGAAGAAGGCCGGCGCGAAGGGCTGGATCGTCAAACCCTTCAAGGCGGAGCTGTTGACCGCCGCGGTCGCGAAGCTGATCGCGGCGCGGCGATAATGGTGAGCGAGCCGAGCCGCATGTCGATCGAGCTCCGGCTGGCCGAGCTCGAGCTCCGCTGCGAGGAGTACCGGATGCTCGACGAGACCGCGGATGCGATCCCGTTTCGGATGACCCCGGATCTGTCGCGCTTCACCTACATCGGCCCGCAGGCCGAGGGCCTGCTCGGGATCCGAAAGACCTCCTGGTACGAGCCCGGGTTCTTCGAAGCGAGGCTCGCGCCCGACGAGCGCACCGCGACCGTCGAGCAGTGCAGGCTCGTCGTCGAGTTCGGTGCGCCGCACGAGGCCGAGTTCCGGCTCCGCCGCGACGACGACTCGTGGGTCTGGGTGCGATGCGCCATGCGCGTGTTCGAGTCCAAGACCGGTGCGGTGACGCTGACCGGGCACTTCTTCGACATCACGGTGCGGCGGTCACTCGCCTCGGACCTGTCGCAGGTCCAGCGCCTCGAGGCCGTCGGCAGGCTCGCGTCGGGCGTCGCGCACGAGATCAACACGCCGGTGCAGTTCATCGGCGACAACCTGACGTTCATCACCGAAGGCGTGCACTCCCTGCTCACCGTGTTGAAGGGCTATCGCGAGCTCGAGCTCGGCGAGGCCGACACCAAGCGCCTCGCCGGCATCGCGGAGACGATGGACCTCGAGTATCTCACCACCAATCTCGAGCCTGCGCTCGCGCGCAGCGCCGAGGGCCTCGAGCGTGTCGCGACGCTCGTGCGCTCGATGAAGGCCTTCGCGTGTGGCGACAGCCAGGTCAAGCAGCCTCACGACATCAACGCGGCGCTGATCTCGACGATCGTGATCTCGACGAGCGAGTACAAGTACGTCGCCGACCTGAAGACCGAGCTCGGCGAGTTGCCAGCCGTCGTCTGTCACATCAGCGAGCTCAACCAGGTCTTCCTCAACATCATCGTCAACGCCGCACATGCGGTCGCCGACGTGATGGCGACCACCGGCAAACGCGGCACGATCACGATCACCACGTCCCGGGAAGGCAACAACGTCGTCGTGGCGATCGCGGATACCGGCACCGGGATCCCCGAGGCGATCCGCGCGCGCATCTTCGAGCCGTTCTTCACGACGAAGGATGTCGGCAAGGGCACCGGACAAGGGCTCGCGATCGCGCACACGATCATCTCGCAGCACGGCGGCTCGATCAGCGTCGACAGCACGACCGGCGAGGGCACGACCTTTTACGTCCGCATCCCGATCAACGGCTAGTACCGGACCACCTGGCTGTTAGCTCGGGACCGCGACGGGCTGGGTCGGAGGATCCTGCGTGCGACGCAGCGCGATCTGGAGATCGCCGCCGGTCGCGAACAGCGCGCCGACGCCACGGACGCGCTCGATCTCCTTGACGAGCTGCGCCGCGGTCTCGACCGAATCCTGTGCGTCGTGACCGTGCTGGACCAGGAGCAGCGCGACGCGCGAGTTGATCGCCTGCAAGATCGCGTCGTCGAGCTCGATGAGCTGGCGCTCGAGCAGGCTCGCGACCAGCCGCCGCGCCCACAAGCCCTGCGGCGCCTTGTCGGCGAGCGACGACTTCGCGGGCTCGACCGGCGGCGGTCGGCGCGACTCCAGCTCGGCCTCGCGATCGTAGTCGCCGAGCATCAACAGCTGGCTCGGGATCGTGCCGTCGAGGATCACCGTATCACCGAGGACGCCAAACTCCGCGAAGTGCATCAGCGCGGGCTTGCCGGCCCGCCATGGCACGAAATCCGACCACCGGAGCGAGATCGTCCCCAGGTCGTGATCGACGAGCTCGAACGTCTCGGTGCGCGTCGGATCGCCGACCGAGGTGCCGTAGCCATGATGCGACGTGATCACGTAGAACGCGCAATCGAGCCCGTTCAACACGCACACCACCTGGTCGTCGTGGGCGTTCCACAGCCGGAGCGCGTGCGGCATCTGGTTGCCGATCGCGTGCAACGTGTCGAGCGCGAGCGCCAGATCGCCGAGCGTGCGGATGCGTAGCGCGTCCTCGTCGTATTCACCCCACACCAGCAACGGCTCGCCGCGCGCGACCCGCCCGGCGTCGGTGACCAGCTCGGCGTCGACCTCCGAAAGGTTGCCGGCGGCGATATCGCGGATCTGCTGCTCGCGCAGCTCGATCGCGACCTGGCGACCATCCCGATCGCATACGAAGCGGAACACGTCGGTGCCCTCGATCCGGCCGCCGCGACAGTGCTCGGCCTCGATCGCGTCCGGGCCGGTGAGCGCACCTCCGCCCCAGTCCAGCTGCGCGGTGACGTCGCGCATGAACTCGCGAAATGGGTCGGATACCGCGAACGACTCCTTCATCACCTGCGATCGGACCAATCGCAACACACGCCTGGCAGCGACGCAAGTCGCGATCGTCGAGCTCTCGGGATCCGTGAGCCACTTCACCTGTTTCGTGTACGATGAGGATCATCTTGCGCATCCCGCTCGCGATCGCCGGCGTGCTCGCGGCCGCGCACGCCGGTGCGCAGCCGGTGTCGGAGACGATCGCGCTCGCAGGCTCCGATCCCGTGTTCCAGGCCGCGCTCGACGAAGCCGTCGCACCGGCCGGCATGGGCGTGATCCGCGCCGCGGAGGTCCCGCCGCCCTCGCTCGGCGCGCTCTCGGCCGCATCGCGCGAGCTCGCCGACCGGCTCCACGCGACCGCGACGGTGTGGCTGATCGAATCGCCACACGGCGTCACGCTCGTCACGTACGATCGCGAGCGAGACGGCCTGTTGATCCGCGAGCTCGGGTTCGCGCTACCGTTGTCGGCGCCACACGCCGCCGAGGCCGCGCGGATCGCACGCACGATGCTACGCGCCCTACGCACCTCGCCCGATGTCGATCAACCTCCGCCACGGGTCGCGGAGGCGCCGAAGCTGCGCGCCGAGGTCGCGGCGCCGGCGCAGCACCGGCTGGCGGTCGGCGCGCTCGTCGGCGGTCGATTCGGGGCACCGGACGGTGATCTCGCCGCGCAGCTCGCGGTCGCCTGGCGCCCCGACGCGCTCGGCTTCGCCGTGAGCGGCGAGCTCGCGCCGAGCGCGGACGTCACGACCGCGGCGTTCACCGGTACCGTGGTCGATGTCGCGGTCGCCGCGGTGGCTCGCTGGCCATTCGAGCTGGTCCCCGGATTCCGGGTCGTGCCCGTGGCCGGGGTCGCGCTCCACACGATTCGGCTGCGCGGCGCGCTCTCGACCGACCAGGCGATCCACGATCGCCAGCTCGATCTCGCGGCGCGCGCCGGCGCCGCCGCGATGTATCGGGTGGGCCGGGATCTCGACATCGGCTTCAGCGTCGCGATCGACGGCTTGCTCGACCGCCAAGATTACAAGGCAGCAACGATGCAAGTCCTGATCATTCCTAGGTTTCAGGCCATGGTTGGGGTACTCGCGAACTTTCGGGTGTTGTAACCTTTCGGGCGCATGTCCCCTCTAGATGACGTGGGCCTGTCGATCGTCGAGCGTCCGACGCCAAAGGATGAGGCGGAGCTCGTCGCGGCGTGCCTGGCGGGCGAGGTCGCCGCGCAGCGCACGCTGTTCCGCCGCGAATTCGGCCGCGTCAACGCGACGATCTATCGGCTGCTCGGCCCGACCCGTGAGGTCGATGACCTCGTGCAGGAGACGTTCATCGCGGTGTTCCGCGGGCTCGCGAAGTTCCGCGGGGAAGCCCGGCTCGCGACCTGGATCGATCGGATCGCGGTGCGCGTCGCGCTCGATCACGTGCGCACCCACCGGAGCTCGCCGGTCTCGCTCGGCCTGATCGGCGGCGCGCACGAAGAGCTCGCCGATGCGAGCATCCCCGATGCACAAGCGCACGCGCGCGAGGGGCTGCGCCGGCTCTACGCCGCGCTCGCCGAGTTATCGCCGGACGCGCGGACGGCGTTCGCGCTGTACGCGATCGACGGGCGGTCGATCGCCGAGGTCGCGAGCTTGATCGGCACGTCGGTCGTGACGGCGAAGGTACGGATCTGGCGGGCGCGCCGCGAGCTGATGAAGCGCGCGGCCACCGATCCCGTGTTGAAGGAGCTGCTGTGAAGATCGAGGTCGATGCCCCCCAGAACGAGAGCCGGCGCGACCGGATCGAGCGCAACGTGTTCACCCAGCTCGCGCAGCTACGCCTCTCCGACCGCGCCGATGCCGCGGTACCGGAGCCGCCGGCGTCGAATCGCCGCGCCTGGATGTTCGCGGGGCTCGGTGCGGCCGTCGCCGCCATCGTGATCCTCGTCGTGTCGACCAAGGCGCCCGCGCCCGCGCCGGCGCCGATCGTGGAGGACACCACGCCGACCCGGATCGTCACGCCGGTAGGCGGCCAGTCGCAGTTCACGGTCGGCGATGCGGTGATCATGGCGGCGAGCGACACCAGCGTCGATGTCAAGCACGCCGCCGATGGCGGGATCACGCTCGTGGTCGCGCGCGGTGCAATCGAGTGCGACGTCGCACCGCGCCATCAGCGCCCGCCGTTTCACGTGATCGCGGGGGACGTCTCGGTCGAGGTCGTCGGCACGCGGTTCACGGTGACACGGACGCCCTCGCCGAGGGTCGATGTCGTGCGCGGCAAGGTCCGGGTGCGCGCCCCCGGAGGCACCTGGTTGTTGTCGGCAGGTGACTCGTGGACACCGCCGGTCACGGCACAAGCGATCGAGCCCGCGATCGGGCCCGCGATCGACCCCGCGATCGACCCCACGATCGACCCCGCGATCGACCCGGCGCGGACCGCGCCACCGCCACAGCCCGCGCCCACCGTGTTGTCACCCCACGCGCGGTATCAGCTCGCCGAGAAGCTCGAAGCGACGGATGCTCCGCGCGCCGCGAAGATGTATCGCAGCATCGCGTCGTCGAACGATGCCTGGGCCGCCCCGGCGCTGTTCGGCCTCGCCGAGCTCGACGCCAAGTCCAACGCGACCAACGCTCTCGCCGATTGCGAGGAGTATCTGCGGCGGTTCGCCACCAGCGCACAGGCCGAGGATGTCGAGTGGCTGCGCATCGAGATTCTGCGTTCGGCGGGCCAGCGTGACAAAGCCCGCGTCGCCGCGACCGAATATCTGCGACAGTGGCCGCAAGGTAGCTACGCCGGGATCGCCCGGCGGCTCGCCTCGCCTCCATGATTCGCGTCGCGCTCGCCATCGTCCTTGCCGGCGCCGGTTGCACCGGCATCGTCCAGCTCGAGCCCGATCCGCTCGGCGATCTCGTGCAGCTGGTGGTCACGCCCAAGACCAGCGAGCTCGTGATCCACGATCTCTCGCAGCCGCCGCAGCAGCAACCATTTCGCGCGATCGGGGTGTTCTCCGACGGCGCCCGCCGCGATGTCACCCAGCAGATCGTGTGGTCGGTCGATAATCCGCTGCCCGGCGGGTTCCTCGCCCCCGGCGTGTTCACGACGACGAACCAGGCCGCCGGCGAGGTCGGGATCGTCGCGATGGCGGACCAGGTCTGGGCGACCTCGGAGGTCACCGTGCGGATCGATGCGACGATCGTCGACGGCGCGTTCCCACCCTCGGATCCGACGCTGTTCGACAACGCGAAGCCGGTGATGCTCGGCGACCCGGTGCGCAGCCCGCAGCTCGTGTACCCGAGCGATGGCACGTGGTTCCCGCAGGGCCTGCCGAACACCGTGTTCCAGCTCGCGCGCGGCGATCAGAACGACGCGTTCGAGTTGTCGTTCGACACCGATCTCATGCATCTGGTCGTGATCACCGGCGCCGACCGCTGGGAGACCGGCGCGGTCCAGGACGTGATCGCACGATCGAACATGGGCGACCTGGTCACCGTGTCGATCGCGGCCGCGTCGTCGGCGGACCCCGGCACGATCTATCAAGGCTCGTCGATCCGATTGCACTACTCCAGGGATTCGCCGGACGCGCCGCTGTACTTCTGGTCGGCGGCGACGAACGGCCTCATGCGCGGCGGCATCGGCGCCAGCTTCGCCGGCAAGCTCTACCCCGGCGATGCGACGTGCGTCGGTTGCCACACCGCCTCGCGCGATGGCTCGCAGATGGCGATGGGTTGGGGTGCCGAGGCCGTGTCGTCGTTGCAGACGATCGACGTGGAGACGCTCGCGACCACGATCTCGCAGAGCAAGCTCTACGAGATGGGCTGGGCGACCTACTCGCCGGATGGCTCGCTGGTGTTGATCGCGAGCAATGGCGCACTGGTGCTGCGCGACGCGATCACCGGCGTGCCGATCAACTCGCCGACCGGCAAGGTCGCGTTGCCCGTCGGTCACTACGCGACCCACCCCGAGTGGTCTCCCGACGGCAAGTACGTCGCGATCGCGTACACCGCGTCCCAACCGAGCAACCTCGACGTCAAGACCGCGAGCATCGCGCGGCTCGCCTTCGACGCGACGGCCCACACGTTCGGCGGTCCCGAGATCCTCGTGCCCGCGACGGCGGTCGACAACTACTACTTCCCCAAGTACTCGCCCGACGGCGCGTTCCTCGCGTACGTCCACGCGACCGAGGCATCGCACGGCGCCGTGTCGGCGGAGCTCGAATTGATCGGTGCGGACGGTGGCACGACGACCTCGCTCGCGCTCGCCAGCCACGAGGTCGCGAGCGTCGCGGGCACGCCGGGGACCGCGACGCAGATGCCGGCGTGGGCGCCGTTTCAAGGTCAGTTCGCGTGGCTCGCGTTCACCTCGGCGCGACCGTATGGCGTCGTGTTGCCCGCGGGCGGACGCGGCCAGGTGTGGGTCTCGGCGATCGACCTCGGGCACGACGTGCCTGGCGTCGATCCTTCCGCCGCGGGGTTCTGGTTGCCGTGTCAGGATCCGACGGTGGTGAACAACGCGCCGATCTGGGCGCCGGCGGCGGTGATGCCGCAATGACAGAGCGGTCTGGAGCGAGCGTCAACGCACGGTGCGCGCCCGCGCCCGCCTGGCCCTGAAATTTCCTCGATCTAGCGCCTTATATGCCGTAATCCCAGGCACATCGCGTGCATTTCCCGGCCGCACGTGCCGATCGACCTGGACGACGAGAGCGATGTACCGGTTCTCGAGTACGGCCAGGATATCCTCGTCGTCGACGACAACGATCCGAACCTGATCGCGATCGAAGCCGCCCTCAGCCCGCTCCAGCGCACCCTCGTGCTCGCGCGGTCCGGCACCGAGGCGCTGCAGCACCTGCTGGACCAGGACTTCGCGCTGATCATCCTCGACGTCGCGATGCCCGGGATGGACGGCTTCGAGACGGCCCGCCTCGTGCGCTCGCGCGCCCGCAACCGCGCCACGCCGATCATCTTCGTCACCGGGCTGGCCTGGCAGGACGACGAGATCCTCCACGCGTACACGCTCGGCGCGGTCGACTTCCTGGTCAAGCCGATCCGCGCCGAGGTGCTCCGCGCGAAGGCCAGCGTGTTCATCCAGCTCCAGGACCGTACGCGCGAGCTCCGCGACAAGGGCGAAGAGCTGCGCAAGGCGCAGATCCGCGCGCACGAGCGCGAGCTCGCCATGCAGCGCGAGCGCTTCGAGTCCGAGGTCCTCGAACACAGAAATCGCCAGCTCGCGGAGAGCGATCGCCGCAAGGACGAGTTCCTCGCGATCCTCGCCCACGAGCTGCGCAACCCGCTCCAGCCGCTGCAGACCGCCGTCGAGCTGCTCGCGGTCGAGGAGAGCAAGCCGGTCCCCCCACGCGTGCGTTCGATCATCGAGCGCCAGGTCCAGAGCATCAGCCGGCTCGTCGACGACCTCCTCGACGTCGCACGGTTCCAGACCGGCAAGCTCGAGCTACGCCGCGAACCGATCGAGCTCGGCTCGCTGGTCGAGCAGGCGGTCTCCGAGGCGCGGCCTGCGACCACCGCACGCAAGCACGACGTCCGGGTCAGCGGCAGCCGGCCCTCGCCCACGGTGTTCGGCGATCCGGTGCGCTTGATCCAGGTGATGAGCAACTTGCTGTCGAACGCGATCAAGTACACGGACGTCGGCGGCCGGATCTCGATCGAGTGGGGCCCGCGCGACGGCGCGGCGTTCATTCGCGTGACCGACACCGGCCGCGGCATCCAGCCGGAGTTGCTGCCGCGGATCTTCGACATGTTCGTCCAGGAGCGCGTGACCGGCAGCGGCGCGGGCGGCCTCGGCCTCGGCCTCGGCCTCGCGAAGCGGCTCGTCGAGCTACACGGCGGCCGGATCGATGCCAGCAGCGCGGGCCCGAACCTGGGTGCCACCTTCGAGGTCACGTTGCCGGTCGCGGACCCCGCGACGATGCAGGACTCCCCCTCCCCGAGCACCGCGACCGCACCGGTCCGGCGTGCGCTGCGTGCCGTCGTCGTCGACGATGCCGCCGATCTACGCGAGCTCGTCGCCGACCTCTTGCGCATGAAGGGGCACGAGGTCACCGCCGTCGAGGACGGCACCTCCGCGGTGCGCGTGATCAAGGAGCTGTTGCCCGACGTCGCGCTGATCGATATCGGCCTCCCCGAGATGGACGGCTACGAGGTCGCGCGCATCCTGCGCAAGGAGCTGCCGGCGAGCAAGCTGCGGCTGATCGCGATGACCGGATACGGTCAGGCGACCGATCGCGCCACCGCGCTCGCCGCCGGATTCGACGCGCACGTCGTCAAGCCCGCGAGCGCCGACAAGATCATGCGCGCGATCTACGGCGACAAGGACACGCCATGACCGATCGGATCCGCCCCGACCCCGCCAAGCGTCGCAGCGCCGCCCGGAGCTCCTCGCCGGTCGCCGAACCACTTCACCACGCCGAGATCCTCGCCGCGCTTCGCTCGTTCAAGCGCGGCGATTTTTCTGCCCGGATCCGCAACGACATGGCCGGGACCGACGGTCAACTCGCGGAGACGTTCAACGAGCTCGTCGCGATGGTCGCCTCGATCGAGACCGAGGCGCGTGACGTCTGTGTCGCGGTCGGCAAGGAAGGCCTCGCCAATCGTCGGATGCGCCGGCTCGGCACGACGGGCGCGTGGAGCGACTACATCGGCTCGGTCAACGACGTGATCGACGGGTTGTCGGGGCACACCAACGAGATCGCGCGCGTGGTCAGCGCCGTCGCCAAGGGCGACCTCGACCAGACGATGGACGAGAGCACCACCGGGCCGCGGCGAGGCGAGTACGCGCGCCACGCGAAGATCGTCAACGGCATGGTCGCGCGGCTGTCGCACTTCGGCTCCGAGGTCACGCGCGTCGCGCTCGAGGTCGGCGCCGAGGGCAAGCTCGGTGCGCAGGCCCGCGTCCAGGGCGTCAGCGGCGTGTGGAAGGACCTCACCGACTCGGTCAACCTGATGGCCTCGAACCTGACCTCGCAGGTCCGCGAGATCGCCCGCGTGACCACCGCGGTCGCGCAGGGCGACCTGACCAAGATCATCACGATCGACGTCAAGGGCGAGATCAACGAGCTCAAGAACACGATCAACACGATGGTCGAGCAACTCCGCGCGTTCGCGAACGAGGTGACCCGGGTCGCACGCGAGGTCGGCACCGAGGGCCGGCTCGGCGGTCAGGCCACCGTACGCGGCGTGTCCGGCGTGTGGCGCGAGCTGACCGAGTCGGTCAACTCGATGGCGAACAACCTGACGTTCCAGGTCCGCAACATCTCCGAGGTGACGAGCGCGGTCGCCGCCGGTGATCTCGGCAAGAAGATCACGGTCGAGGCCAAGGGCGAGATCCTTTCGCTCAAGAACACGATCAACGTCATGGTCGATCAGCTCTCGGCGTTCGCGTCGGAGGTCACCCGCGTGTCGCGCGAGGTCGGCACCGAGGGCGTGCTCGGCGGCCAGGCCGAGGTCGCGGACGTCTCGGGCGTGTGGCGCGAGCTCACCCAGAACGTCAACGGCATGGCGTCGAACC
The DNA here is from genome assembly GCA_039922635.1 of Kofleriaceae bacterium. GTDB lineage: Bacteria > Myxococcota_A > Polyangia > Haliangiales > Haliangiaceae > JABFXX01. Next base: position 15,639 of record JBDTEH010000173.1, on the reverse strand, counting down.
TGACCTCGCAGGTCCGCTCGATCGCGGATGTCGTCACCGCGATCGCCGGTGGCGATCTCGGCAAGAAGATCCAGGTCGAGGCCAAGGGCGAGATCCTCGCGCTCAAGAACACGATCAACTCCACCGTCGACAAGCTCAACCGGTTCAGCGCGGAGGTCACCCGCGTCGCCCGCCTGGTCGGCACGGAAGGCACGCTCGGCGTCACCGCCGACGTCAAGGACGTCAGCGGGGTCTGGAAGGAGCTCACGGACAACGTCAACCAGATGGCGCGCAACCTGACCAACCAGGTCCGCGATATCGCCGAGGTCACGACCGCGGTCGCGAACGGCGAGCTCGGCCGCAAGATCACGGTCGAGGCGCGCGGTGAGCTGGTCACGTTGAAGAACACGATCAACACGATGGTCGATCAGCTCAACGCGTTCGCGTCGGAGGTCACCCGCGTCGCGCGCGAGGTCGGCACCGAGGGCGTGCTCGGTGGCCAGGCCCAGGTCCGCGACGTGTCCGGGATCTGGAAGGAGCTCACCGACAACGTCAACTCGATGGCTTCGAACCTGACCGAGCAGGTCCGCAACATCGCGAAGGTCGCGACCGCGATCGCGAACGGCGACCTCCAGCAGAAGATCGTGGTCGAGGCGCGCGGCGAGATCCTCGAGCTCAAGGACACGATCAACACGATGGTCGATCAGCTGCGCGGCTTCTCGGACCAGGTCACGCGCGTCGCGCGCGAGGTCGGCACCGAGGGCAAGCTCGGCGGCCAGGCCTCGGTGGTCGGCGTGCGTGGGACGTGGAAGGAGCTGACCGACAACGTCAACCAGATGGCGTCGAACCTGACCAACCAGGTCCGCGATATCTCGGCGGTCGCGACCGCGATCGCGCGCGGTGACATGACCCGCAAGATCTCGGTCGAGGTCCGCGGTGAGCTGCTCGATCTCAAGAACGTGATCAACACGATGGTCGATACGCTGTCGTCGTTCGCCGACGAGGTGACCCGCGTGGCACGCGATGTCGGCGTCGAAGGCAAGCTCGGTGGCCAGGCCGCGGTGCGCGGGGTCGCCGGCACCTGGAAGGAGCTGACCGATAACGTCAACCAGATGGCGTCGAACCTGACCAACCAGGTCCGCGATATCGCCGACGTCACGACCGCGGTCGCGAACGGCGACCTGACCCGCAAGATCACCGTCGAGGTCCGCGGCGAGCTACTCCAGCTCAAGAACACGGTCAACACGATGGTCGATCAGCTCAACTCGTTCGCGAGCGAGGTCACCCGCGTCGCGCGCGAGGTCGGCCTCGAGGGCGTGCTCGGCGGTCAGGCCGAGGTTCGCGGCGTCTCGGGGACGTGGCGCGAGCTCACCGATAACGTCAACGTCATGGCGCGCAACCTCACCGAGCAGGTCCGCGGCATCGCGACGGTCGTCACCGCGGTCGCGAACGGCGACCTCGATCGCGAGTTGAACCTCGCGGCGCGCGGCGAGATCGCGACGCTCGTCGACACCATCAACAACATGACCGACACGCTGTCGACGTTCGCGGCGCAGGTCTCCGGCGTCGCGCGTGACGTCGGCGTCAACGGCGAGCTCGGCGGTCAGGCCGATGTTCCCGGCGCCGCCGGCGTGTGGCGCGACCTCACGAACAACGTCAACGAGCTCGCCGGCAACCTCACGAACCAGGTCCGCGCGATCAGCGACGTCGCGACCGCGGTGACCCAGGGCGACCTCACGCGCTCGATCACGGTCGAAGCGCGCGGCGAGATCGCGCAGCTCAAGGACACCGTCAACCAGATGATCCGCACACTCGCGGAGACCACGAAGGTCAACGAGGAGCAGGACTGGCTCAAGACCAACGTCGCGCGGTTCACCCGCATGCTGCAGGGCCAACGCGATCTGTTGACCGTCGCGCGCCAGATCCTCAACGAGCTCGCGCCGCTGGTCAACGCGCACCACGGGGCGTTCTTCATGGCGGACTACGTGGGCGAGCGCCAGGTGTTGAAGCTGTTCGCGGCGTACGCGTATCAAGATCAAGCGAGCGTCGCGACGACCTGGCAGTTCGGCCAAGGGCTGGTCGGTCAGGCGGCGCTCGAGGGCAAGCGGATCGTGATGGCGAAGGTCCCGAACGAGTACGTCCGGATCACGTCCGCGCTCGGCACCGCGACACCGCACTCGATCGTCGTGGTCCCGATCCTGTTCGAAGGTGAGGTCAAGGGCGTGATCGAGCTCGCCTCGTTCGAGCCGTTCAGCGGGATCCAGCTCGCGTTCCTCGACCAGATGCTCGAGTCGCTCGGGATCGTGATCGCGACGATCGAGGCGACGATGCGCACCGACGAGCTGCTGCGCCAGTCGCAGTCGTTGACCGAGGAGCTGCGCAACCAGCAGAACGAGCTCCAGCAGACCAACGAGGAGCTCGAGGAGAAGGCCCATCAGCTGACCGAGCAGAAGGGCGAGGTCGAGAAGAAGAACCGCCAGGTCGAGCTCGCGCGCCAGGAGCTCGAAGAGAAAGCGGAGCAGCTCGCGCTGACCTCGAAGTACAAGTCGCAGTTTCTCGCGAACATGTCGCACGAGCTACGCACGCCGCTCAACTCGCTGTTGATCTTGTCGCGCCAGCTCAGTGACAACGGCGAGGGCAACCTCAGCGACAAGCAGATCCGCTACGCCGACACGATCCGCCAGGCCGGAACCGATCTGATGACGCTGATCAACGAGATCCTCGATCTCGCGAAGATCGAGTCGGGCACGATGGCCGTCGAGATCGGACCGGTGCGGTTCGCGAACCTGCGCGACTACGTCGACCAGACATTTCGCCAGGTCGCCGAGGAGAAGGGCCTGGTGTTCGCGGTCGAGCTCGATCTCGGCCTGCCACCCTCGCTCGAGACCGACGACATGCGGCTGCGCCAGGTGCTGCGCAATCTGCTGTCGAACGCGATCAAGTTTACCGAGCACGGCCGCGTCCACCTCCGGATCGCGTCCCACGACGACCACGTCGCGTTCTCGGTCACCGACACCGGCATCGGCATCCCACCGGACAAGCAGCGCCTGATCTTCGAGGCGTTCCAGCAAGCCGACGGCTCGACCAGCCGCAAGTACGGCGGCACCGGACTCGGCCTCGCGATCTCGCGCGAGATCGCGGGCTTGCTCGGCGGCGATCTCAAGGTCGAATCGGCCGTGGGTCAGGGCTCGACGTTCACGATGTTCGTGCCCACCCAGTACCAGAGGCCCGAGGTGCGCGCGCGCACGCCGATCCAGGCGGCCCCGCGCGTGCACGTCGAAGCCGTCGCCGAGCCGCAGCCGGAGCCCGAGAAGCCCGCGCGCACGATCGCCGACGACTACGACGTCATCCAACCGGGAGATCGCGTGCTGCTCGTCGTCGAGGACGATCTCGGCTTCGCGATGACGATCCTCGAGACCGCACGGCTGGCCGGCTTCAAAGGCGTGGTCGCGAACACCGGGTCGCAAGCCCTCGAGCTCGCGCGCGCCGTCAAGCCGGATGCGATCACGCTCGACCTTCGGCTCCCGGACGTCGACGGCTGGGTGCTGCTCGATCGGCTCAAGCACGATGCCGCGACCCGGCACATCCCGGTCCACGTGGTGTCGGGGCTCGATGCCGAGCACCGCAGCCTGCAACAAGGCGCGCTGGCATTCTCGCAGAAGCCGGTGACGTCCGAGGCGTTGCAGCACGGACTCCAGGAGATCCAGACGTTCGTCGACAAGCGGGTCAAGCACCTGCTCGTCGTCGAGGACGATCCGGTGCAGCGCGAGGCGATCAGCGAGCTCGTCGGCGACACCGATGTCGAGACGACCACGGTCGCGTCGGGCGAGCTCGCCCTGCAAACGCTGGCCGAGAAGCCGTACGACAGCGTCGTGCTCGACCTCCGGCTGCCGGGGATGAGCGGCTTCGAGCTGATCGAACAGATCAAGGCGAACCCCGCGCACAAGCGGCTGCCGGTGATCGTCTACACCGGCCGCGACCTCACCCCCGACGACAAGGACCGCCTGCACGGGCTCGCGCAGACCGTGATCGTCAAGGACGTCACCACGCTCGAGCGCTTGCTCGACGAGACCGCGTTGTTCTTGCACCGCGTCGAGGCCAACCTCACGGAGCGAAGGCGCAAGGTCCTGCGCCGGCTCGCGAAGCACGATCCTTCGCTGGCCGACCGCACGGTTCTGGTCGTCGACGACGACGTCCGCAACATCTTCGCGTTGACCTCGCTGCTCGAGGGCCACCGCATGAACGTGCTCTACGCCGAGAACGGCAAGCGCGCCCTCATGAAGCTCGAGGAGCACCCGAACATCGATATCGTGCTGATGGACATCATGATGCCCGAGATGGACGGCTACGAAGCCATGCGGCGGATCCGCATGCAGCACCAGTGGCGCGACCTGCCGGTGGTCGCGTTGACCGCCAAGGCGATGAAGGGTGACCGCGAGAAGTGCCTCGAGGCCGGCGCGAGCGACTACATCACCAAGCCGGTCGATTCCGACCAGCTGTTGTCGCTGCTGCGGGTCTGGCTCTACCAGGCGTAGCTGGCCGCGAGGCGATCGAACGCGCGGGCGAGGTCCGGGCGCGGGCCGATCTGCTTGTGGAGGTCGCCCGCCTGCGGCGTGCCGGTCGCGCGCAGCAGCGCCCGAACCGCGAGCGGGGCCAGCGGCGTGCCGAGCCGGGTCCGCACGTAGCTCTCGACGAGGATCGCGGCGCCCGCGACGATCGGCGAGGCGCTCGAGGTGCCCGAGAACTCGCCGGTGTAGTGGCGGTCGGTATAGCCGCGGTCGGCGCCCTTGCAGCTCTGGAGGTCGCCGTAATCGAGCGTGGTGACCTTGCGGCCCCAGCCCTGGACATCGACGCGCGAGCCATAGTTCGAGAAGTCGAGCTTCGCGCGGTCGATGAAGCCCGGCCGCGGCGGGCCACCGGCGCCGACGAGGATCGCGCCGGAGTCTCGCGACCGGCGATCGAACTTGCGCTTGAACGCCGGGTGATCGAGATCCTCGTTGCCGTTGCCGGCGGCCTCGACCACGACGATACCGCGCGCGACCGCGATCTGGATCGCCTCGAAGTTGTCGTCCCAGTACTCGACCGGGATGTAACGACCGCGCGGTCCGGTGCCCTGGAGCTCGATCAGGAGCACGTCGCCGGGGGCGAGTTGTGCGGCGGCGTTGTCGATGGCATCGGCGACCGACTCGCCGCCGATCGACGACGTGAGCACGCGGTCGACATCCGGCGCGATGCCGATCACACCCTTGCCGTTGTCGCGGCCGACGACCTCGCCGAGCACCGCGGTGCCGTGCGCGCGCCAGCTCGCGTCGATGATCGGCCGACCCGCGACGTGCACGATGCGCTCGCCGGGAAGATCCTCGTGCGCGGCGTTCCAGCCGCCCTCGATGTCGGCGAACTGGACCCCGGCGCCGCGCGTGCCGGTCGCCCACGCGCGCGGCGCGTCGATGCCGCCGGGTGCGGGGCCGAGGTAGTCCTGATGTTGATCGTAGGTCGGTGTCGTGATCGGGCAGCTCTCGGCAACGGCGCCGGCCGACGGCAACGTGTAGGCCGGCTCGAGGTAGGCCTCCTCGACGCCCGGATCGGCGAGCAACTCGCCGAGCTTGGCGTTCGCGCGCGCCGCCGGGACGTCGAGCTCCCACCAGCGGCTCCGCGGATCCAGATCGGTCGTCACGCCGTGGACGTGGTGCGCGAACAGCATGTGGATCTCGGTCGGGATCGTGCCGGTCGGGTGGAGCGTGCCGCCGAGCCGCAGCTTGACGTGGATCGCGACGCGGTCGCCGTGGGGGTCGTCTTCTTCGTCGATCCAGCGCAACACGAACCACAGCCCGATCGCGGCGGCGGCGAGCAACACGTACCGCCAGATCGGCGGCAGCTCGGCGTACAGACGGCGCATCTCTGGATCGTACGTGATCGGGCGTGCGGTGCAAGCATCAGAACTCCGCGGAAAACGCGGCGAACGCGTGCACTAGCCCGCGGCCGGTGTGCGCAGGTAGGTCTGCAGCATCGCCGCGAGCGTGCGGCGCACGCCGCGATCGAGCTCGACCGAGGCGGGCCGGCCGAGCGCGCTCGCGAGCGAGGCCTTGGTCGCGGCGTAGCCGAACGCGGCCGCGACCGTCGTGACGAGCGCGAGCTCGACGCGCTCCTTCAGCTCCGGCGATGCGTGCGGATCGATCGCGTGGGTGACCTGCGCCGCGACCAGCTCCAGCCCGCGATCGCGCAGCGCCAGCGCGTGCGCCGCGTTGCGGCCCTCGCTCGCGACGAACCACTTCATCAACCGGAGGTGAACGGGATCGTCGAACGTCGAGAACAGCAGGTCGATCAGCGGTTCGGCCTCCGAGATCCCACCCTGCGCGAGCCGGTCGAGGATGCGCTCGCGGAGCTCGCGGGTGCGGCGCTCGAACACCGCCTCGACGAGCCCGACGTAGGTCCCGAAATAGTGCGTGACCAGCGCGTGCGAGACCTCCGCCTCGCGCCCGATGTCCTTGAGGCCGACCTGATCCGGCGAGACCTCCTGGAACAGCCGCTCCGCGGCATCGAGCAGCTCCTGGCGCGCGAGCTCCGGGCTACGCCGGCGCCTCACCTTGCGGATTAGCCTGAGATGCCGGGCCATTACACCCACATCGTCGCACACTATTGGCTACTTGACAATAAGCGGTGCGGGGCTATTATCACGATGACAATAACGAGCAACCAACCAGGAGCTCGCCCCATGATGACGACCACGACCCCCACGACCCAGTTCTCCACCGTCGACCCCACCATCGACCCCTCCGAGCTGTCCGCACCCGCCCGCTGGCGGGTCGCCGTGCGCGCCCTCGCGCGGGTGCTGAAGAACCCGGTCGAGACCGACCAGGTGCTGGTGTTCTCGAACTACGCGAACGCCGGCACCAACGCCGAGCGGATCGAGAGGTTCTTCGAGGATCCGCGCGGCATGCGCCTGTTCACCGAGCAGCGCGCGATCGATTCGCACACGATCGACCTCGACGCGCTGTACGCGTTGCCTTCGGGCACGCTCGGTCACGCGTACGCGAGCTTCATGAAGCGTCACGGGCTGACGCCCGACGTGTTCGATGGCTCGCCACCGGACGTCCATGATCCCCGCCGCGCCTACGTGATCCAGCGCATGCGCCAGACCCACGACCTGTGGCACGTGGTGACCAACTGCGAGACCGATCCGGCCGGTGAGGTCGCGCTCCAGGCGTTCACGTGGGCCCAGGTCAACGCTCCGAGCGCCGGCATCCTCGCCGCGCTCGGCATGCTCAAGACGCTGCGCCACGATCGCCGGATCGTGAAGGACGTCGCCGAGCTGATCCGCCTCGGGCGCGCCGCCGACCGCCTCGTCGTGTTCCCGTGGGAAGACCACTGGGCGACGCCGCTCACCGAGGTCCGCCGCCTGCTGAAGCTGCCGGTTAGCCCGCGCTCGGTCGGCGGCTACACCAAGGGCGCGTTCGAAGCCGCCGCCTAGCGCCCACGCGATGGTCTAGCGCGTCGCGCGGCCGGCCAGGTAGCTCTTGCCGCGCGTCATCAACGCGCGAAAGCCCTCGAGATCGCCGGCGCGCACGACCGAGCGCAGCCGCTCGACCGCATACAGCAGCGCCGAGAGTGACTCGGTACCGTAGTCGTTGAGCGTCTGGATCTCGAAGTAGAGATCGGGGTTCTCGGCCGCCACGGTCGCCGCGACGCCGAGCTGCGCGTCGAACGTGGTCGACGACAGCGTCGCGAGCTTCGGCGCGGCCTCGCCGCTGTCCGCGAGCGCGGTGAAGAACGCGATGTTGAGCGCGTGCGACAGGCCGAGCACGTAGGCGATCAGGCGATCGTGGCTCTCGAGGTCCATCTCGACCAAGGTCGCCATGGTCGGCTCGAACAGCGCGCGCGCCGCCGCGGTGGCCGCCGCCGCGCCGAGGTCGACGAAGATCACGTGGCGCCCGCTGAGCAGCGCCGTATCGGGTCCGAACATCGGATGGACCGAGCACACCTGCCCGCCGGCATCGCGCAGCGCGTGGAGCCCCTCCCGCAGCGGCGACTTCAAGGAGCCGACATCGAACACGACGCCCGCCGGCGGTGCCGCGGCCAGGTCCTTCAAGATCTGGTTGGTCGCCGGCATCGGCGCCGCGATCACGATCAGCTCGTGATCGAGCCGCGCGTGCTTCCAGTCGCGGTGGTTGACGACGCCGTCCGGACCGTCGCTCGGATCGGCGATCTCGACGGTGAAGCCCTGCGCGCGCAGGTAGCGCACGAACCACGCGCCCATGTGGCCCGCACCGCCGATCACGAGGGCGCGCCGGCCGGAGCCTTCGCCTTCCTTCGCGATCAGGTCCTGCTCCTGCACCGTCAGCGAAGCGCGAATGAACGCGAGCACGAGCTCCTCGCCGAGCGACTCCGGCAGGCCGTGGTCGCCGGCCGCCTTGCGCGCGCGCTGCACCACGTCCTTCTCCTGGCGGAAGTCGCGCGTCGGCAGCCCGAGCTCGCGCTTGGCCTGGCCGATCTCGATCGCCTTGGCCTGGCGCTGCGCGACGAGCGCGAGGATCTCGCGATCGACCTGGCCGAGCTCACCGCGGAGCACCTCGAGCCGCGCGCGCGCGCCGCCGTCGTCGTTTCGACCCATGCCGCGACGATAGCCTACGGTCGCGTCGCGATGACGACCTTCGCGACCAGATGCGCCTCGGTCTGCACGGTCGTGAAGCCCACTTCGCGCAGGATCCCGGCGAGGTCATCCTCGAGGTAGTCGGCGTAGAACGGCTCGTGAAACTCGGCCGGAAACCCGCGCAGCACCGGCTCGAGCGTGGCGCTCTCCGCGAGCTGCGCCGAATCCTCGATCACGACGAGCCCACCGGGCCGGACGACCCGGAACAGCTCGCGGATGGCGTTGCGGCGCGCGTTGCGCGGCAGCTCGTGGAACATGTACACGCTGGTCGCGATGTCGAACGTCGCGTCGGCCCACGGCAGCGCCTCGGCATTCTCGGCCGCCAGCGTGACCTCGTCGAGCTCGAGCAGCCGCTTGCGCGCTTGCTTGATGTACGCCGGCGACATGTCCGCGCCGTGGAGGCGAAGATGCGGATGCGCGCGCGCGAGCTGGTGCAGCGTACGGCCAGTGCCGCAGCCGACGTCGAGCAAGCGCGGCTCGCCGGCGAGCTCGGCGCGGTGTGCGGCGAGCCAGCGCGTGATCGGAGGAATGATCTGGCGGCGCATCACGTCCGCGGTGCCGCGGAACAGCAGCTCGACGCCGAGCTCGTAGACCTGCGCGGACAGCTCGGTGAAGTAGCCCCCGCTCTGCCAGTGGAACGTGCGCCGGTAGTACGGCGGGAACCGCTCCTTGTCGACCGCGGGAATGTCCTTGTAGTTGTTGGCGTGCTTGCGCTTGACGACGTGGCGCGCGTCGGCGAGCAAGATCGGCAACTCGCGCAGATAGCGCCGGGTCGGGATGTCGAACAACAGCTCGCGCGGATACATCCCGGCCTCGACGTTCGCGAGGTCGGTGCGGTGGAGCTCGTGGCGGCGGCGCTGGAGCTCGCGCAGGATCTCCTTCGAGATCTTGACGCGCGGCGTTCGGGTCGCGAGCCGGGCGGCCTCCTGCATCACCGTCGCGTTGATCAGGAACGACAGGTGCTGCGAGTGATATGCGAGCCGATCGAAGCGCGACAGCATGGAGTTAGCGTCTCCTTCGCCTCCAGAGTAGCGCACCCGCGCCGGCGGCCAAGAGCAGCGCACCCGGTCCCGATCCGCCGGCGTTGCAGCAGCCCTTCTTGGGCGGGGTCACCATCGTGTTGCCGGCGTCGTCGCCACCGTCGCCGGCGACCGCGCAGCTGTTGACGCCGGTGCAATCGACCGAGGTATCGGTGATCCCGAGCTGGTCGCGCAGGCAGCACCACACCGAGGGCTTGCCCATGTACGAATTGACGCACTGCTGGTACTGGATCGTGGACACGCCGCACGACACGACGCCCCCGATGTCCTGGTAGCGCAGCACGCCGGTCCAGGTCGCGTAGTCGGTCGTCTTCATGATGCCAAAGCCATCGCCGGGAATGCCAGGCGAGTCGTAGTTATGCGTGCACGCCCACACGCTGTGGTCGGCCGGATTCTCGACGAGGCAGTTGATGTGCGGCGGGCTGACCAGCGGCGTCCACGTCGTGCCGCCGTCGATCGACTTCTGCGAACCGGTGGTCTGGGTCGAGGCGACGAGGTCGTTGTTCGAGCGCGCCAGGAACACCAGGCCGAACGGATCGCTCGTGCTGAGGATCTTGGTCCAGCTCGCGCCGGCGTTCGTGCTCTTGTAGATGCTGTCGCCCATCGTGCCGTTGTCGAGGTTGACGTGGATGTAGACCGTGTCCGGCTGGGCGTGGTCGATGCCGACGACGTCGATCGTCGACTGGTTCGAGGTCGTCAGCCCGGTCTGGGTCAGCGCCGTGTAGTTCGCACCGGCGTCATCGCTGCGAAACAGCAGCTGGACCTTCTGGCTATCGCACGTCACGCCGCTGCCGCCGCCGCAATCGGCCGGCAGCATGCAGGTCATGGTCGTGTTGTTCGAGCACACCTTCTTGAACCGGTAGCCGGTGAGGTAGACCCGGTTCTTGTTTGACGGCGCGATCATCAACGAGTCCCACCAGTCGTTGTTGAGGCCGGGTGCGCCCGAGACCGGGAACGACATGCCGTCGTCGTTCGAGCGATAGATCTTGCCGTCGGCCGGATCCGCCGCGGCGTAGAACACGCTGCCGTCGGGGCCGACCTCGTCCGACGACACGAACGTGCTGCCGGGCGGAGCCGCCGCGAACGTGCAGTTGTCGCCGGCCGGCGGCGGCCGCAGCACGGTGAGGCCGTCGAACGTGGTCGCGAAGATCGCGCCGGTCGGGCTGTACGCGTAGTCCGGATCGAACGTGCCGCCGTAGCCGACCGCCTTCTCGCACATCCACTTCCAGGTCGCGCCACCGTCCTCGGAGCGCAAGAACCCGAACGTCATGCCGGCGGCGATGTGCTCGGGTGCGCCCAGCTCGAAGTTGATGGTCGACGTGCCGGCGGGGCGGCCGTTGGCGCCCGCCGTTCCGGCCAGCGCCGCGACGAACGAGATCGCAAGGACAGGTCGCCTCATGACGGCGATGGTAACGCACCCGGCGAACAGGACGCGACCTGCTTCGACTCACGCCTGTTAACGCGGCGAGGCGCCGAGCCCGTGAGCCCCGGTGTGGGCCAACGCACGCCGGGCCGAGCCCTCAGCGACGCGCCAGCCTGGGCTCGCCAACCTCAGCCTACTTTGTGCTCGATCTCGGGCGGCGTCGCGAAGAACCGGTTGCGCTTGGGATCGTTGAACCGCTTGTAGTCGATCAGCCACGGCGTCACCGTCGAGGTACCGCCCTCGAGCCGGACCGTCGCGGCCATCGGCGTGACCGTGCGGTAGCTCGACTCGGCCGGTAGATCGAAGTTGTCGGCACCGCCGGCCGAGAACAGCGTCGCGAGCGAGGCGATCTCGCCGTACATCGCGCGGAACCCGGCATCGACCTTCTCGTGGCCGCGGAACATCATCGAGCAGCCGAACCGGGTCATGAACGCCTCGAACTGGCGCTTGCCGAACGGGAACCGCGCGTTCTGCGCCTGCAGATCATCGGGGATGAAGTCCGCCGTCGACGGATCGCTCCACAGCATCTGGAACCGGATATCCGGATCGTTGAGCGCGGCCATGTCGGTGAGCTTGGCCTTGATGTCGGCGTCGCGCGGGATGCCGGCGTGGACGAACATCAGATCGTCGAAGAACAGCATGTTCGGCAGCTCGTCGAACATCCGCATGTAGTCCTGGAACACCTCGCCCGGGACGTGACCGATCAGCGTGTTGATCGCCTCGGCGGGCTTCACGCCGCCATAGATCCGCCCGCGATACTCGATGTAGTACTCGTGGTTGCCGCGCAGCGGGAACACGTGATCGGGCGCGGCGAGGTAGAGCTGCATCACGGTGCGCAGCACGCCGTTGTAGCTGAACATGCCGCGATCGATGTAATCGCCGAGCAGCACCAGCTTGGGCTCGGGCAGGCGCGTATCGAGCTTCCACGCCTCGAGCTTCGCGAAGAAATCGGCCTGGAGCAGCGCGCCCTTGAGGCACGAGTAACAGCCGTGCAGATCGCCGAGCACCGTGATGTCGTAGACCGCGCCGGGGCGGGCCGGATGGACGTAGACGTGTCCGTCGAGGAACGGCTTGTCCTGCGCGAATTCGGCGACGTTCTGCTTGCCCGCGAGCTTGCCCGCGCCCTTGGCGCGCTGCGCGCCGAGCTGCGCGATGAACCGGTTCATCAGGTCGAGATCGGCCTGAACTTGATGCTTGATCCGCGCCGGATCCGCCGAGTAATGGTGCTCGAACGCGGCGAAGAACGGGTGGTCATCGAGGTGGGTGCGGAGCGCCGCCGGATCGGCGATCGCGACCTTGTTGCCCTGGATGATCTCGATGTCGGCGTCGTCGATCGGCGTCGGGTTATCGAGCAGCGCCTCGATCTCGTTGCGGAACTTCTGCTCGCTCGGATGGACCGAGCCGTCGGCGTAGATCAGCTCGTCGATCGTCGACAGCAGCTCGTGCTGGTTATCGCGATCGAAGGTCTGGAAGATCTCGTACGAGCGCAGCTTGAGCTTGGCGTAGACGAACTTCTCGACGTCCTCGCCATCGGCGACGGCCTCGTCGAACAGCGCCTTGACGCTGCGATCGACCTGCTCGAACACCTCGTGGAAGTGCGCGACGAACTTGTTGGCGACCTCGTCACGGGTCTTGGGGTCGGCGTCGGGCATCGCCAGCTTCGCGCGGGCGGTGACGAGCTGACGGATATAGATCCGGACGAACGTCTTCTCGGTGAAGTCGAACTCGCCATCGATGTACCCGAACGCGGTCAGGTAGAAGATGATCGCGTTCATCTGCTGTTCGGCGACGTCGGGATTCGTGCTGAACGTGAGCATCGACGAAAGCTTGCCCCGACCGCCGACAAGCGTGCAAGGGCGCCGAGGTGTATGATTGCGGCGTGGGATCGAGGACCGTGCGCGCGGGCGCCGTCGTGCTCGCGATGCTCTACGTCGGGACCGCGTACGCCGGCCCGTACGTGGAGGGGTCGGCGTTCTTCGGCGCCGACGACTTCGGCCCCCAGATCGCGCTCGGCGGGGCCCTCGCTCCGGAACAGCGCCCACAGACCTCGCCGCTGTTCGGGGTCCGGCTGACCGCGATGCTGGTCCGCACCGTCGTGTTCGACCTCGGCGTCGAGCCCGAGCTGGTGTTCACGCCGGCGTGGACCGGCTACGGCTTCGATGGGCCGCGCGACTCCTACTTCGCGCCGGTGTTCGGCTACCGCGGCAGCTTGATCCTGCGGACCCGCTCGCCCCACGCGGTGCGGTTCCACGCGCTCGCGGGCATCGGCGGTGCGACGGTGGTCTCGAAGTCGCCGTACATGACGACCGATACCGATCCGATCCTGTACTACGGCGCCGGCGCGACGCTGTCGGTCGGCGGTGGCTGGGAGATGCGGCTCGACGGCCGCCAGGGCTTCATGCCCGCGCGCACCGGCGGGTCGACCGCGATCTACGAGGGCATGCTGGGGATCGGGCTGAGCTTCGGTGCGTTCGGTGCGGGCCCCGCCCCGGTCGTCGAGCACCCGCGCGTCGCGGTGCGACCGCCCCTTCCGCCGCCCGATCCGGATCGCGATGGCGACGGCGTGCCCGATCGGCTCGACCACTGTCCGGATCAAGCGATGACGCCGGGCGGCGTCGATGGGTGCCCGCTGCTCGACCGCGATCACGACGGCATCGCCGACGCGCACGACAAATGCCCCGATCAACCCGAGGACAAGGACGGCTTCCAGGACGACGACGGCTGCCCGGATCTCGACAACGACGCCGACGGGATCCCCGACGACCACGACAAGTGCCCCGACCTGCCCGAGACCAAGAACGGCTATCAGGACGACGACGGCTGCCCGGACGAGCTACCGGCCGCGCTCGTCGCGGCTTTCGGAACCGCGAGCGCGGTGCGATTCGAACCAAGCCGTGCGCGGTTGACCGAGGCGGCCAAGGCCACGCTCGCGAAAACAGTCCCTCCGCTCCACGCGAACCCGAAGCTGCACGTGTTCGTGATCGGCCATCCCGATGCGAAGGGTGATCCGGCGAAGACCGGGCCGCTCGCGAACAAGCGCGCCGAGGCGGTCAAGTGGTATCTCGTCGATCAGGGCGTGCCGGCAGATCAGCTCGAGACCGCGACCGGCGCACCGGCCGAGCAGGGCCGCGTGATCGAGCTCCGGATCGGGTCGGCGTCTCCCCACTAGCTCACAGCGCATCCGAGAGCGCCATCACCGCCCACGCGGTGCCGGCGATCGAGCTGAACTGCGACCGGCCGTGCGGGAAGCCGCTGGTGAGGAACGGCTGGAACCGGAGCGCGCGGGTCGCGACGAACCAGCTGCCATCGCGGTACTGATGCGCGAGCAGGAACGCGACCGCACGCCGGATCACCGGATCGCTCGTCGGGTACGCACCGGCCTCGCGGAGCGCCACGATCGCCTGGCCGGTCGCGTAGGCGTCGCTGCGCAGCCCGGCGAGCTGCGCGAAGCCACCATCGGCGCGCTGGGTCGCGGCGAGCCGCGCCGCGAGTGGCGCGAGCTCCGCGCTCGCCGCGCCGGCGTCGTGCAGGCCGAGCAACTGGTACGCGCGATCCTCGGTCGTCGTCGCGGCGACCCCGGTGAGGTACGCGCGGGCGCGCGCGATCCGCGCCGGATCGGGCGCGTAGACCGAGAGCGCGCGGACCGCGATCGCGGTGAGCGCGACATCGCTGCCGTCGACCGGCTCGCGTTGCATCATCGCGGGGAACCGGCCGTCGCGGGCCTGGTGCAACGCGAGGTAGCGGGCCATCGCGGCGGTGAGATCGCCGGCCGGGTAGTCGCTCGCCGCGAGGCCGACCAGGAGATATCCGCACTCGACGACGTCCGCGAACCCGACCCCCTCGAGGAACCGGTCGCGCGAGCGGCGGAAGAACGCGGCGGTCGCGTCGGCCTCGCGCGTGCGCGCGGCGAGATCGATCGGCAGCCCGTGGTGGAGCGCGTGGGCGAGCGCGAGCGCGGGCAGCGCGTCGTGGTGGCACGACGGACAGCCGGCGACCCGGCGCCACGCCGGCCCCGCCCGCTCGAGCAGCGGGATCGCACGCAGCAGCGCGGCGCGCGGCGTCGCGGCCGGGGCGAGCGTGCCATGGGGCTGGCGCACGTGGATCGGCCGCGGCGTGGCCTCGTGCGCCGCCAAGCGCTGGATGATGTCCGGATCGCCGCGCCGGATCGCCCACTCGAGCGCGCTCGCGCCCTCGTCGTCGACCGGCACGGTGCTCGCGTGGGCGTCGAGCAGCGCCTGCACGATCGGCGCACCGGCCCGGTCGGAGGCCGCCGCCTGGATCAGCGCGGTCTCGCGATCGAACGTCTCGACGCGATCCGGATCCGCGCCGCGCGCGAGCAGCAGCGCCACCGTGTCGGCGCGGCCCATCTGCGCGGCCCACATCAGCGGCGTCATGCCGAGCGCGCCCTGCGCGTCGATCTCGGCGCCGTGATCGAGCAGCAACGCGAGCGTCGCGGTGTTGCCGCGCAACGCCGCGAGTTGCACCGCGCCCGGCGCCCGCGGATCCGCACCGTGAGCGAGCAACAGCCGCGCGGTCGCCACGTCGCTGCC
>JBDTEH010000172.1:0-5550 GCA_039922635.1 Kofleriaceae bacterium | reverse complement strand
GGCACGACCGGCGCGCTCGATCTCTACGAGGTCGCCGGTGGCTACGCGATCACCAACGAGGCCGGCGGCGGCATCTCGCTCGGCCTGCTCGGCGGTATGGAGCCCGGCGGCACGCCGCGCGACCTGTGCGGCCCGGCGGCGACCGAGCCGGCGTTCGTGACGAGCGCGGCGCGCTCGAATTACTTCAGCGCGAACACGCGGCCCGATACCAACGCCGCGTTCGATGTCGCGATCGGCCTCCACAAGTCGCAGCTCGCGCAGCTCGCGTTCGGCGGCTACGAGGGTGGCCTGTTCTGCCTGACGATCGGCCACAACACGGTCGCGCAGCTGACGACCGATACGATCGGGCTGTTGTCGCGCTCGCTCGGCAAGCTCGTCGAGTCCAACGCGCCGATGGCGCTCGGGCTGCGGCCGCAGAGCCCGCCGGTGATCACGCTCGGCAAGAACACGTTCATGACCGACTCGAACAACACGACCACGCTGGTCGACCCGCTGCTCGACATCAAGTTCACGGGCATGGAGATCGACTTCTTCGCCTCGGTGGACGACCAGTACGTCCGCGTGTTCACCGTGGTCGCCGACGTCCACCTGCCGATCGGCCTGCAGCCCGACGCGGGCGGCAAGCTGACCCCCGTGCTCGGCCAGATCAGCGATGCGTTCACGAACGTGTCGGTCAAGAACACCGACGCGGTGACCGAGACGCCCGACGAGCTCGCGAGCCTGTTCCCGACGTTGCTCAACCTGGTGCTGCCGCAGCTCTCCGGCGGCCTGTCGGCGATCTCGTTGCCGAACCTCGGCGGCCTCGCGCTGTCGGTCGACGACATCACCTCGGTCGACGACAAGGACGGCGATGGCATCGGCGACTACCTCGCGATCTACGCGAACCTCGTGCCGGCCGCGATGGCCGCGCAGCACGTCGAGACCACGTTCGACATCACCTCGATCGCCGAGCCGTCCGACGAGCTCGCGAGGTCGCCCGCGAAGTGGCGCGCGAACCGGCCGAGCGCCGTGACGCTCGCGCTCGGGGCGCGGTCGCCATCGGGCGCGCCGGAGACCCGGCCGCTCGAGTTCTCGCTGCGGGTCGATGAAGGCAGCTGGACACCGTGGAGCAAGAACGCGCGGCCGACGCTGTCGCCGCCGACGTTCTGGTTGCCGGGCGTTCATCACATCGAGGCACGCGCGCGCCTCGCGGGCGATGTCGAGAGCGCGGATCCATCGCCGGCGGTGCTCGCGGTACCGCTCGGCACCGCGCTGTTGCCGGCCCCCGCGGCGCAGCCGATCGCGGCGCACGTCAACGATCCGCTGCACCCGTCTGCGCCCCCCGAGAAGGACTTCCACGGCCAGTCCGGTGCCACCGGGTGCGCCTGCAACACCGGCGGCGGCGCTGGTGCGGCGGCGCCGTTTGGCCTCGTCCTGCTCGGCCTGATGGTGCCGTGGCGGCGCCGGCGCGCGAGCGTGCTCGGGGCGCGTGCGCGGCGTGTCGTCCGGCGTGTCGTTCGGTCGGCGCTGCGGCTCGGCCCGCTGGTCTGGTTGGTCGCGCTCGCGTGCCTACCGGGGTGCTCGTGTAGCTCCAAGCCGTGCGGTAACGCGGACTGCATGGCGGGCTCGCTATCGGGCTCGATCGGCCGGTGGACCAGCATCACGGGCGACGATCAGCGCGTGATGGTCGCGACCTACGACTCGCAGTACGGCGATCTCGTCGTCGCGAACGTCACCGATCCGGCGAACATCACCTACAAGAGCGTCGATGGCGTGCCCACCGACGCCACGCCGCAATACGATCCGTCGACCTGGCGCGGCGGCATCGTCGAAGAGGGCCCCAAGGTCGGCGCGTGGACCTCGATCGCGCTCGCCGATCACGAAGCGCGGGTGTCGTACCAGGACCGCGATCAGCACGTGCTCAAGTACGCCGCCGAGGACGGCGACGGCAACTGGAGCAGCTACGTCGTCGACCCGGGCCAGAACGGCGAGCAGACCGGCGTGTTCACCTCGATCGTCGTCGATGCCGACCACCACCCGGTGATCGCGTACATGGCGGTCGGCGGTGACGACGGCATGGGCCACAAGACCGGCGAGCTGCGGATCGCACGTGCGGGTGCGCCGGAGCCGAGCTCCAGCGACTGGGTGATCACGACGGTGGCGAGCGCGCCGGCGTCGTGTGCCGGGCTGTGCACCGGCGGCCAGTCGTGCGTCGCGGGCGCCGCGGCGACCGATCCGCAGGTCTGCATCACGCCGACCACCGATTGCACCGCGACCTGCGCCGCGGGTGACGTCTGCAACGCCGGCGCGTGCGTGACCGCGCTCGCCGATCCGATGCTCGACCAGCTCCCCACCGGCACCGGCCTGTTCGCGAAGCTGCTCGTGCTCGGCGATGGCCGGCTCGCGATCGCGTTCTACGACGACGCGCGCCGCGCGCTCGTGCTCCAGGTCGAGACCGCGAAGGGCACGAGCACGTTCGCCGAGACGATCCTCGACGGCAACGTCACCGGCGCGGACCGCGGCATGTGGACGAGCGCGGTGGTCGGCGGCGACGGCACGGTGCACGTCGCCTATCAAGACGCGCTCGGCGACCAGCTGATGTACACGACCTGGAACGGCACGCCCGGCACGCCCGAGCTCGTCGACGACGGCGTCCGCGCCGGCGATCGCACGCACCCGGTCGGCGCCGCCGCGTCGATCTATCTGGTCAACGGTGCGCCGACGATCGCGTACCAGGACGGCATGACCTCCGACGTCGACATCGCCCAGAAGGGCGGGATGTGGACGATGACCCCGCTCGCGACCGGGCCGCTGCTCGACGGCTTCTCGATCGCGGCGACCACCGCGCACGGCAGCCCGTACCTGGCGTGGGACACGAAAGATCCCAACGCGATGACGATCAGCTCGCTGACCGTCAAGACCCAGTAACCGGCGCTCGCGGCGCGTCGCGGTCGGTCGCGCGAGGCGAGCGGGCATCGCGAGCACGCGGCGCCACGGCGGCGCTGCTCCGCACCGCGCCGGCCCGGCTGCGAGTCTTGCTTGATCTCCCGGGAGAGCCAGGGCGCCGGAGGAGATCGCCCACTCGCGCGCAAGCGCGCTCTCCGCCCGTCCGAAACGGTGCACCGCTGCGACGTCGCGACGCCGGTTCCGGCCGGTGCTGCGCGACGCGCCTCCGTGGCACCGCGTGCATTCGCGACGCTCCGCTCGCCTCGCGCTCCGACCGCTTGCTCGATAGCTGAGGGCGGCGGATCGCGTCCGACCATGCCGTCGTGATGGGGGCCGGCCGCGGCTCTCCAGATGCTACGTCTAGATGCTACGATCGATACGTGTGGATCCTCGATGTCGCTCGTGTGCCGCGGTGGATGGTCGCGGCCGCGATCGCGGCGTCGCTCTGGTCGGTGAACCGCGCCGCGCCGGATCCGCGCGTCGAGATCCGCGTCGACTGCCACGATCCGGCGGACTGCGCCCTCGCGACGACGTACGCACTCGACATCTGGAGCGAACAGACCGGCCCGGACCTGCCACTCGATCTGGTGGTCCGCGGATCGTCGCTGGCCGCGCTCGCCGATGCACACGTTGCGTTCGAGATCATGTCGAGCGACATCGATGCCGATGCTCGGGTCGAGGCGGCGCGGCTCGCCCACGACGGCTCGAGCGATTTCTTCGCCGACTATCGCGACTACGCGGCGATCGTCGAGCACATGCGCGGGCTCGCCGCACTCGATCCGGACCGCGTCGCGATGGAGGCGATCGGCGTCTCGCTCGAAGGTCGGCCGATCTGGGCGCTGAAGATCGGCCACGGCCCGACCAAGGTCCTGGTCAACGGCACCGAGCACGCGCGCGAATGGATCTCGACGATGGTCAGCATCAGCCTCGCGGATCGGATGGTGCGTGGCATCGCGACGGACCCGCGGGTGCGCGAGCTCGTCGCGACCTCGACCTTGTGGGTCGTCCCGGTGATGAACCCGGATGGCTATCAGTTCACGTGGGGCACGGATCGCTACTGGCGCAAGAACCGACGCGGGCGCTTCGGCGTCGATCTCAACCGCAACTGGGGCGTCGCGTGGGGTGGGGCGGGGGCGAGCAAGAACAAGGCGGCGGAGACCTATCGCGGCGAGTACGCGTTCTCCGAGCCCGAGACCCAGGCGCTGCGAAACCTGGCGAAGCGCGAGCACTTCGCGTTGCACGTCGACTTTCACGCGTTCAGCCAGCTCATCCTCTATCCGTGGGGCTGGACCGCGAAGCCGGCCGAGGATCACGCGCGGTTCGCGGGAGTCGGCGACAAGATGGCGTCGGCGATGTTCGCGCAGCACGGCGTCAACTATCGGCTGATGCAGAGCGTGGCGCTGTATCCCGCATCGGGCACGATGACGGACTGGATGTACGGCGAGGGCGGTGCGCTGTCGTACACGATCGAGCTCCGGCCGAAGGCGGGGCCGCGCAACGGCTTCGTGCTGCCGCCTTCGCAGATCCGGCCGACCAGCGACGAGGCGTTCGCGGCCCTGCTCGAGCTACGCGCCAGCCTCCCGTGAAGCCGCAGCACCCCGTCAGAGCGTGATCTCGAGCGCCAGGGTCTCGTTGCCGCGGTGGACGGTCAGCGCGATCGAGCTGCCGATCGGGTGCGTGGAGATCGCGTTCTTGATCGTCCTTCCGTCGAGCAACTCGACCGAGTCGCCGTCGATCGCCATCACCACGTCGCCTGGATGGAGGCCCGCCTTCGCGGCGCTGGGCTGCACCGAGTACATCGCGCGGGTCCCCCAGTCGAGGGTGCCGATATCGCCACCGCCGGACCTGGCCGTGACCACGAACACGTCGAACTGGCCGTTCGACGCCGGCGCGATCGTCGCGAGCCGGATCCCGGCGGTCGCGCCGGTCGAGCACGGGATCGAGACGTCACCCGCGGTGACATCGTCGAAGTGAAACCCACCGCTCGCATCGAGCGCGGATTCGGTTTCGGGTGCGCCGTAGAACGCGCCGAGCTCGCTGCCGTTGCGCGGCAGCGGCGGGGCGCACCGCCCGGTCGTGACGGGGCGCTTGGTCGTCCAGTCGATCACGTGACCCGAGACGCTGGCGGTCCCGCGCGAGGTCAGCGTCATCGCCGTGGGCGCGCCCGACTTGACCGAGACGGTCTCGTTGTCGGCCTCGTGGCCGTTGGTCTGCGCGGTCACGATGTAGACGCCGGGGTTGAGGCCATGTGCGCGGAAGTGATCGCCGTCGATCTCGAAGTCGATCGGTTCGTGACCCCCGCTCTGGAGCACGCCGACGATCGAGGGCTGGGTGCGAAATCCGACCAGCACACCTTCGATCGCGCCGGCGCGATCGAGCTGGATCTCGAGGTCGCGGGTGCCTGCGGGCACCGCCTCGACCCGGCGCGAGGCGCCTTCGCGCGAGGTCGCGAGCACCGCGTAGGTGCCCGCCGCGAGGTGCTGGATCGCGAACTGTCCGTTCGCGTCGCTGACCGCGACGTCGGCCTGATTGGCGAAGTACGGGCCCGCCGAGACCCGCACCGCGACGTCGGGCGTCGGTGCGCCGGCGTCGTCGACGACCGTGCCCGCGATCTCCTGATCGGGA
>JBDTEH010000171.1:0-17608 GCA_039922635.1 Kofleriaceae bacterium | reverse complement strand
TCCGGCGGCACCGAATCGATCCTGTGTGCGGTCGCGGCGTATCGCGATCGCGCGCGCCGCACCAAGCCGTGGGTGCGCTCGCCGGAGCTCGTGGTGCCCAGGACGATCCACCCGGCGTTCGACAAGGCGGCGCACTACTTCGGCGTCAAGCTCGTCAAGGTCGACGTCGATGCCGAGCAGCGCGTCGATGTGCGCAAGGTCGCCAAGGCGATCGGCTGGCGCACGATCGGCCTGGTCGGATCGGCCCCGCAATATCCGCACGGCGTGATCGATCCGATCGCGGAGCTCGGCGAGCTCGCGCAGGCCAAGCGGCTACCGCTCCACGTCGATGCGTGCGTCGGTGGCTTCGTGCTGCCGTGGCTCGAGCGGCTCGGCCGCACGATCCCGAAGTGGGACTTCCGCGTGCCCGGCGTGACGTCGATCAGCGCGGATCTCCACAAGTACGCGTATGCGGGCAAGGGCGCCTCGACCCTGCTGTGGCGCTCGCTCGACGACATGCGCCATCAGATCTTCGTCGCGACCGATTTTCCCGGCGGCATCTACGCCTCGCCGACGCTGCTCGGCACGCGGCCGGGTGGGCCGATCGCGGCGGCGTGGGCCGCGCTCCACAGCCTCGGCGCCGACGGTTATCTCGAGCTCGCGCGCCGCACCGTCGACACCGCGGATGCGCTGCGTGACGGGCTCCGCGCGATCCCCGGCCTCGTGTTGCTCGGCCGCCCCGACGCGACGATCGTCAGCTACGCCGCGGTAGGAGGGGTCGACATCTACGCGCTCGCCGACCGGCTCGAGGCGCGCGGCTGGACCGTCGACCGCCAGCACCGGCCGTCGTCGATCCACCTCACCGTGACCGCGAACCACGCACCGATCGTCGAGCGCTACCTCGCCGATGTACGCGCGTGCCTCGCCGAGGTCCGCGCGAACCCCGGGCTCGCGAAGTCGGGGACGGCGCCGATGTACGGCATGGCCGCCAAGCTCCCGGTGCGCGGGCTCGTCGCGCGCCAGGTCCGCAAGGTGATCGCGGAGATGTACGCCGGCGAGCCGCCGGGCGAGCAAGCGCCCTCGGAGTACAAATGAAGCGCATCGCGTTCGCGCGGATCTGTCAGGAGTCCAACGCGCTGTCGCCGGTCGCGACGACGCTGCATGACTTCGAGTCCGCTCACTACCTCACCGGCGACGACCTGCTGCGCGCGACCACCACCGGCCCCGAGCTGGCCGGCTTCTTCAAGCGCGCCGAGCTCGCCGGGTTCGTGCGGGCCTGCGCCGCGCGCAAGCACGACGTCACGCCGGTGCCGATCCTGTCGGCGTGGGCGAGCTCCAGCGGCCCGCTGTCGCGGGCCTGTTACGACGAGCTCGAAGATCGCCTCGTCACGATGCTGCGTGCCGCCGGCCCGCTCGACGGCATGTACTTCGCGATGCACGGCGCGATGGGGGTCGCGGGCCTCCTCGATCCCGAGTCGCAGTTGCTGCGCGCCGTGCGCACCGTGATCGGCCGCGCGCCGCTGGTGATCTCGCACGATCTCCACGGCAACCTGACCAAGGCCCGCGTCGAGCTCGCCGATGCGATCGTCGCGTACCAGACCAACCCGCACCGCGATCACGCGCGCGTCGGGGCCAAGGCCGGCCGGATCGCGATCGGCACCGTGCTCGGCGAGCTCCAGCCGGTGATGGCGTGGCGCTCGCTGCCGATCTTGCTCGGCGGTGGCAAGACGATCGACTTCCTCGCGCCGATGCGGGCCGTGTTCCGGCGGATGGCCGCCGCCGAACGCCGCCACGAGGTGCTGTCGGCCTCCACGTTCATGGTCCATCCGTGGAACGATCATCCCGCGCTCGGCTGGTCGACGCTCGCGGTCGCCGATCGCGATCTCGCCGCGGCAGACCGGGTCGCCGACGAGCTCGCCGAGATGTGCTGGGAACGCCGCCACGAGCAGCCGCCCGAGTTTCCCGACGCGAAGACCGCGATCGCCGCGGCGCGCGGCGCTCGCGTACGCCGCCGGCTCGGCTGCGTGGTGATGGCGGACGCGAGCGACGTCGTCACCGCAGGGGCGCCCGGCGATTCGACCCACCTGTTGCGCGCGTTGCTCGAGGACGGCGGCGGGATGCTGACGTATGCCGCCGTGCGCGACCCGCAGGCGATCGCCGCGCTGTGGCCGCGCGCGCTCGGCGACATCGTCGCGACCACGGTCGGAGGGACGCTCGATCCGTCGCGGTCGTCTCCGCTGCCGGTGCGCGGCACGATCGCGGGCAAGTTCGATCGCGCCGGGTTCGGCAAGACGATCGTGCTCGCGGTCGATCACGTGCGCGTGGTCATCACCGAGGGCCCCGCGATGGTGATGCGGCCGTCGTTTTATACCGAGGTCGGCCTCGACCCGTGGCGCGCCGATATCGTGATGGTGAAGAACTTCTTCCCGTTCCTGATGTTCTTCCTGCCGTACAACCGCAAGACCTTGTTCGTGCGCACCCGCGGCACGACCGACTTCGATGCCGCGTTCGGGCTCGAGCTCGATGGTCCGATCCATCCGCGCGACCGCGTCGACACCTGGCGCGATCGCGATGCGCTGCGGCGCGGGCTCGCGCCGGCGGCGGACCAGCCCCGGGCGACGGCGTGACCGCTCCGCGCGGGTGATCGTAGCAGGATCGTCCGGGCACATTCCAGCTTGTCAGCGCGGGCCGGGTGCGCGATACGAGCCCGATGCAGCGGTTCGCCGAGATCGAGCGCGCCCTCGCTGGCATGCCCGCCGCGCGCGGCTACCTCGTCGTCGCGACCGAGCGTGGCGAGCGGTCGTACGTGCTCGGCCCGCGGACGCAACCCGACACCACGCCCGCGATGCTGGACTGGCGCAACGCGCCGCTGGCCGAGGCGTTTTTTCGGGCCGCGCCCGGCGAGCCTCACGAATTCACCACCGGCGACCGCGTCAGCGAGATCCACGTCCGCGAGCGCTGGCTGTTGCAGGGCCGCGGCACGCTCGACGCGCTGATCGGTGATGCCACCACGGTCTATCGCGATCACGAGGAGCCGCGCGTGCGGCCGTCGCCGCGACCGGGACCGGTGCCGGAGCGCAGCGCGCTCGTCGTGCTCGATCCCGAGCAGCAGCGCGCGGTCGACCTCGGCGCCGATACGTCACTCGTCGTCGACGGCGAGGCCGGGGTCGGCAAGACCCTGGTCGCGCTCTATCGCGTCGCCTCGCTCGCCCGGCGCGCGAGCGCCCGGTCCCGGCAGTTTCGCGCGCTCGTGCTCGTCCCGACCGAGGGCCTGCGCCGGCTCGTGCGCCTGCTCGCCGATCGGCTGGAGCTGCCGAAGCTCGAGATCGCGGTGCTCGACGAATGGCTGGTCGAGCGCGCGCACCTCGCGTTCACCGGGCTGCCGAAGCGGCTGTCCGAGGGCGCGAGCGCACAGGTGATCGCGCTCAAGCGCCACCCCGCCGTGCGCGCCGTGCTCGATGACTTCGTCGGTTGGAAGCCACCGCGCAACGACGAGCTCGATCGCAAGCTGCCGCGGACCCGCCAGCGCTTGCTCCACCTGTGGGGCGATCGCGATCGGTTGCAGCGCGTGGTCGACGCGTCCGCGGTGTCGTCCGGCGTGCTGCCCTCGCGCGCGATCGCCGCCGCGCAGGCGCACACGCGGATCCAGTTCGAGACCACGACCGAGAAGGCGAACCGCCACGTCGATGCCGCTCGGCTGGTCGCACTCGATGGCAAGCGCCTCGACGCCGGCACGCCGATGGAGGACGCGCACACGTTCGACGCCGAGGACGTGCCGGTGTTGTTCGAGCTCGCGCGGCGTGGCGCGCTGATGACCGCCGAGAAGCTGCCGCTCTACGATCACATCGTCGTCGACGAGGCCCAGCTGCGCGCGCCGATGGAGCTCGCGGCGATCGGTGACGCGCTCGTGCCACACGGCACGGTCACGCTCGCCGGCGATCATCGCCAGGCGACCGACGAGACCGCGTACTTCGCCGGGTGGGCCGCCGCGCGCGGCGAGGTCCGTGCACAGCGCTGGGACGAGATCACGCTCGCGATCACGTATCGCTCGGTGCCCGCGATCGCGGAGCTCGCGAAGACCTGGAGCTTGCCACCCGAGCCACCGACCGATCCCGCGGTGTGGGCCTCGCGCTGCGACGACGGCCTCGCGCAGACCGCACAGATCTGCTGGCACCTCGACGCGTTGCAGAACCGCGATCCGTGGCGCCAGATCGCGGTGATCGCGCGGACGCCGGAGCACGCGCGCCGGCTCCACGCCGAGCTCGCGCGCGGGCTCGATCCGGTGCTCGTGCTCGACGGAGATTTCCGGTTCGAGCCCGGTGTGATCGTGACCACCGCCGCCGCGGTCTCGGGCCTGGAGTTCGACGTCGTGGTGATTCCCGACCTGTCGCCGGCGTTCTATCCGAGCGGCTCGGCCGAGCTCGCGCGCGCGCTCTACGTCGCGGCGACCCGCGCCCGCGATTGGCTGTGGCTGCTGACGCCGGAGACGTGGTCGCCGCTGGTCCGACCATAACGCCCCACCGCCCGCGAGATGTGCGAGGCTCGCGGCATGAAGCTCGCGCTCGCGCTCGCGTTGGTGGTCGCCGCCTGTTCGTCGTCGCCCCCGCCGGCCCCGGCCCCGGCCCCGGGCCCGGGCCCCGAACCGGCGGCCCCGGCGTCCACCCCGGAACCGACACCCGAGCCGACGCCACCGCCTGCCGATGCCGCGGTATCTGCCGCGTCTTGCGGCAGCAAGCCGGCGTGCCTCGCGCCCGCCACCTGCGTCAGCTACTTCGGGATCGCGGGTGCGCGCGGGCCCCAGTTCCACCAGTGCGAGATCAAGTGCACGCCCCGGGGCACGGCCTGTCCCGATGGCAAGAAGTGCGTGACGATCGCGGACGGCCCTGGCAGCGTCTGTCGCTAGAGCGCGATCGCGGTGCGGATCGCGAGCGCGAGGCCGGCCACGAGCAACAGCACCCACACCGTGCGTTCGAACCGCTGCGCATCGAGCCTGTGATGGATGAAGTCGCCCACGACGAGGCCGGGTAGGATCGTCACCGCGAGCGCGATCACCGCGTCGCCGACCGGCGCGACGTACAACCCGGCCGAGGCGAAGTTGACGACGAGCGCGAGGTTGAGCACGAGCCACAGCACCGCGAGCGTCGCGCGGAATGCGCGCTTGTCGGGCAGGCGGCGGCGCACGACGTAGACGATCATCGGGCCCCCGGTGCCGAACAGGCCGTGCGCGATGCCGCCGATCACGAGCAGCGCGATCCGTGGCGCGCGCGAGAGGTCGCCCTCGGTGGGCCGGACGAGCTGGAAGATCGCGAGCGCGATCACGAACGCGCTGAACGCGAGGATCAGCCAGGCCTGGCCGGGCAGGTGGAACAGCGCGAGCCCGACCGCGGCGCCGGCGGCGACCGGCGGGGCGACCTCGCGGCCGAGCACGCGCCACGCGATCGCGTCGTGGCCACGGCCGAGCAGCCAGCTCGACAGCACGAGGTTGAGGATCACGAACGCCGGCAACAGCACGTCGAGCGGGACGAGCTGCGCCCCGATGCTCGCCGCCAGCACCGTGCCGCCGAAGCCGATCGCGCCCTCGGTCGCGAACGCGACCAGCGCGACCGCCGCGACGCCGATCCACGTGATCACGATTTCCTCATGACGGGGCGCGGCTGATCGAGTAGAAGTGCGAGGTCATGTCCGAGGTCGTTCGGCTCGAGAAGCAGTTGTATCGCACCGTCCGGGAGACGTGCGAGGGCTACGAGCTGCTGCGGCCCGGCGATCGGATCCTCGTCGCGATGTCGGGCGGCAAGGACAGCTACACGATGTTGCACCTGCTGATGAAGCTGGTCCCGCGGCTGCCGTTCCGGGTCGAGCTCGTGGCGGTCCACCTCGACCAGGTTCAACCCGGCTACGACGGCGCGGCGCTGCGCGCATACCTCGAAGCGACCGGCTGGCCGTTCGAGATCCTGCGCGAGGACACCTACTCGGTCGTCACCGAGCACCTCGATAGCGCGTCGACGTACTGCTCGCTGTGCTCGCGGCTGCGCCGCGGCATCCTGTACACCGCCGCGGAGCGGCTCGGCTGCACCAAGCTCGCGCTCGGTCATCACCGCGACGACTCGCTCGAGACGTTCCTGTTGAACCTGTTCTACAGCGGCAAGCTGCAGGCGATGCCGGCGAGCTACCGCACCGATGACGGTCGCTTCGAGGTGATCCGTCCGTTGATCGAATGTGCCGAGCGGGACATCGCCGCGTACGCGGCGAGCCTCGCGTTCCCGATCGTGCCGTGCAACCTGTGTGGCTCGCAGGACGGGCTCAAGCGTGACGCGATGACCGCGTTGCTCGCGCAACTCGAGCACGGCAACCCGCACGTGCGCAGCGTGATGGCGAACGCGCTCGCGAACATACGCCCGACCCACCTGCTCGATCGCGATGTCGCGCGCGCGTGGGCCGAGCGCGCTCCCGACGTGCGGCCGGCGGTGCCGAGCCCGCCACGCCCGCGTCACGCGGCGGCCGAGCCGGTGTTCTCGAACAACAAGCTGCGCGTGCTCTAGGTTCCGCGGCTCAGTCGCAGAACTTCGCGAGAAACGTGGTCTCGTCGACGGGGTTCGGCGTGTTGCACCCGGTCGCCGCCGTGATGTTCTTCGAGATCGTGCACGCGTTGTTCGAGGCGTCACAGTTCGTCAGCCATCCGCACATGCAGTCGTCCGGATCGGTGGTGCCGGTCGCGCCGAGGCCGAACAGGAACGCACCGAGCGCGAGGTTCGCGGCGCGCTGCGGGCTCTCCGCCGCCTCGAACACCCACGCCAGATCGCTCTTGGTCGCGGCGTCGCCGCAGTCGAGGCGATCGACGGCGTAGGTGTAGGGCACGTCCGCGGTCTGGTGCGCGCCGCCGAAGCCGATCATGAAGTACGGTCCGGCGGCCGGGCGCGTTGTCACGACCGCGATATCGGGGAACCCGGCGAGCGCGGTCTTGATATCCGCGACGGTGTCGCTGATCTGGGTCGTGCGATCCGAGGCGCCGGGCCGGAACTTCGGCAGCGTCGCCGAGTCGACGCCGAGCCACACCGCCTGGTTCGCGGTCGCGTCACTCGCGGTGGCTGCCTGGGTCAGCGTCGCGCCCTCGAACTCGAGGAACAATACGCGCCCGCTCGCGCACGCCGCCGTCCCTGCGTCGAGCCCACCGCCGGCGTTCGATCCGGATCCGCCACCGCCGCCGCCACCACCACCACCGCTCGCGTCGACGCCGGCGTGGTCACCAATGGCATTGCCACCGAGGCGGGCCTGGCAGCCGAGCAACAGCAGGATCGCGAGGTTGCTTACCCTCATGACAACCAGTCTTACACGCACCAAGTAGCGTTGCCGACTGGGGATGCGTCGCCATTTGTGGGGCGGCGACCCCCAGCCAGATCGTGCAACGGCGCGCGGCCCGACCCGCGGCTCAGGCCAGCCGCGAGCGCACGGCCTGGTTCACGGCGCTCGCGTCGGCGCCGGGCGCGCTCTTCATGACCAGGCCGATGAAGAAGCCCAGCAGGCCGGTCTTGCCGGCCTTGTACTGCGCCGCCTTGTCGGGGTTCGCCGCGATCACCGCGTCGATCGCGGTGGTCAGGTCACCTGCCGGGGTGGCCGCGACGTCGGCCGCGAGCGCGGCGGCGCTGCGCCCCGTCGCGACCATCTGCGCGAGGACGGTCTTGCCGACCGTCGCGGAGATCGTGGTGTCGCGGAGCAGCGCGATCAGCTCGGCGAACCGCGCGACGTCCAGCCCGCTGTCGGCGAGCTCCTTGCCGGCGAGCGCGCGGGGTAGCTCGTTGATGATCCACTTCGCGACCAGCTCCGGAGCGGTCGTCGCGGCCGCGGCCCCATCGAACAACGCCGCGGTGACACGATCGCCCGAGACCAGGTCGGCCTGGTCGGCCGAGAGCCCGAGCTCCTGCGCGCGCGCGTACGTGGCGGCGAGCGCGGCGTCGCGATTGCGCGCCTCCGCTCGATACTCGGCCGGCGACTTGCTCTTCGGGCGAGTCGCCGCCTTCGCGTTGGTGCGCCGCTCGAGCGTCTCGGTCACGGCCTTCGCGACCGACTTGGTCTCGGTCGTCGCGGCGACGCGGTCATCGCGCAGCGTGATGATCCGGTTCAACACGAGCGCGCCGGGCCGCGCGTCCTGATCGACGACGAAGTAGCCGACCCGCTCGAGCTGCCAGCGCGAGCCGATCGGCGCCTGCGCGAGCGAGGCCTCGACGCGCGCGGTCGTCACGACCTGCAACGAGTCGCGATCGAGGTGCTCGAGGAAATCACCGCCGCCTTCTTCGGGCCGCGCGGTGCGGAACAGTCGATCGTAGATCCGGACCTCGGCGGCGAGGCTGGTCGCGGCGTCGACCCAGTGGATCACGCCGAACACCTTGCGGCCGTCGCCCGGGTTGTGGCCGGCGAGCGTCTCGGCGTGCAGGGTCGCCCGCAGCTTGGTCGCGTGACCGGCGCCGTCGCGCTCGACGACATCGGTGACCGTGATGCACGGCCCGTAGCGCAGCCGGACCGTGCGGCCCGGAGCGAGCCGCTGGTAGCCGGCCGGTGGGTCATCGCGCCAGTCGTCGCGGTCGATCCACAAACGCGCGCTGATCGGCAGCGCGCGCGAGCCCGGCTTGCCGACATCGGGCGGGAAGTGCGGTGCGTCGAGCACCGCCGGCAGGTGTTCATCCGCACCGGCGAGCTCGACCTCGATCGGCCGCAACACGCCGAGCACGCGCGGCGCGGTCTTGTTGAGATCGTCGCGCACGCAATACTCGAGCTTGCCGATATCGACGAACGAGTTCGCCTTCGCGACGCCGATCATGTCGCAGAACGCGCGCAGCGCCTCGGGCGAGTAGCCCCGCCGGCGCATCGCCGCGATCGTCGGCATCCGCGGATCGTCCCAGCCGGTGACGTGCTTGCCCTGGACCAGCGTCAGCAGCTTGCGCTTGCTCATCACGGTGTACTCGAGCGCGAGCCGGGCGAACTCGTACTGGTGGGGGCGCACCGGCCACGGTCCGGTGTGGTCGATCACCCAGTCGTAGACCTCGCGGTTGTTCTCGAACTCGAGCGTGCAGATCGAGTGGGTGATGCCCTCGATCGCATCCTCGATCGGGTGCGCCCAGTCGTACATCGGGTAGATCACCCACGCGTCGCCGGTGCGGTGGTGGTGGGCGTGGCGGATCCGGTAGAGCAGCGGATCGCGCATCTTCATGTTCGCCGACGCCATGTCGATCTTCGCGCGCAGCGTGCACGCGCCGTCCGGCAGCGCGCCGGCCTTCATCTTGCGGAGCAGCGCGAGGTTGTCGCCGGGCGCGCGCGTGCGGAACGGGCTCGGCGTGCCGGGCTCGGACAGCGTGCCGCGGTACGCGCGGATCTGCTCGTCATCGAGGTCGCACACGTAGGCGTTGCCCTCCATGACGAGCCGCTCGGCGAGCTCGTACATCCGGGCGAAGTAGTCGCCCGAGGACAGCACCGCGGTCGGCGCGAAGCCGAGCCAGCGCACGTCCTGTTCGATCGAGTCGACGTACTCGACGTCCTCCTTGGTCGGGTTGGTGTCGTCGTAGCGCAGGTTGCACGTGCCCTGGTAATCCTGCGCGATGCCGAAGTTCAGGCAGATCGACTTGGCGTGGCCGATGTGGAGGTAGCCGTTCGGCTCCGGGGGGAACCGCGTGGCGACCTTGGTCGTGCGGCCGGTCCGCAGATCGTCGTCGATGATGTCGCGAATGAAGTCGTTGCGCGGCGAACCCATGGCGGGGCGCAGTATATGCTGCGGCCGATGCGCGCGCTCGTGATCACCGGCATGCTCGTCGCCTGTAGCCACCCACCGCCGCCGGCGGCGCCGCCGGCCGAGCTGCCCGTCGCGCGCTGGGCCGACGTCCAGGGCCACTACACCGCGTTCGACGACCTCGATTTCGGCTACACGCTCGACCTCGCCGCCGGCGGCGACTTCAAGCTCGTGGTCGATCGCGGCAAGCTCGGCACCTGTGTCACCCATGGCACGACGATCGTCGGGGCCCGCCCCCCCAGGTTCGAGCTCGAGGTCTCGCTCGACGAGTGCGACCGCGACCGCGCGGCGGGCCCGCTGTTCGTCGCGTTTCCGTCGTTCACCGGTCGCAGCTTGGTGGTCGAGACCACCGACGGCGCGGAGGTCACGCGGCGCACGTTCCAGCGCGTCAGTGCAGCAGCGAGTACACCAGCACCGTGATCAACGTGCCGGCGAGCGTCTTGATGAAGCCCGTGCTCGCATCGGGGATCCCGATCGGCACCGTCGTGGCATGGTCGCCACCGACCCACACCTTGAACTCCTTGTCGCCTCCGTTCGCCGCGAGGATCACGTCGACGGTGCCACACGGCACCCCGTCGATCACCAGACGCTGGGTGTGGCCCTCCGCGGCGATCAGAACACCATCGACCGCGACGGTGACGTCGCTCGCGGGCTGCGACATCAGCAGCACGAGCGTCCCGGTCGGTTGGCCCGGTGTCGCCACCGGATAGTGGGTGTGGAGGTCTTCGGCGGCGCAGCCGGCGAGGGTGGCGACGAGAGCGATCGCGATAAGGCGCATCCACCATAGGCCGCGCGGCACCCACGCGCGTTGCTTGCAGGCAACCCCCGATCGGTCGCGCGCGTCGAAGCTTTCGAGTACGTTCGCGCCGTGCGCATCAACGAGCACTTTGCGAAGCTCCCCGCGAGTTATCTGTTCCCGGAGATCGGCCGGCGCGTCAAAGCGTTCGCCGCCGCGCATCCAGATGCGAAGGTGATCCGGCTCGGGATCGGTGATGTCACCGAGCCGCTCGCGCCCGCGATCGTCGAGGCGATGCACGCGGCGGTCGACGAGATGGGCCGGCGCGAGACGTTCCGCGGCTACGGCCCCGAGCAGGGCTACGAGTTCCTGGTCGAGGCGATCCGCGAGCACGACTACAAGGCGCGCGGCATCGAGCTCGCCGCCGACGAGATCTTCGTCAGCGATGGCAGCAAGTGCGACAGCGGCAACGTGCAGGAGATCTTCGCGCACGCCGCGAAGGTCGCGATCACGGATCCGGTCTATCCGGTCTACGTCGATTCGAACGTGATGGCGGGGCGCACCGCAGCCGCCGGTGCCGACGGTCGCTACCCGGGCTTCGTCTACCTGGTCGGCAGCGAGGCGAACGGCTTCCAACCCGAGCCGCCGGACGAACCCGTCGATGTCGCGTACCTGTGCTCGCCGAACAACCCGACCGGCACCGTCGCGACGCGCGCGCAGCTCGAGCGCTGGGTCGCGTGGGCCAAGCGCACCGATTCGGTGATCCTGTTCGACGCCGCGTACGAGGGCTACATCTCGGATCCGTCGCTGCCGCGCTCGATCTACGAGATCCCCGGTGCGCGGGACGTCGCGCTCGAGCTGCGCAGCTTCTCGAAGCGCGCGGGCTTCACGGGTGTGCGCTGCGCGTTCATGGTGGTGCCCAAGGGCGTGACCGGCGTGGATCCCGCGGGCAAGCGGGTCTCGCTCAACGCGCTGTGGTCGCGGCGGCACAGCACGAAGTTCAACGGCGCGTCGTACATCGTGCAACGAGGTGCGGCGGCGGCGTACTCCGCGGAGGGCCTCGCGCAGACCCGCGCGCAGATCGAGCTCTACATGGAGAACGCGCGGCTGTTGCGCGAGGGCCTGACCGCGGCCGGGTTCACGATCTTCGGCGGGGTCCACGCGCCCTACATCTGGCTGCGCACCCCGGGCGGGCTGAGCTCGTGGCAGTTCTTCGATCGGCTGCTCGACCAGGCCCAGATCGTCGGCACGCCGGGTGCGGGATTCGGTCCGGCCGGCGAGGGCTACTTTCGGCTGTCGGCGTTCAACTCGCGCGCGAACATCGACGAAGCGATCGGCCGCATTCGCAAGGCGTTTGGCTGATACGATCGGCCCATGAGGGCACGTGCGATCGGAGTCTTGCTCGCGATGTCCGCGCTCGGCGCGTGTGGCGGCGATGATGGCTCGATGGCCGGCGGCGATGGCGGCGCCGGCAGCGATATGGGGAGCGGCAGCGGTGGCAACCTCACCGCCAAGCAGTTCTGCGTGGCGGAGACCAATCGCTATCGCGCGATGAACGGCAAGCCGGCCGTGACCGAGGCCGCGAACCTCGAGGCCTACGCCGATACCGGCGCGATGACCGACTACACCGCGAACTCGCCGCACAGCCACTTCTCGGCGACGAGCGGTGGCGGTATCGCGTTCGCGGAGAACGAGTGCCCGGGGCACTCGGGCTGGCACCTGTCGCCGGGCGGGGACCTCAACGCGCTCGTCGGCATGTGCATCGCGGCGTTCTACGCCGAGGGCCCGGGCAGCGACTACAGCACGCACGGCCACTACATCAACATGATGGGGGCCTACGCGACGCTCGGCTGCGGGATCTTCACGGCCGGCAACAACGACGTCACGATCATCCAGGACTACGGCAATTAACTTCTCGAGCGAAGCGGGCATGTCGGTCCGGCGGACCGGCCGCGGGACCGAGCTGGTGTGGATCCATGGGCTCGGGGAATCGTCGACCAGCTTCGAGCCGGTGATCGCGAAGCTGCCGCAGTTCGCGCACACGCTCGTCGACCTGCCGGGCTACGGCCGCTCGGCGTGGCCCGGAGAGCCGTTCGGGCTCGAGGCGCTCGCGGACCACCTCGCGGCGTGGCTGTTGGCGCGACCGCTCGCGACCGTGCTCGGTCACTCGATGGGCGGCGTGCTCGCGGTGATGCTCGCCGAGCGCGGCGCCGCGAACGCGATCGTCGACATCGACGGCAACGTGACGCGCGCGGATTGCACGATCAGCGCGCAGGCGACGGCGGGCACGGAGGCCGCGTTCCTCGATCGAGGCTTCGCGGTGCTGCGCGACCAGATCTACCGCGACGGCGTCACGGACGCGCCGCTGCGCGCGTATCACGCCGCGCTGTGCTTCGCGCAGCCGCGCACGTTCTACCGGCAAGCGAGCGACCTGGTCGCGCTGTCGGCGACCGAGACGATCGCGCCGCGGCTCGCCGCGCTGACGATACCGGCGCTGTTCGTCGCCGGTGTGCCGGGTGGGATCTCGCCGGCGTCGCGCGCCGCACTCGATCGTCACCGCGTGCGCTGGATCGGCATCGAGCCCGCGGGCCACTGGGTCTACCTCGATCAGCTCGCGGCGTTCGCGTCGGCGATCGAGAGCTTCGCCGGCCCGATCGCCGGCCCGATCGCCGGCCCGATCGCCGGCGTGATCGAGTGACACGCTCGGGTGGGTTTATCGCTCGCCCCCCGCGGCCATAGTAGCGTTGCGGGATGAGGGTCGTCGCGATCGTGAACGCCCGTGCGCGGGCCATCACGCCGAAGCTGCGCGCCCGGATCGAACAGACCTTGCCCGGCCACGTCCGGTTCACCGAGACGCTCGACGAGGCCCGGGCGACGATCCGACGCGAGCTCCGGCGCGGCGTCGATCTCGTGATCCTCGGTGGCGGCGACGGGACCGTCGTGATGGGGCTGACGCTGATCGGCGAGGCCTGCCGGGGGTTCGGCACGCGCGAGCCGATGATCGCGGTGCTACGCCTGGGCTCGGGCAACGCGATCGCCGATACGGTCGCGGCGACCGACGACGTGATCGCGGACCTCGCGCGGCTGTCGCGCGGCGCCGGCACCCGGCGCGTGCTGCCGCTGATCGAGGTGCTCGGCGTGCGCGCGCCGTTCGTCGGCATGGGCCTCGATGCGCAGCTGCTCGAGGATCACGAGGTGGTCGGGCGCGTCGTCGATCGCCTCCCCGGTGGGCGCTTCGTCGGCGGGGCCACCCGCTACGCGCTGTCGGTCGCGCTGCGTTCGGTGCCGCGGTTCGCGCTCGGCACGCGGCCCAACGCGATCGTCACGAACCTCGGCCGCGACGCGATCGAGCTCGTGGGGCCCGGCGACCGGGCAGGGCGCAGCCGGACCGGCGAGCTGTGGCGGGGACCGTGCACGCTGGTGGCGGGCTCGACGATCCCGTATTTCGGCTTCGGCCTGAAGATGTTCGCGTTCGCGGAGTCGCGCAGCGATGCCTTTCACCTGCGCTGTGGCGAGCCCGGTCTATTCGAGATCATGCGCAACACGCCCGCGGCGTTTCGCGGCGAGTACTTCAGCGAGCGCGTCCATGATTTCTTGTGCGATCGCGTGGCGATCGAGCTCGATCGCGAGGCGGCGATCGAGGCCGGCGGCGAGCTGCTGGGCCGGCGATCGCGGGTCGAGCTCGCGCTCGGTGTGCCGATCACGGTGCTCGCGCTGGGCGCGGCGCCGAGCTACGGGTAGACAACGATCCGCTCCAACAGAACTTCGCGGTCAACTCCGCGCCACGCCTGCGGTCGCGAAATCACCGTCGGAAAAGACGTTGACAGATCGAAGTGGCACTGTTATCCGTACTAACCATCAAGGAACCTGTCGTGCGCAACCTCGATCCACATATCGCGATCCCCAAGCCCGCCACGGGCGAAGGCCGGCCGAGTTGCTTGCTGCAGCCGTCGTTCGTCGGCGTGGCCGGTAACGATCGCACCTGGGCAGGTCCTGCACGCTGATCACGTAACCGCGTGAACGTGCAGGCCGCCTGGGAGACCACGGCGGCCTTTTTGTTTTCGGGATTTCTCACCGCGACTGCAGATCTGGACTCCAGATCTGCAGAACGGGAGAGGTCTATCTGATCGATCTGTGACAATCGAAGAACGATGATGATGATCTGCGCCGCGCACGTGCCGCCAAAGCACGTGCGCGGCGCTCGTAGACCCGCTCTCGCAATTCGGTTGCGAGAGGTTCTGGTTCGACTCCAGAGGGCGGGACGTACTGGGTCACCGGACGCCGCACATCTACGCGGCCCACGGAGATCCGCAAAACCGGTGTCTGGACGAGGACACCACCAAGCAGGCGAAGTGTTGCAGTGACACGTCGGTGTGCCTCACCGGAGTCACGGGTGCGATCCCCGTCGCCTGCTCGAACCTCGACCGGATCGTTGCTACTTCAACTGCGGGACGCGTGCCCAAGAACGATCCGGGCAACTTTTCTTTCGCGACCCTCAGCGCTGACGTTGTGGCTCGACAGACTGCTCGCGATGACTCGCACCGGCTTGGTCACCAGACCTCGCTAGCGGCCGGCGCGATCACCGATCAGTCCTGCGTGCTTCATCGCCTCGCCGAGGTTCGCGTGGATCGAGGTACC
This sequence comes from Kofleriaceae bacterium, assembly GCA_039922635.1. Lineage (GTDB taxonomy): Bacteria > Myxococcota_A > Polyangia > Haliangiales > Haliangiaceae > JABFXX01. Next base: position 2,480 of record JBDTEH010000171.1, on the reverse strand, counting down.
GCCTGCGCTCGGCCCAACCGAGCGCAGGACAGCCGCGTCGAGGTGGACACGCTAGTGATCCACGTCGACCACGAGACCCGGCGGGAGATGTGCACCCGCCCGGGCTCTGCGGCTGTTCGTGACGCACGCGCATCCCGGCCGAGCTGGTCGTGGCCGGGATGTGGTTGCCGACTTCGCTCGCGCGCAGTGCACTGCGCGCTCGAGTGAAGGCGCGGCCTCGCGACCAGCTGCCGGTGGGCAACCACCGGTATTTGAGATCGAAGCTCCGGTGGCGGAGCGGCTGGCTGTTAACCAGAGGGTGTTGGTTCGACTCCAACCGATCTCGCGGATCTGCCCGCATGATTTGCGAGGTCGCACCTCGCGCGCAACGCCTCTGGGAGGTGTGCTCGATCGTCGAGAAGGAATCGTTCGAATCGTTTCCGTTGCGCCAGCTCTCGCAGTGATCTCCGGTGAGACAACGATCGCGCGCGGTAGAACCGCGCGTGGTCCGTTCGTTTGGCGCGAACGAATGTGGGGTTCGACTCCCTCCGCTGCGACCGAACAGGCGTCGTCCAACGACAGGACACCAGGCCTTCTGGAGATGCCGGTTAAACTCCGCGCTGCCTGTTCACTCGTTTCTCGCCCGGTGGTTCGCCGGGCCGCCGTGTGGCACCAGAGCCGCTGGGTGATGCCCAGCCGTATGGCACGGCGATTTTTTCAACCAAGGAGACACGTATCGTGCAGTTCGACCGCACCCTGCTCCTGACGCAGGGCTACGAGCCGCTCCAGATCATCTCGTGGCAGCGTGCGATCACGCTGCTGGCGCTCGCGAAGGTCGACGTCGTCGAGGAGTACGACGACGAGATCCGTGCGGTGTCCGTCGTGATGCAGGTGCCGGCCGTCGTGCGGCTCCGCAAGGCGTTCCCGCGCAAGTCCAAGCCGGTCAAGTTCTCGCGCGTCAACATCTACGCGCGCGACGCGCACCGCTGCCAGTACTGCGGTGTGAAGTGCTCGCCGGCCGATCTGACGTACGACCACGTCATTCCGCGCTCGAAGGGTGGTCTCACCAGCTGGGACAACATCGTATCGGCCTGCTACCGGTGTAACCGCGACAAGGCGAACCGGACGCCGGCCGAGGCGGGCATGAAGCTGCGCGCGCTGCCGGTGCGCCCGACCTGGATGCCCGCGGTCCAGATCCGGGTCAGCACGCACAGCGTGCCCGATGCGTGGCGGGACTACGTGTACTGGACCTCCGAGATCGACAACCCGGAGGGCGGCGCCGACTGAGGGCCCTGGGGCACATCATCATCGTTCTGTCGTCCGGTTCCGGATACGTCTAGTGACGTTCGCTGTCTGTCTCACAGCCGCAGGCGAGTGCGATCCTCGTCGGAACCGCCACGCCCTTGGCGCACGGTGTGCGTCAGTGCACGAGGATCGTCTCGAGGACCCACCCGAACAGGATGAACAACGGGACGATCGCGAGCCAGCCATGCCTGCTGCCCGAACGCTTCGGCGTCAGCACGTAGAAGCAGGCCACGATCACGACGACCACCGCGAGGAGCACGCCAAGTACGACGAAGAGGCCCATGCTCCGATCGCGTGCATCGCGCGTTCCACCAGGTTCGGCCAGGCTCGGCTCGGAGCGAACCTTCCGGCATCCGACGCCTTTGCCCCTTTGCCCCTTTTGCCCCTTTGCGTGAAACCGCGAGCGGCCCGCGTGCAGCCCGCGTGCGGCCCGCGTGAACCCATCGAACGTCGTCATGCCGAACGTCCCCGCGAGCGAACCTTCCGGCATCCGACGCCTTTGCCCCTTTGCCCCTTTTGCCCCTTTGCGTGAAACCGCGAGCGGCCCGCGTGCAACCCGCGTGAACTCAGCGCGCGGTGCGTGCGAGCGCGACCCCGGTCACCGACCGTGCTCCCTCCGCGAGCAGCGCCTCGCTCGCCGCCGCGAACGTCGAGCCCGTCGTGACGACGTCGTCGAGGAGGACGATCTCGCGGTCGACGATGTACGCCGCGTAACGGCCGCGCACCGCGAACACGCCGCGCAGGTTCGCGCGCCGATCCGCCGCGGCCAACGAGCTCTGCGCCGGCGCGGCACGCGTGCGCGCCAGCGCCGGCACCGGTGGGGCGATCTTGGCTGCCGCGCAGGCATGCAACGCGAGCAGCCACGCGTGGTCGTAACCTCGCGAGAGCCGCCGCCGCCAGTGCAGCGGGATCGGTACGACCACACCACCTCCGCTCGCAGCGGCGGCGACCAGCGGCGCCCACAGCGGCGCGACGCCACGCGCGATCTGATTCGCGCCCGTGAACTTGAGGCGGCGGATCGCCGACGCGAGCGGACCTCCAAACCGCCATGGCGACACGATCCGTTCGAGCGGCAACGGCGTGCGCAGGCAGCGCCTGCACGTCACGGACACCGTGCCCGTCGGCTCGGCGCAGCGCGGGCACGCGGCGCCGAGCTCGACCAGCGATCCGGAACAGGCCTCGCAAAACGGCGTGCC
>JBDTEH010000170.1:0-4889 GCA_039922635.1 Kofleriaceae bacterium | reverse complement strand
GAAGGTGGCGAGCTCACACCCGCTGCGCTCGACGATCGGGCGGTGCGCGCGCTCCGCGACTTCGCGGCGCTGTTCGGCGGCCTGGCCGCGGCCCCACCGAGCGCGGGCAGCGAGGCGCCCGACGAGCTGCGCCGGTGGAACGCGCGCGAGCTCGCCTACTGGGTCACCGGGCCGTGGCAGCTCGCCGACCTGCGCGACCGCGACCAGATCGAGGTCAGCGCGCTCGCGCACGCTCCGCGAGGCGGCCAATTGTTGGTCGTGCCGGTGTGCGCGCGTCAGCCGGGTGAGGGCTGGCGGCTCGCCAAGGAGCTGACGTCGGAGCCGGTGTCGCTGATCTTCAGCGACGCGTTCGCCACCGTACCGACGCTCGCGGCCGCGCAGGCCCACGCGACGCCGCTCGTGCAACGCACGCTCGCGGCGCTCGCATCGGCGGAGCGGTTGCCACGCGATCCGGTCACGCCGCTGTTGTTCGACGATCTCAACCCCGCGGTCGCCGCGGTCGTCGCCGGCGACGCAACGCCCCAGGAGGCGATCGCCGGCGTGCGGCGCGGTTGGCATCGCCTGGTGACGCGATGACCCGCCGAGCGGGGACCGGCACGACCGGCTCGCTGCGCTGGCGCGTCCTGCTCGTGCTCGCGCTCGCCGCGATCGTCCCGACGAGCGTGGTCGGCGCGCTCGCGATCTCTCGAGCGCGCCACGACGTCGAGGACGAGGTCCGTCGCGGTGCGCTCGCTCACATTCGCGCGCTCGGCGCGGCGCTCGACGGCACGCTGCAGGACGCGCGGCGCACGGTCGAGCTCGCCGCCTCGCAGTGGGCCGATGGCTCGGGCGACGCCGGCGCGGCGCGATCGACTCAGCTCCTCGTCCGCCGGTTGCGCCGCGACGTGCCGATCGTCGAGGACCTGTCGATCCTCGACCCCGATGGCCACCTGGTGTTCCGCGACCCGGCGCCCACCGGCCCCGCGTCCGAGGGCGGCGGCACCCCCTCGAGCGAAGACATCGGCTCGCACAGCTTCGGCGGTTACATCGGCGACGCGGTGTTCGATCACGGCAAGCCGGTCATCCACATGGTGGTCCAGGCGCGCGGGCGCACCGGCGAGCTGATGGGCGTGTTCGTGGCGACGCTCGATCTCGGCTTCGTCCATGACGTGATCGCGTCCGCGCGGCTCGGCCAAGGCGCGCAGGTGCTCGTGGTCGACGGCGTCGGCATGCCGGTCGCGACGAGCGACCCCGTGCTCGTGCCGGGCTCGCGCGCGAGCGACCCGGTGGTCGAGCGCGCACTCGCTTCGACGGTCGAAGGCACGCTATCGCAAGGCGGCTGGGTCTCGGCGTATCGCAACCTGTCGAGCTATCAATCGCTGCGTGGCGTGCGCTGGGCGATCATTCACCGCCAGCCCGAGGCCGACGCGTACGCGCTCGCACGCCGCACGACGCGCGACACGATCGTGATCGGTGCGGTGGCGCTCGCGCTCGCGCTCGCGTTCGGCGCGTTCTTCGCGACGCGCTTGACCCGGCCGCTCGCGGATCTCGCGCGCCGCGCGGACGCGATCGCGGCCGGCCAGATCCCCGACGATCCACCGATCGAGGGCCCGGGCGAGATCGGGACCCTCGCGCACTCGGTCGACGAGATGGCGAAGCGGATCGCGGAGCGCGCGGAGCTCGCGGCGGCGCTCGCGCGCGGCGACCGGCTCGCCTCGGTCGGCGTGATGTCGGCCCAGGTCGCGCACGAGATCAACAACCCGCTCACGACCGTGCTCGGCTACGCGAAGCTGCTGCTCGAGGACAAGCCCGAGGGTCACGCCGATCGCGCCGCGCTCGAGCTGATCGCCGACGAGGCCGAACGGATGAAGAAGATCATCGGCAGCTTGCTCGAGTACGCGCGTGCGCCGCGCCCGAGCGAGCCGGCGATCGGGGCCGGGCCGCCCGGGACTGGCGCCGGGACCGCGCGGCCCGCGCAGGTCCTCGGCCACGTCGCCGCGCTCGTCGCACCACAGCTCAAGAAGGTCCGCGCGACGCTGACCACCGAGGTCACCACCGACCACCGGATCGCGATCGAGTCGAGCGCGCTGCAACAGGTGCTCGTCAACCTGGTGCAGAACGCCGCGCAGGCGTTCATCGCCGGCGGTTCGATCACGATGACGGCGACCCCCGCCCCCGGCGGGATCGCGACCGTGATCACGGTGACCGATGACGGCCCCGGCATCCCGGTCGCGGCGCGCATCAAGGTCTTCGATCCGTTCTACACGACGAAGGCCCCCGGCACCGGCACCGGCCTCGGCCTCGCGGTGTGCAAGCACCTGGTGGCGACCGCCGGCGGCTCGATCGAAATCGGCGACGGCCCGAACGGTCGTGGTGTCGAGTTCCGCGTCGTGATACCCAATGCTGTGTGAGCAGCATCCTGGTTGTCGACGACGAGCGCGGCATCCGCGCCCTGTGCTCGGAGGTGTTGACTCGCGCCGGTCATCAGGTCGAGGCCGTCGACTCGGCCGCCGGCGCCATCGCCGCGATCCAGCGCGCCAGGTTCGAGCTCGTGCTGTGCGATATCAACTTGCCCGATCAAGACGGCGTCTCGCTGCTGCCCAAGTTGCTCGCCGCGGAGCCGCCGCCCGCGGTGCTGCTGATCACCGCCTATCCATCGATCGACACCGCGGTACGCGGCATGAAGCTCGGCGCGCGCGACTACATCGGCAAGCCGTTCTCGCCCGACGAGCTGCGGCTGTGCGTACACCGCGCGCTCGCCGAGGACGAGCTCCGCAACACCCACGAGGCGCTCACCAAGCGCCTCGCCTATGGCTCGATGGTCGGCGAGTCGCCCGCGATGCGCCAGCTCCGCGAGACCATCGGCAAGGTCGCGCATTCGGATGCGACCGTGCTCGTCACCGGCGAGAGCGGCACCGGCAAGGAGCTGGTCGCTCGCGCGCTGCACTTCGCCGGCCGTCGTGCCGCGAGCGCGTTCGTCCCGGTCAACTGCGGCGCGCTGGTCGGGACGCTGCTCGACAGCGAGCTGTTCGGGCACGTCCGCGGTGCGTTCACCGGGGCCGACACCTCGAAGCGCGGGCTGTTCATCGCGGCCGATGGTGGCACGCTGTTCCTCGACGAGATCGGCGAGCTACCACTCGAGCTCCAGCCGAAGCTGCTACGCGCCTTGCAGGACGGCGAGATCAAGCCCGTCGGCGGCACGACCGCGATCCGCGCGGACGCGCGCGTGATCGCGGCGACCAATCGCACGCTTCCGGATCGGATCGCGAACGGCAACTTCCGCGAGGACCTGTACTACCGGCTCGCGGTGATCACGATCGAGGTCCCACCGCTACGCGACCGCCCGGGCGACATCGGCCTGCTCGCGCGCCACTTCGCGGAGCAAGCCGCGCTGCGCGCCGAACGCGGGCGCGTCATGCTGTCCGATGCCGCGCTCGCCCACCTCGCGACCCAGCGCTGGCCCGGCAACGTGCGCGAGCTCGAGAACACCATCGAACGCGCGGTGATCATGGCCAACGGCGACCTGCTCGATGTCGCCGATGTCGCGGGCCCACGCGCCCCGGCCGCGGGGGCCGCGTTCGCGACGTTCGTCGGCGACCACGTGCCCACGCTCGACGAGCTCGAACGCGCCCACATCCTCAAGGTGCTCGAGCTCTGCGACAATCAAAAGACCAAGGCGGCGCAGATGCTCGGCATCAACCGCACGACGCTGTGGAAGAAGCTGCGCCAGTACGGTCTCGAGGCCGACTGAGCTCCAAGCCGATGCCGTGTCGGGCTCCCCGCTCGCGCTAGAACGGCGCCGCGAGCTCCAAGGCGATACGCTCGCCGGAGTGCGGGTGCATGAACGCGAGGTGCTCCGCGTGGAGCAAGAGCCGCTCGCCCGGCGTGCCGTACAGGCGATCGCCCGCGATCGGTGACGCGAGCCCCGCGGGGTGCGCGCAATGCACGCGCAGCTGGTGGGTTCGGCCCGTGCGCGGGAACAGCGCGACGCGCGCCCCCCCGAGCCGCTGCCAGGCGGTGATCGCCGGCTTGCCGTGGATCGGGTCGACGAGCTGGCGAGGGCGATCCTCGAGGTCGACGCGCACCGCGAGCTCGATCGTGCCGGCATCACCGAGCGCGCGCGCCGGCGCCGCCTCGAGGATCGCGACGTAGCGCTTGTCGATCTCGCGGCGCGCGAACATCTTCTGGAGGATCGCGTGCGTGGCCTCGTCCTTCGCGACGAGCATCAGGCCGGAGACGTCGAGATCGAGGCGGTGCACGATGAACGCGCGGCCGTAGCGCGCGGTCAGCCGGGCCTGCACCGAATCGGTGAGCAGGCCGCTGCGGCCGGGGACCGAGAGCAAGCCGACCGGCTTCGCGACGACGACGAGCCAGGGATCCTCGAACACGACACGCGGCTCGTCGGCGGGGATCCGCGTCGCGTCGCCGAACACGGGCGCGGGCGCGACGGCAAGCCCTCGCAGCACGTGCGCGAGGATCGGAGCGCACTTGCCGCGGCACGCCGGATAGCACGCGCCGGTCCGGCGATCGCCCGCGCTCGGCGGCGGACCGAGCCAGATCTCGGCGAGCGCGAGTGGCTGCAAGCCGTGGCCATACGCGTACGCCAACAACTTCGGCGCGGCGCAGTCGCCCGCACCGCCGGGCGGCGAATCCGGCGCGAACAGCTCGCGCAGCGACTTGATCTCGCCGCGCGCGTTCGCGAACGCATACGTGTCCTGGATCTGGACGAGCAACGCGCGCGACCGTTCGCCGCGGCGGCGGACGAGCTCCTTCGCTCGTGCGGTGAGCTCGGCGACACGTGCGGTCAGCACCGCGGCCTCTGCGGCGTGCGCGCGATCGAGCTCGCGGCGTTCGGCGGAGTCGGCGCGGCTCTGTTGATCGAGCGCGTGCGAGGCGCCGCCTTCGGTACG
>JBDTEH010000169.1:0-32017 GCA_039922635.1 Kofleriaceae bacterium | reverse complement strand
TTGCCACGCGAGGCGCGGACCGGCCGAGACCGCGGAGGTGCTGGCGACGAGCTCGGCATGGAGCAACGGCGACACCGCACCGGGCGCCGCGCTCGCGCGCTCGAACGCCTCGGTGTAGCGGCCGCCGCGCACCGCGATCTCGATGCGCAGCTGGCTGAGCGCGCGCGCGTGGTCGGGATCGAGGAACGAGGTCAGCGTCGAGACCTGGCCGGTGGTGGTGACGTCGCCGCGGCGCTGGCGCGGGCGATGATCGCCGAGTGCGTCGAGCAGCGCCTCGAACTCGCCGGCGCCGCCGCTGCGCGCCGCGAGCTCGCGGTGGTCGAGCAGCACGTCGGCCGCGCGACCGAACTCGCCGGCGGCGATCCAGTGCCAGACGACCTCGCGCACGCGCGTGATCAGATCCATCGCACCGAACGCGCCATCGTCGCCCGCCTGCCACGCGAGGCGCGGCCCCGCGGCCACCGCCGAGGTGCTGGCGACCAGCTCGGCCGCAGCGCGCGACAGCTGCTGCTTGCGCTCGGGATCGATCTGCGCGAGGACGTCGACTCGCACGACCTCGTGAACCACGACGCGGCCATCGCCGACGGCGTCGACGAGCTGGCGCGCGACCAGGCCGGTCAGCGCGGCCTCGGTGTCGTCCTCGCCGGTGAGCGCGGACACCGCGGCCGGCGCGACCGCCTGGCGCAGGATCGCGAGCGCCTCGAGCGCGGACCGCGCGCCGCGATCGAGCGCGGTAAGATCCCACGCGTTCGCGCCGAACCGTGCGCGCGCGTATTCGCGGCGCAGCGCGAGCGGGACGCCGCGGGTGCGCGAGAATGCGTTATCCCAGCCGTCCGCCTCGCCGAAGGTCTCCTCGAGGTTCGTCCACAGCGCGGACGCGCTGTCGATGTCGAGGCCGGCGAGCTCGACCTCCGCGATCGCGGCACCGACCGCGGCGGCGAGCGGATCGCGGCCGACGACGACGACCCGACCGAGCGCGGTCTGACCGAGCGCGAGCGGCGCCAGGAGGTTGGTCGCTTCGTCGACGCGGAGGTGCTGGATGTCGTCGATGATCAGCACCCGCGCGGTGTGGGTCAGGGTCTGCGCCAGCGAGCCGGGGACGCAGCGCAGCGCGCGCTCGGCGCGCGACCGCAGCGCCGACGCGCGATCCCCGAGGTGACACTCGATCACCGTGCACGGCGCACCGAGCGAGGGCGCGAGCTCCTGGACCAGCCGGCTCTTGCCGACGCCGAGCGGGCCGTGCAGCGAGACCAACGACACCACGGCCAGGTGTTGCTTGAGCTCGGCGAGCTCTTGCTGGCGGCCGACGAACGGCACAGGTCCGAGAGGGGTCATGGGGCTCGTGATCTTTGCGGAGCGTCGGCGCATGGGTGACTAACGGCCCTGACAGCAACAGTCGCGCCACCCCAGGCAACAGATCGCGCCACGTCGTCCCTCATGTCAACTCCGCGAAACTACGTTTCTGAGTGTAGGGCGCCTTGCGACGAGTGCACACAGTGATGCCTCAACACCGCGAACTGCACCTATCGGCAGGGACCGGCTCCCCCAGCCACGCCCCCCAAATAGTCAGCGGCTGCCAGTCGCGAGCAGGGAGAGCTGATCGAGCACCTGATGCCACTCCGCGTGCTCCTCGCGGGACTGGCGGAGCAAGCCCTCGATCGCCGGATACGCCTCGACCGCCCGGTCGAGCACGCGATCACGGCCGGGTTGATAGGCCCCGAGCGTGATCAAGTCGCGATGGTCCTCGTAGACGGCGAGGCGCGCGCGGAGCGCGGCGGCCGCTTCCGCGTGCCGAGGATCGGTCACGCGGTGCATGAGCCGCGACACGCTGGCCACCACGTCGATCGGCGGGAAGTGGCCGCGTTGCGCGAGCCGGCGATCGAGCACGATGTGGCCATCGACCAGGCCGCGGACTTCGTCGGCGATCGGCTCGTCGAGGTCGTTGCCCGCGACGAGCACCGTATAGATCGCGGTGATCGCGCCCGCAGCGGTCGCGCCCGCGCGCTCGATCAACCGCGGCAACAGCGCGAACACGCTGGGCGGATAGCCGTGGCGTGCCGGCGGCTCGCCCGTGGACAGCCCGACCTCGCGCTGTGCGCGGGCGACGCGGGTCAACGAATCGACCAGCAAGAGCACGCTCGCGCCGCGCTGGTCGCGGAACCACTCCGAGATCGCGGTCGCGACGTGGACCGCGCGCAAGCGGACCAGCGGTGGCGCGTCGCTGGTGGCGCACACGACGACCGTCTTCGCGCGCGCCGGTGCGAGCTCGTCACCGAGGAGCTCGGCGAGCTCGCGGCCGCGCTCGCCGACCTGACACACGACGATCACGTCCGCGCTGGTGCCGCGTGCGATCTGACCGAGCAGCGTCGTCTTGCCGACGCCGGCGGCCGCGAACAGGCCGACGCGCTGGCCGCGACCGAGCGTCAGCATCGCGTCGATCGCACGTACGCCGGTCGCGAGCGGCGCGGTGATCCGCGGGCGCTCGAGCGCGGGCGGGGCCGCGCGATCGACCGCCCAGCGCTCGCCGGTCAGCGCAGCACCGCCGTCGATCGGGGCGCCGAGGCCGTCGAGCGCCCGGCCGAGCAGATCATCACCGGCGAGGATCGCGAGCGCCTCACCGGTGCGCCACACCGCGCTCGCCGGGCTCACGCCGGCCAGATCGCCGAGCGGCAACAGCAGCGCCTGCTCGCCGCGAAACCCGACGACCTCGGCCGCGATCGGCCGCGGCTGGCTGTCGATCCGCACGAGCTCGCCGAACGCGGCCCCGGGCACGGTCGCGCGCACCACCAAGCCGATGACCTCGTCGACCCTGCCGGGCTCGGCTTGCTCGAGCTCGAGCTCGAGCTTCGACATCCGCACCGTCGTCGTCGCCGTCGCCGTCACCGCCGGGGGGTCGCCGGCGTGGCGCAGCGGCGCGACGAGCTCGTGCGCGAGCTGGCGCGCGTCGTCGCGCAGCTTCGCCGCATCGGCCTGGGCCCGCGCGGTGATCCGCTCCGCCTCGGTGCGGGCGGCGGCGAGGATGCTCTCGGCGAGGACCTTGACGGCACTCTCCACCTTGGCGGCCTCGGCCCGCGCGTCGGCCACGAGGTGCTGCGCGAGCGTGCGCGCGTCGTGCTCGTCCCCATCGATCACCCGCCCAGCCTTCATGTGTGCTTCACGGTATCACGCGAGCGCGGGCCAGCTCGCGCGATCGCGATCGTCCGCACACGCCTGCAACTCGATGCGCACCACGATCCCGAGCGCGCGTGGCAAGCGCTGGACGAGCTGGCGCCGGACGCTGACCTCGAGGTGCGGCGCCACCGCCCGCGCGCCGATCCTCGCGAGCCGCACGTCGTCGTCGGCGATCCCGCGGCAGCGCTGCACGATCGCGCGATCACCGCCGAGCTGACCGTGGCGCGGCGCCACCGCGATCCGAGCGGCCGCCGCGATCCACCACGGCGCCTCGGACGTGGCCCCGCCGAGCTCGAGCGCGCGCGCGAGCTGATCGGCGCCCGCCCGCTCGAGCCACGCGCGCAAGGCCTCGGGCGCGAGCGCGGGCAGGTCCGCGGGCACGCGCACGACCTCGGCGCGCACGACCGGCATGGCCACGAAGCCCGCGAGCGCCCACCGCCCGAGCCACGTATCGATCGGGTCGCCCTGCCCGTTCGCCACCGCGGTGCGTGCGCGCGCCGGCAGCTCCGCGAGCGCGGCTTCGATCCACGTCGGATGGACCGCACGCAGCCCCGCCGGCCACAGCACGCGGCGGGTCGCCATCACCCGCGCGCGCTCGAGCTTCTGCTCCCCCGCGTCGCTGCGACCGCTCGCGGCCGCGGCGGCACGGGCCCGCACGCCGAGCTCGCCGCCGATCCGCGCGAGCACGTGGTCGCGATCCGCACCGAGCCGGTAGGCCACCGTGGCGAGCGCGTCTCCCGACATGCCCGCACGGTACCAGCGCTGGCTAGCGCTCGCGACGGCCGTGCTTCTTGGCCTTCTTGTGCTTGGCCTGCTTCGCCTGCTTGGCCTGCTTGGTCTGCTTGGCCTCGTGACCGTGTGCCGGCGCGTTCGCGGCCTCGAGCTGCTCGACACGCTCGCGCAGCGCTCCCGCGACCTGGCGGAGCTCGCCGAGCTCGTCGCGTAAGCGGCGCACGTCCTCGGCGATCGGCACCCCGTCTTCGAGATCGCGCGCGACCTCCTTCGCGCGACGGCGCAGCCGGCCGTCGAGCTCGCGCTCGATCACGCGGCGCAGCGCCGGGATCGCGGCCGGATCGCCGATCACCGCGAGCGCCTCGATCGCGGCGGCCTGGACGCGGAAGTCTCGATCCGAGAGCAACAGCTCGAGGCGCTCGCGGACGTCGCGTGCTTCGCGATCGCGACGGCCGCGCATGAGCTGGGCGAGCGCCCCGGCGGCGGCCCGACGGCCCTGCGTGGGGTTGCCCCAACGAACCCCCTCGGCGAGCAGGACGAGCGCGGAGTCGTCGCGCGCCTCGGCCAGACCCCGGTACGCGTGCTGGCGGATCACGTCCGTGAACGAATCGCGGCCGGCGGCCCTGCGCAACAGCTCGCCGGCGCGCGGCGTGCGGGTCTTGCCGAGCGCGAGGCAGGCCTCGGCCTCGACGAAGTAGCTCGCATCGCCGCGGTCGACGACCTGCGCGAGCGCGGCACCGGCCGCGGCGTCGAGCACGAACTCGCCGAGCGCGCGGGCGATCGCGCGGCGCGCGCGGGGGTGAACCTCGCCACGCAGCCGTTCGATCAACGCCTCGCGCGCGCCGGCGTTGCGGAGCTTCGCGAGCGCCGCCGCGGCCGCCCCGCGCGCCGCCCAGAACGGATCGCCGGCGAGGGCCGCGACGAGCGCGTCCTGGGCGCTGCGCCCACCGCGCTTCGCGAGCGCCGCCGCGGCCGCCGCGCGATCGATCCCGAGCGTCGCGCCCGCGAGCTCGGCGCGCCACAACGGCTCGGGCTTGTCGATCTTGCGGGCCGCGAGCACGACATGCCCCGGATCGAAGATCGCCTGCGTCGGCTCGGCCTCGAGCTCGAGCCGGAACGTCTGCTTGGCCTCCGTGATCTCGATCGCGACATCGACATCGCGATCGCCGAGCCGAAACCGCAGCGCCGTCGGGATCCGGAACACCGGCGTGTGGGCATCGACGTGCTGGTGCTGCTCGATCGTCACCACCATCACCTCGCCTTCGGGCTCCCAGCGCATCGCGATCTCGAGCTCGGGATAGCCGGCGAAGTCGATCACCCACTGGCTGAAGAACCAATCGACGACCTTGCCGGTCGCATCCTCGACGGCGCGCGCGAGGTCGCGTGACTCGACGAGGCCATGGCGGTGCTTGGTCAGGTAGTGCGCGAGCGTGCGAAAGAACGCGTCGTCGCCGAGGTAGTGGCGCAGCATGTGGAGCACGCGCCCGCCCTTGTCGTAGAGGTGCGCGTCGAAGATGTCGATCGGCTCGTCGAACAGCTTGGTCGCGATGGTGCGGCGGTAGCGGCCCGAGTCCTCGCCCATGTAGGAGTCGCCCCACTCCTCGAGCTCGAGGTCGGCGGCGTCGCGACCCTCGTGATGCTCGCGCCACAGGTACTCGGAGTAGGTCGCGAAGCCCTCGTTCAACCAGCCCTCGCCCCAATCGCGGCAGGTCACCAGGTCGCCGAACCACTGGTGCGCGAGCTCGTGCGCGACGAGCGAATCGATGTCGTAGTCGATCGCGGCGCGCTCGTCGATCAGCACGCTATCGGTCAGCGTCGTCGCGCTCGTGTTCTCCATCCCGCCGAAGATGAAGTCGGCGACGAACACCTGCGAGTAGCGCGGGTACGGATACACGACCCCGAACTTGGTCGAGAACAGCTCGAGCATCTCCGGCGTCCGTGCGAGGGTGCGCTCGCACTCGGCCTCGAGGCCGCGCTGCACGTAGTACACGACCGGCACGTCCCGCCACCGGGTCTCGATCGTCGCGAAGTCGCCGACGGCCAGCGTGATCAGATAGCAACTATGTGGGACGTCGAGCCGCCAGTGCACGATCCGCTTGTCGCCGTGCGTGCGATCGGAGACCAGCGCACCGTTCGACAGCGCGAACATCCCGGCCGGCACGGTCGCGATCACCTCGCTCGTCGCCTTCTCGTTCGGGGCGTCGAAGCACGGGAACCAGTAGCGCGAGTCTTCGTCCTGGCCCTGCGTCCACGCCTGGATCGGCTTGTCGGGATAACCTTCGTCGGGCGCGGTGAAGTAGAGGCCGCGCCGCGGCGCGCCGCGATACGCGATCGCGAGCACGAGCTCCTCACCCGGTTGCACGAGCGCGCCGAGCTCGATGCGCAGCCGCTTGCCGTCGTGGCGGAACGCGGCGTCCTTGCCGTTCGTCGTGACCGCGTCGATCGTCAACTCGACCGCATCGAGCTCGACGATCTTCGTCGTGGCGAGCGCGGACGCCCGTAACGTCGCGGTCCCCGCGACCGTGCGTGCGGTCGGATCGACCTCGATCGCGAGGGCGATGTGAAGGATGTCGACGACGCGGTCGGGGGCGAACTTCGGTTGCGTGCCGGGAAAGGCGAACTCGCGGGCCATCGCGCGCGAGCTTACTCGCAACGACCAGCTCGCGCCGGTGCGCGAGCGACCGCCCTCACGTCAGCGTGGCCAGCGCGCGGCCGAGCCGGCCGACACCCTCCTGGATGTTCGGCATCGAGGTCGCGTACGACAACCGCACGTGTCCGGGCGCACCGAACCCGCTGCCCGGCACGACCGCGACGCGGCCGACATCGACGAGCCAATCGCACAGCTCGACATCGGTCGCGAGCACCTTGCCCTCGGGCGAGGTCTTGCCGACATACGCCGACACATCCGGGAACGCGTAGAACGCGCCCTTCGGCTCGCGGCACTTCACGTTCGGGATCGCGCGCAGCAGCCGGGTCATCTCCACGCGCCGCTCGTCGAACGCCTTGCGCATGGTCTCGACCGGAGCCTGCGGGCCGGTCAGCGCGGCGAACGTCGCGACCTGCGACGCGTGCGTCGCGTTCGAGATCGATTGGCCCTGGATCTTCGACATCGCCTTGATCAGCGGCGACAGCGCGGCGGTCGTCGCGGTGTAGCCGATCCGCCAGCCGGTCATCGCGTAGGTCTTCGACACGCCATCGATCAACACGGTGTGATCGGCGAGCTCCGGCGAGACCGCCGCGATCGACACGTACTCGGCGCCCGCGTAGACCAGCGAGCGATAGATATCGTCGGAGATCACGAGGATGTCCTTGTCGATCACGACCTGCGCGAGCGCCTCGATCTGCGCGCGCGTGTACACGGCCCCCGTCGGGTTCGATGGGTTGTTGAGCACGATCGCGCGGGTCTTCGGCGTGCACGCCGCCGCGACCTGAGCCGCGGTCACCGCGAAGTCGTCCTCGGCGCGGGTCGGCAGGATCACCGGCTTGCCGCCGGCGAGCATCACCATGTCCGGGTAGCTCACCCAGTACGGCGCCGGGATCAGGACCTCGTCCCCCGGATCGATCAACGCCATGAACAGGTTGAACAGCGAGTGCTTCGCGCCCGCCGAGACCAGCACGTTCTCGGCTTCGATCCTCGCGTGGTGCACGCGCGAGAGCTCGCTCGCGATCGCCTTGCGCAGGATCGCGATGCCGGCGACATCGGTGTACTTGCCGACGCCCTTGTCGAGCCCTTCGCGCACCGCCTGCTTGATGTGGTCGGGCGTATCGAAGTCCGGCTCGCCGGCGCCGAAGCTGATCACGTCGACACCTTCCGCCTTGAGGCGGGCCGCCTTGGCGGTCACCGCGAGCGTGATCGAGGGTTTGATGGGATCGAGGCGCGACGCGATCTTCAACTTCATGGCTTGTCTCTCTCTACCTTCGTGTTGCCAAACTTCAACGCGAGAGCTTCGACGACCGCGTGCGGCACGAGGCCGCGCACGTCGCCGCCGAGGCTCGCGACTTCCTTGACCAGCGAGCTCGACACGTAGTGGTTGCGCTCGTCGGTCATGAAGAACACGGTATCGACGGTCGGCGCGAGACGGCGGTTCATGTGGGCGAACTGGAACTCGTATTCGAAGTCGGCGAGCGCGCGCAGCCCGCGGACCAGCGTTCGCGCGCCGTGCTTGACGCAGAAGTCGACGATCAGCCCGTCGAACTGCTCGAACTGGAGCCGGTCACCGGCGGTCGGCATCGCGTCGTGGATGAACCGGATCCGCTCTTCCGCCGTGAACAGCGGTTCTTTGCGCTGGTTGATCGCCAGCGTGACGATCACGCGATCGAACAGCCGCAACGCCCGCTCGAGGATATCGAGGTGGCCGTTCGTGATCGGATCGAACGTACCGGGATAAACGGCGACCGAGGTGGGTTTGGTCATGCGGACCCGCGCTGATAAAACGAGACCAAGGTGTCGCCGTAGCGACGCTCGTCTGTTCGTACCAGAGATCCGAGCTGCTCGGGAGGCGCATGCCGTCGATCGTGCTCGATGACGACCGTCGCGCGGTCCGCGAGGTGCACGAGCGCCTGCGCCGCACGGACCGCGAGATCGCTCGCATACGGCGGATCGATGAACACGACGTCCCACGGGGCCGGGCCGGGCCGTGCCGCCGCCGCGACCGCATCCATGTTCACCACGGTCGCGCGGCCTGCGAGCCCGAGCTCGTCGAGGTTCGCCCGGATGACCCCGAGCGGCTGCTTGCCGAAATCGACGAAGGTCGCGTGCGCGGCCGCGCGTGAAAGCGCTTCGATCCCGAGCGCCCCCGAGCCGGCGAACAGGTCGAGCACGTGCGCGCCCTCGACGTCCGGCAGGATGTTGAAGATGGCTTCGCGGACCTTCTCGGAGGTCGGCCGCGTCGCGGCCCCCGCTGGAGCACGCAAAATTCGACCTCCGAGGCTGCCTCGCACGATCCGCATACGCCGAATCTACGACTTCTTTTTGTTCTCGCCGCCGTAGTCCGTTACGATTACCCCGGCATGCCTACGACCGGGAATCTCGCGGCATGGCTGCTCGATAGCGCGTTGGCGAGTGGCACCGGTCCGCGGGTCGCGCTGCGCGAAGGCGAGCGCGCCTGGACCTATAGCGAGCTCGCCGAGCGCGTCACGCGGATGTCGGCGGCGTTGCGCGCGTTGCGCCTCCAGCGCGGCGAGCGCGTGCTCGTGCTGATGAGCGACACGCTCGAAGCCGCGACCGCGATCCTCGGCACGATCCACGCCGGCGGCATCGCGGTCCCGGTGTCCGAGCTGGCGACCCCCGACGACGTCCAGGACTACGTCCTGCACTGCGGCGCGACCATCGCGATCACCGACGATCGCCACGAGGCCGTGCTCGATGCGGTCCGCAACGAGACCCCCGATCTCCGCGAGGTCGTGTGCGTCGGCGCGAAGCTGCCGTCGAGCCACGACTTCAACGCGATCCTCGCCGCCACCACGCCGCTACCGCCCGCGCCGAGCGGCGCGACCGATGTCGCCGTGCTCCTGTACTCCGCGGGCTCCGGCCCCAGCGAATTGCGCGCCGTACCGCACACGCAGCGCACGGTCGAAGCCGCGCGCGAGTCCTTCGCGAAGGAGCACCTCCAGCTGACCTCTGCCGATCGCGTGTTCTCGGTCGCGCGACTGTCGACCGCCTACGGCCTGGGTGCCGGCCTGATGCTGCCGCTCTCGATGCAGGCCGAGTCGCTGCTGTTCCCGGCGCAGGCCAAGTCCGAGCCGCTGTTCGAGGCGCTGCGCACGTACAAGCCGACCGTGCTGTTCGCGACGCCCTCGATCTACGCGCAGCTCGCGCACGACGCCGAGCGCCTCCACACCGCCAAGCCCCTCGCCCAGCTGCGCTGCGCGATCGCGGGGGCCGAGGGCATGCCCGAGCGCCTGATCCCGCGCATCCGCGGCGTGCTCGGCACCGAGGTCACCGTCGGCTACGGCCTCACGGAGATCTTCCAGTTCGCGCTCGCCGGCCGCTCCGACGACCCGGGCTCGCGCGCCGGCGTCTCGGGCAAGCCGCTCGCCGGCGTCCAGGTCCGGCTCGTCGACGAGGATGGCGACCTCGTCGGCGCCGACGAGATCGGCACGCTCGAGCTGCAATGCGGCTCGCTGTTCACCGGCTACTGGGCCGGCCAGGGCGCGACCGCCGCCGGCGAGCTCCGCGCCGACGGCTGGTTCACCACGCGCGATCGCTTCATGACCGACAAGGACGGCTTCTACCACCACTGCGGGCGGGTCGATGACCTGTTCAAGGTCGGCGGCAAGTGGGTGTCCCCGAACGAGGTCGAGAACGCGCTCACCGCGCACGAGGGCGTGTGGGAATGCGCCGTGATCGGCGCCGACGATGACGAGGGCCTGATCAAGCCGCTCGCGTTCGTCGTCACGAACGTCGGCTGGGAAGGCGGCGCCAAGCTCGAGACCGAGCTCAAGGACTACGTCAAGCAGACGCTCGCACCGTACAAGTACCCGCGCTGGATCGAGTTCGTCGACGCGCTCCCGCGCGGCCCGGGTGGCAAGTTGCTGCGCTACAAGCTGCGCCCGATGCGGCGCCGGCGTGTCGCCGAGACCGGGACCCTGCCGATCCTCGACAAGTCGCCTGCCGAAGGCAGCGCGAAGCTAGACCACAAGAAGTAGGCCGCGCCGGCGGCAGCCGTGCGGCGCTACCTCCGCGTCAGCTCGATCACGAGCTGGTCGATCGTCTCGCGCGCACGCGCGAGCTCGTCGCCGTGCAGCGTGATGCCGCCGACGACGGCGTGGCCACCGCCGCCGAATCGGGCACACAGCGCGCCGACGTCGATCGTCGGCGCCCGCGACGAGGTCGTCCACTTGTTGAGGCCGACAGTGATCTTGATGGTCTGGGCGGTGCGGGTCCCGGCGATCGCGTAGAGCGACTCGGGGAACAGCCAGTAGCCGAGGAAGCCCGGGTTACGCGCGCCGAGGTCATCGAAGCGATCGAACACGACGACGTCGTCATGCCACCTCGCGAGCGCCCGGATCTGATCGATGTCCTTGGCCCGCTCGTGCTCGATCGCCGCGATCTGCGGCGCGACCTCGGGCCGCTGCGCGACCTCGGTGAGTGAGGCATTCGAGAGCCAGTCGATGTAGCGCGCGGTGTCCAGGCCGGTACGGCCGTTCGCGAGCCAGGCCGCGATCCGCTGTGCCGGCAGCTCGAGCGAGATCGCCTCGGATGCCGACGCGAACTTCGCAGCGTCGATCTTGTCGGCCCAGATCACGGCATCGGCGAGGTGCGCGGGCGGCTGCCACTGCCAGCCATGGGCGAGCGTGCGGGCGATGAACCCGGCGCACGACGGCGCCTCCGGATCGAAGAACCAGGTCGGCGCGCGCTCGCGGTCGAAGATGTCGCGCAGCGCAGGCGGCTGGAACGCGGTCGGGTGGTGATCGAACCACCAGCGCATCTTGGGGTCGGCACAGAACCGGAAGTCGACGCAGGCGTGATCGTCGGCGTCGAGCGGGATGCCCTCGAACGGGTTGCCGTCGCGGTGGACCATCCCGATCGGCTTGATCGTGATGTCGCGATCGACGACGTCGCGATAGAACGCCGCGAACAGCGCCGCGGAGGTCGTGCCGTCGAAACAAGCGTCGTGGAAGAAAATCTTTAGAACGCGCCCCAAGAGCGTGGAGATCATACCCGAGCCCGCACCGCCGCGGGATGTCGGCGCAGGTGGTAGGTTCGGAGCATGTCCCCGAGCCTCTATTCGCTGGTCCTGACCGCACACGTGCTGGCAATGGTGATCTGGATCAGCGGCCTGACGGCGATCTACTGGATGCTGCGGTTTCACGACCACGCGCCGAAGTCCTCGCACGAGCAGCTCACGCTGCAGGAGCGCGCGCTGGCCCTGGCGACCGATATCGCCGCCGCGGTGACGATCGGCTGCGGGATCGCGATGTCGATCTCGCCCCTCAACCTGTTCACCACGCCCGGCAACGGCTGGCTCCACGTCAAGCTCGCCGCGATCGTGCTGCTGATCCTGCCGGTCCACGGCATCATGCGCGGCCGGATCAAGAAATACTCGCAGGGCAACCTCAAGCCCGTACCGACCTGGCTGTGGTCGATGCTGCTCGGCGGTGTCGCGATCTCGATCTTCTGCGCCGTCACGAAGCTGCACGTGTTCAACACCTAGTGCGCCCGCACGCCCGGACGATCCTGCATGCCGACCTCGACGCGTTCTACGCAGCGGTCGAACAGCGGGATGATCCGAGGCTGCGCGGCAAGCCGGTGGTGGTCGGCGGCTCGATCCGGCGCGGCGTGGTGGCGTCGTGCAGCTACGAGGCGCGGGTGTTCGGGATCAAGAGTGCGATGCCGATGGCCGAGGCGATGCGGCGCTGCCCGCACGCGAGCGTGGTCGAGCTGCATATGGAGCGCTACGTCGAGGCGTCGCGCGTGTTCTTCCAGATCCTCGGTGACTACTCGCCGGACGTCGAGGGCCTGTCGCTCGACGAGGCGTTCCTCGAGTGCACCGGCAGCGAGCGCTTGCTCGGCGACGGCACCACGATCGCGCGCGCGATCAAGCAGCGCGTCACCGCGGCCACCGAGCTGGTGGTCTCGGTCGGCATCGCGCCGATCAAGTTCGCGGCGAAGATCGCCTCGGACATCGACAAACCCGACGGCCTGCGCGTGGTCACCCCGGACGGGCTGCTCGGGTTCCTGCACGCGCTGCCGGTGACCCGGCTGTGGGGCGTCGGCGAGGCGACCCGCACCGCGCTCGCGAGCATGGGGCTCTCGACGATCGGCGAGGTCGCGCGCTATCCGGAGAGCGCGTTGATCGGCAGGCTCGGCGCGGTCACGGGCCAGCACCTCGCGGCGCTCGCCCGCGGCGAGGATGCGCGACCGATCGTGGCCGAGCGCGAGGCGGTGACGATCGGCCATCGCGAGACGTTCGAGCACGACCTCGAGGACAGGGGCGAGCTCGGGGTCGTGCTGCTCGATCAAGCCGATCGGGTGGCGTCGCGGTTACGCGGCGCGGAGCTGCGCGCGCGCACGGTCACGCTGATCATCAAGTACGACGACTTTCGCCAGATCACGCGGCGCACCACGCTGGACCAGGCGACGAGCGACGGCGGCCTGCTCGCGCGCACCGCGATCGAGCTGCTCGCGAAGGTCCCGATCGAGTCGCGCCGCGGCGGGCGCGTCCGGCTGTGCGGGATCTCCGCCGACAACCTCGAGCCGCGCGACGCCCCCCGCCAGCTCGGGTTCGACGAGGCCCACCGCGAGAAGCGCGAGCGGCTGGGCAGCACGATCGACAAACTCGCGGCGAAGTTCGGCAAAGGAACGATCCGCCGCGCCGTCCATCTGCCTGATTCCGACGACGCCGACGACAAATGATCTGGGTTCCCACAACGGGCCGGTTGCGTGTCATCACGTTGAAAGGCCCCTGATGCGACTCCTCCCCCTCGCAGCGCTCGCGCTCGCCGCGTCCTGGGCTCCGGCCCACGCCGAGCCGGTGCCGGCGCCCGCACCGGCGCCCGCACCGGCGATCGCCACCTACGCGATCGTCGTCGGCTCGAACGCCGGCGGCCCGGGGCAGACCGACCTGCGCTACGCCGAGGACGATGCCCGTCGCGTCGCCGCGGTGCTGACCGAGCTCGGCGGCTACCCGCCCGAGGCCGTCGACGTCGTCGTCCACCCCACGCCGGATCAGCTGCGTGACCGGCTCGCGAAGCTCGCGGATCGGGTGCGGGCAGATGCCGCCGCCGGCCGCCAGGCCCGGGTGTTCTTCTATTACTCCGGCCACGCGCGCGCCCAGGGCATCGACCTTGGCGCGACCGAGCTCCCCCTCACCGAGCTCCGCGAGCGCCTGTTCGCGATCCCCGCGGCCCTCACGGTCGTGGTCCTCGACGCGTGCCAGAGCGGCGCGTTCTCGCGGATCAAGGGCGCGCAGGCGGCCGCCGATTTCTCGTTCAGCTCGCGCCAGCACCTCGACGCGACCGGCGTCGCCGTGCTCGCGAGCAGCTCGGGCAGCGAGCTGTCGCAGGAGAGCGAGCAACTCAAGGGCTCGTACTTCACCCACAACCTGCTGGTCGGGCTGCGCGGCGCCGGCGATGCGAACGGCGACGGCCAGGTCTCGATCGATGAGGCCTATCGCTACGCGTACCACCAGACCCTACTCGAGACCGCGGAGACCGCCGTCGGCGGCCAGCACGTCACGTTCGAGGCCGACCTCAAGGGTCACGGCGAAGTGCCGCTGTCGTACCCGCGCGCCGCGACCGCCCAGATCGTGTTGCCGGCGTCGCTCGAGGGCAAGACGCTCGTCGAGGATCGCCGCGCCCACGCCGTCGCCGCGGAGATCTACAAGGCGAAGGGGACCGCGGTCCGCATCGCGATCGCACCCGGCGACTACGACGTCCTGGTCCGCGATGGCCACTCGCTGTCGCGCTGCCCCGTGACCGCGCCCGGCGAGCTCGATCTCGCTCGCTGCCGCCGCGAGGCGCTCGTCGTCGAGACCGCGAAGGGCGGCCCGGGGGCGTTGCAGGAGCCGTGGCAGGATCCGCATCGCTACATGGCGGTGCTCGATCTGCTCGTCGGGCCGGAGCACCACGACGGGTACACCGACAACCTCGCCGCGTTCGGCTACAACGAGGATCTCGCGCCCTCTGGTGGGTTCGCGCTGACGGGGCTGCGCCAGATCTACGATCGATTGTGGATCGGCGCGACCGCGGGGTGGGCCTCGATCCCGTCGTGGAAGCACGACATCGTCGGCACGCAGAACCTCGCGCAACAGCTCGACTGGAGCGTGGCGGAGGTGATGGCCACGATGCGGATCGAGCAGGGGTGGTGGAGCTGGCTCGCGTACTTCGGCCAGCTCTCCGCCGGCCTCGGCATCGGCCACTCCGCGCTCGAGGGCGCCGACCACATGACGTACGCGTCGACGAACTTCGGTCCCGCCTTCGCGGCCGCGATCGGCCTCCGCGTTCACTTCGGGCACGCCGGGTTCGCCGCGGGCTGGCAGTACGACGGCGCCTACGCGGTGAAGGACTTGATCGGCAACACGCACGCCGCCGGTGGTAACCGGCTCGTGCTCGGCTTCTCGTGGGGGTTCTAGTCATGCGCATCCCGCGGATCCCTACCTTGGTGCTCGTCGCTGCCGCCGTGTCCCAGATGGGCGCGACCGATTGCGGCAACGCGCTGCGCGACCCCGGCTTCGACCTGTGGTGCGGTGATCAGATGTGCGCGTGGAAGGTCGAGCGTGGCGAGGCCCACAAGGTCCCGACCTGGAACGCCGGCGATCCGGGAGTCGAGCTCGTCGGCAGCGACGTCGCGATCGAGCAGGTCTCGCCGGTCGATTCGGGAGACGGCGCGTGCATCGAGTTCGATCTGATCGCGGACGTCGACGAGAGCTCGCAGGTGGCGTTGAACATCGACGTGTTCGGCGATGGCAGCGTCGAGCATGTTCAGCCGATCCCGACCTCGGCCTGGACCCCGCTGAAGTTCGAGCTGCCGATCCAGGGCAGCTATCGCGGGATCCGGTTCGAGATCACGAAGCGGGGCACCGGCCACGCGGTGCTCGCGCAGATCGGCGCGAAGATCGTCGACGGCTGCGCGGCGTTCTCCCCGATCGTGCCCGCACCCGCCCCGCTCGGCGCGCCGTGCGACGACACGACGGGGTGCGCCGACGGCACGTGCCAGCAGACGTTTTTCGGCGGGCTCTGTGTCGGCTGCACCGAGAGCTCGTGCGCCGCGAACCAGGTGTGCGGCGCGAGCGATCCGACGTCGCCGTTGCGCGAGCTGCCGCGCGTGTGCGAGCCGACCGGCAGCCGCGAGCTCGGCGAGCAGTGCCTGCACGATGGCGAGTGCGGCAGCGGCATCTGCAACTTCGGGTTCGCGCAACCCACGCTCGAGCCCGGCGGCGAGTACGGCAACTGCTCGGCGTGCCGGGCCGGCGATGCCTGCGGATGTGGCGCGGCGTGGACCGGCGGCGACCTCCACGGCCCGTTCGTGTGCGGCGCCGCGCTGCACGCCGGCGTGCCCGGCAGCGGGTGCGGCGATGCCGCGGACTGCGCATCGGGCGCGTGCCAGGGCACCGCGCGCCTGCAGTGCGACGTCGACGGACGCGCATGCGCGACCGCGGCGGACTGCCCGTTCGACGGACTTCACAACACGCCATGTTCTACAGTCGGCATCCAAGGTGGCAGCTGCGAGTGATCCACAGGCGGCGTATCGCACCTACGGCCCGCAGCTCGTACGTAAAGCCGAACGCATGCTGCACAGCCGCGAGGACGCGGTCGACGTCGTGCACGCGCTGTTCACCGATCTCATCCCTCGTTGGAGCGCTTCCGTGGACCTCCCCTACCTCTATAGAGCGATCACGAATCGCTGCTGCAACCTGCTACGGGATCGCGGCACCCGTGCGCGGCTGCTCGAGCGCGAGCACGCGGCGGTCGCGCCGGTCGGCCGGGTGCGGATGGACGACGAGGTCGTCGGGATCGCGCTGATCGCCGCGCTCGCGGAGCAACTCGACGAGGCGCACCTCCAGGTGCTGGTCGCGCGGTTCGTCGACGATATGACGCAGGACGAGATCGCCGACCACCTCGGCGTGTCGCGCAAGACGATCGGCAAGCGCCTCGATCGGATCCGCCTCGTCGTCGTCCAGCTCCGGGAGGCCGCGTGAGCGCGTGCATCGGCACCCCGATCTCGTGGCCTCGGCTCGAGCGCCATGCGAGCGGCCCGGCCGACGCGGCGATCGCGCAGCACCTCGCCGCGTGCGCGGCATGTCGCGCGTGTCTCGACGAGATCGTGCGCGACGTGGTCGAATTGCCGGTGCTGGCCCCGGCGGTCGCCGCGCGGCATGCCCGCTGGTGGTGGCTCGCGCTGCCGGCGTTCGCGGCGGCGGCGGCGCTGGTGCTCGTGCTGGCGTGGCCACGCGGACCGCTGCGCGCCGGCAACGTCGCGTCGATCAAGGGCGTCGGCGCGGTCACGCTGGGCCTGGTCCGCGAGCGCGCCGGAGCGATCCGCGAGGACGCGACGACGTTCGCGGCGGGGGACCGCTGGAAGGTCGTCGTCACGTGTGCCCCCGGCCACGGCACGTGGGTCGATGTCGCGGTCGTCGAGGCCGGTGCCACGGTCGCGGATCATCCGCTGGCGGCGGTCCGCGTCGCCTGCGGTAACCGCATCGTCATCCCGGGCGCGTTCGAGCTCACCGGCCGCGTCGCGAATCGCGTCTGCGTGCGCGTCGCCGCCGAGCTCGCCCCGGCGCGCGACCTCCGCGGTGGCGCCGATACGGCGTGTGTCACGGTCACGCCCGAGCCCGGAGCTGCCGGCGCGCCCTGACCGGCCGAGCCTTAACGAGCGCCGACGATCGGCAACCACGCCGCGGCGCTGGCATCGGGACCGACGGCGGCGAACACGAACGGACCACGCTCCCACGCGACCACGCGGAGCTCGCCGACGCGGTCTTCGGTGTGCTCCGGCGCGATCCGCGCGGCGTGGCCAACGACATAGCTGACCTCGTCGTGGCCGATCTCGAACCGGATCAGCGCGACGGGCCGATCGAGGACCTCGATCCGGGCCGCGCCGATCGCCGGTGCGCGGGGCAGCGGCGCATCCTTGCCCGCGGCGCCGACCAGCCACGCGCGCAGCTCCGCGGGTGGCGGGGCCGCCAGATCCCAGACCGGCGGTGCGAGGTGGTGTGCGAGCGCTTGCTTCGCGAGCTCGTTATGGCGGGCCGGGAACACCTGATAGATCGCGACGACGAGCCCGATCAGGACCGATAACGTCAACACCAGCGAGACCGACACGCGGCGGTGACGCGGGCGCGGGGGCGTGACGATCGGGTCGTCGCCTTCGACGGGGCCAGTCGATTCGGCTTCGACGAGGTTCATGGGCGGTGGGCGTACTCGAAGGACGGCGCGCAGCCAAACCTTCGCACGAACTCTGCGAGCACGCCGGTGTGGAACGCCGCCAGATCGACCCCACGGGCGCCTTCGAGGTCGAGGTGGCGGCACCACAGCACGGGAGCTCCGACGTGGGCGGCGGCGAGCGCGAGCGCACGGGCGCGGACGTCGTGTGCGTGCTCGTAGTGGACCATCGCGGTCTTGCCGCGCGGGTAGTCGAGGAGGCCCTCCGCGACCCGGACCTGCAGCACGCCCTCGTCCGCCGGCGCGTGGGCGGCGGCGCTGGCCAGCGGGTACCAGGGACAAAATCTCACACCCCTAGGGTAGCGTCGTGCGGGTGGAAGATCAGGTGATCCACGGCGATGCCTTCGAGGTCGCCGCCGGCGTGGCGGACGGGTCGCTCGCGGCGATCTACATCGACCCGCCGTTCGGTACCGGCGCCGTGCAGCGCGGCCGCGGCCATAGCTACGTCGATCGCGCGGACGATCCAGAGGCGTTTGTCGGGTGGCTGTCACCGCTCCTGGTCGAGTGCCGGCGCACGCTCGCGACGACCGGATCGCTGTTCGTGCACCTCGACTATCGCGCCATCCATTACGTGAAGGTCGAGCTCGACCGGCTGTTCGGGCGCGACCGGTTCGTCAACGAGCTCGTGTGGTGCTACGCGGTCGGCGGCAAGTCCCGGCGCGGGTTCGGGCGCAAGCACGACACCATCCTGTGGTACGCGAACGGCCCCGACTGGGCATTTTACCCCGACGCGGTCCGGGTCCCGCGGCGCGGCGGGTCTCACATGCGGGTCATCGACACCGCCGAGGGCCCGGTCCAGGAGAAGACCGACAAGAAGACCGGGCGGGTCTATCGCTATCCGGTCGCCGCCGGCAAGGTTCCGGAGGACTGGTGGACCGACATCGAGACCCTCAACCACTCCGACGCCGAGCGTACCGGCTGGCCGTCGCAGAAGCCCGAGCGGCTGATCGCGCGGATCCTGGAGGCGGTGACCCGGCCCGGCGACCGAGTCGCGGATTGGTTCGCCGGGTCGGGGACGACGGCCGCGGTCGCCCGCCGGCTCGGCCGCGGGTTTGTCGTCGCAGATCGTGAAGCCGCGGCGGTCGCGATCACGAAAACCCGCCTCGCGTCCCAGGCCTGCTCACCAAGTAGCACCGAAATCGTTCGGTATCGCATTTGATCCCGAGCCCTTGCGGGTGAGCGTGCCCCGGGTGAACATCCGTGAGTCGCTAGAATGACCGCCGGATCGCCACAATCCACCGACGAAGCTTCGCGCGTGACGTTGGAGGCCTGGCTGGTCACCGACATCGGCATGGTCCGCGACCACAACGAAGACTCCGCGCACATGGAGCCGGTGAGCGGCTTCTTCATCGTCGCCGATGGCATGGGCGGTCACGCCGCGGGTGAAGTCGCCTCCGCGATGGCGGTCGAGACCGTCAAGAAGTCGCTCGAAGAAGCGCTGCCCGAGATCCTCGCGTTCAAGAAGGCGCCGACCGACGCGGGCCGCCGCCAGCTCGTGCAGTTGCTCCAGCAGGCGGTCCTGCAGGCCCACCAGGCGGTCTATCAGCGCGGCCAGACCGAGTCCGACAAGCAGGGCATGGGCACGACGCTCGATGTCGTGCTGGTCGCCGGCGCCGAGGCGTTCGTGGCGCACGTCGGTGACAGCCGCACGTACCTGGTGCGCGATGGCCGGTCGTCGCAGATCACGACGGACCACACGGTCGCCGAGGTGTTGGTGATCGAGGGCAAGCTGACGATCGAAGAGGCGCAGGTCTCGCCGTTGCGCACGATCCTGGTCAACGCGATCGGCGTCTCGGCGGATGTCGGCGTCGAGATGGCGCACGTCACGCTCAAGAGCGACGACCGCTTGCTGCTGTGCAGCGATGGGCTGCACGACTACTTCCCCTCCGAGGAGGAGATCGCGCAGCGGCTATCGGCCGAAAAGCCGGGCGACGCGCTCGCCGAGATGGTCGAGCTCGCGAAGACCCGCGGTGGTCACGACAACATCACCGGCGTCGCGGTCCATGTCGTCGAGGTCGTCGAGGCCGTGCCGACGCAGTTCGGCGAGGACTCGACCCAGCCGGTCGACGTCGGCAATCCGTTCTCCGCGGACGAGCCGACCCAGACCGCGTTTACCGCCGGCGGCGTGATCGCGCCGGGGGCCACGGTGTCGCTGACCAGCCCCGAGCCACAACATCTCGGACGCACGGTGCCGATGCGCGCCGTCCCGGACGACTTCGCGGAAGCACCGACGCTGCCCCCTCAGTCGAAGGGAGCAGCAGCGAAGCCTCGCGCGAAAGGCGACGGCAGGCCGGCGAAGGATCCCGACCTCGACACCGACGCTCCGACGCTCGGCGACGACGATGTTCCGGACCCGCCGAGCACCGGCGCCATGCCGGGGATTCCGCACGATTCGATCGCGACCGCGGATACCGGGCCGACGAAGAAGACGTAGTCGATCGCGACATCGCGACCGGCCTGGTGCGCGCGTGTGTACGCTCGCCACGCTATGCTCGCCTGGCATGATCTGGGTCGTACCGGTCGAGCTCGAACAGGCGGTGCTCGCCGCCACACGCACGGTGCTCGGCGCCGCACCGCTCGCCGCCGCGGCACTGCATCGCGCCGTCGTCGACCGCTCCGAACGCTACACGAGCGAGCGCGACCGGCTCGACCGACCGACCGATCGCGTGGCCGACCTCGCCGCGCGCGCGGCGTTCTTCACGATCGCGGACGCGATCAAGATCCAGATCCCGATCGCCGAGCTCCGCGGCCGCGGTGCGTTGCCGGCCGCGGCACCGCTGCGCGTCGTCGATCTCGGCGCCGGCTGCGGCGCGCTCGGACTCGGGCTCGCCGCCACCGGCCTCGCGTTCGCGTACCACGCGCTCGATCGCGATGGCGATGCGCTCGCGATCGCGACCGCGGCGATGCGGGGGTATGCACCTGGGATCGAGGTCGCGACGACGATGTGCGACGCGACGAAGCAACCGCTGCCCGCCGCCGACCTCGTCGTGATCGGCACGCTGCTCAACGAGCTGCCGCCCGACAAGCGGCTGCCGCTGGTCGAGCGGGCGCTCGCCGCGATCGGCGACGACGGCGCCGTGATCATCCTCGAGCCCGCGCTGCGCGAGACCACGCGCGCCCTCCACGAGCTGCGCGACGCGATCCTCGCGCGTGGCGCCGCGCACGTGTTCGCACCGTGTACGCGGCGCGGTGCACCCTGCCCCGTGCTCGCGGATCCCGATGATTGGTGCCACGAGGATCGCCTGGTCCGGCTCCCACCGCACACCGCCGAGCTCGCTCGGGTCACGCACCTGCGCGACGGCAACCTCAAGTTCTCGTACCTCGTCCTGCGCAAGTCCACGACGCCGCTCGTCGAGGCTGGCGGCGCCGCGTGGCGCGTGGTCAGCGCGACCTACGCGCCGAAGGGCAAGCTCGAGCTGTTCGGCTGCAGCGACGCTGGCCGCGTGCCGATCCGGTTGCTCAAGCGCCACCGCAACGCGCAGACCAAGACCCTCGAGCGCGCCCGCCGGGGCAACGTCCTCGTGCTCGACGGCGTCCCCGGCGAGGAGCGCCTCGAGGTCACGGGCGAGATGCACGTCGTGACGCTCGATCCTGCGGCCGCGCAACCGCTCACAACGTGAGCGTGACCTCGGCGAGCGCACCGCTGGTCACCGTCACCTTGCCACGAGCCGTACGCGCGGCTTGGCCGGCGCGCGCCGGAAGCCACGCGAAGGCCTCGAACGTGCCGACCGGCACGTCGTGCAACACGACCTGCCCGGTGGCCTCGGTGATCGCGTAATACGGCGTCGGTGCGACCACCGCGATCGCCGTATCGTCGTCGGTGCGCAGCTCGGTGACGGAGTCCGCATCGAGTGCGAGCGCCGCTTCGTGGCCCGCGATCGGCAACAGGATCGTCGCGCCTTGCGGTGCGGGACCTGCCGGGGTTGCGAGCGGCAGCGCCGCACCGAGCCGCGCGAATGTCAGCTTCGCCGGTGCGTCCATCGCACTCGCGACGATCAGCGGCACGTCGACGATCGCCACGCGTGGGGACAGCGCGCAGTGCTCGAGCACGATCCGCGACCGCGCATCCCCGTCGTGGCGCAGCGGTGCCGGGGCCATCGCCTTGCCGTGGTTCGCATCGATCATCACGACCACGTCGGGGATCCCCCACGTCGTCGTCGGCACGACCGCCGCGAACTTCGCGGTCCCGCACGCCGTGCGCCCCGGCGAGGCCCGCGCCGCGACCGGCACGTCCTTCCACTCGACGCGGAGCTGGACGTCGCCCTTGTCGAACGTGGTCTCGACCCGGTACGGCCCGGCTGGCGCCTCCGGTCCGACCGGCCCGACCGGCCCGACCGGCCCGACTGCAGCGCCGTCCTCGACGACGCGCGGCTGCTTCGCACCGCGACCGGAGCAAGCGGCGACCACGAGCACGACGAGCGATCTCAGGTCCACGCGTTGACCTCGGCGACGACGGTCTCGGCATCGGCACAGAGATCGTTGATCGCGGGCCCGCGATAGTCCGCACCGGCGAGCACGATGCGGTGGCGGCGTGCGACCGCGGTCGCTTCACGCACGCGATCGCGGTGCCCGACCGGGTAGCGTGGCAACCCGTTGGGCCAGCGCACGACGCTCGCGTGCACGGGGGTGACCTCACCACCGCCGAGCGCGCGCGCGACATCGCGGCGCGCTTGCGCGATCAAGGTCGCATCGTCGAGCGCGGTCGCGTCCGGATCGCGGCCCCCGCCGAAGATGCAGCGCAACAGCACGGTCTCGGGCGGCGCCCGATCGGGCCACACCGTCGACTCGAACACCACACCGAGCACGCGGAGCTCTTCGCCCCGCGCCACCAGGAACCCGAACCCGTCCACGGCCCGTGGCACGGCCACCGCGGGGACGCCCAGATACACGAGCGCGACCGGCGACCGCGTGAACACCGCGAGCCGCTCGCGGAGCTCCGGTAGTGCCGTGACGATGGCCACGGCGTCCTGCGCGGGGAGCGCGAGCACGCAGCCGTCGAAGCGTTCACCGTCGACCACGACGCCGTCGCTGCCGGCCTCGATCGCGCGGACCGGCCCGGCGAGCTCGAGCCGATCGCCCAGCCCGGTCGCGAGCGCCGCGACCAGCGCACCGAGCCCACCCACGGGCGCGTACATGCCACGTTCGGTCCGCGGACCAGTCCGCGGATCGCCTGCGCCGCCGCGGCGCGCGCGGATCCGCTGCTTGATCAGGCCGCGCACCAGCCCACCATCGGCGTCGAGCGCGGCGAGCCGCGGAAACCCCGCCTCGAGCGAGACGTCCTGCGCGTCGGCGGCGAAGATGCCGGTCACGAACGGCCCGATGATCGCGCGCGCCGCCTGGGGACCGAGCCGGCGCGCGGCGAACGCATACATCGACTCGTCCTGGCCCGTAGGGCGCTTGGCCGTGACGAACGGCTCCTTCAAGAGGTCCAGCTTGCCGCGCCACGTCAACAGATCGCTACGTACGAACGACACCAGATCGCTCGGGAGCTGGCGCAGCTTGCCGTCGAGGAAGATCCAGCGCCGCTTCGCGGCGACCGCGGCCTTGTCGACCGCGACGCCGAGCTCGCCGCACAGCGCGAGCGCACCACGCGGCGGGCCCCCGATGAACGAGCTCGCGGCGTGCTCGCGCGCGAAGCCCGCGCTGCGCGACGTGCCGACGACTCCGCCGGCGCGCGGACTGGCCTCGAGCACGCGCACGTCGTGCCCCGCGGCGACGAGTGCGCGCGCGGCGGTCAACCCGCCGACGCCTGCGCCGACGACACACAGCCTCATGACGCCGATAGCTCGCGCACCGCGGTCACCATCGCGCGAACGTGCTCGGGATCTGTCGGCGGCAACACGCCGTGACCGAGGTTGAAGATGTGCCCGACCTTGCCGGCGCGCTCGAGGATCTCGGCGACGCGCGTGCGGATCTCCGCCGGCGACGCGAACAGCGCGCCCGGATCGAGGTTGCCCTGTAGCGCGACCCCGTCGCCGACGCGGCGGCGCACCTCGTCGATGCCGACCCGCCAATCGACGCCGAGCACGTCGGCACCGCACGACGCGTAGTCATCGAGGTACGGCGCGCATCCGTTGACGAAGTAGATGATCGGGACGTCGCGCGGGATCGTCGCGCGGAGCTCCGCGATCACCTGCTTCGCGTAGCGCAGCGGGTACTCGCGAAAATCGCCCGGCGAGACGATCCCACCCCAGCTATCGAAGAGCTGCACCGCCTGCGCGCCGGCCTCGACCTGCGCCGCGAGGTAGCGCGCGCACGTGCGCGCGAGCTTGTCGAGCAACGCGTGCGCGTCCTTCGGCGCGCCGTAGAGCAGCTGCTTGGTGTGTGCGTAGTCCTTGCTGCCACCCCCTTCGACCGCGTAGGTCAGCATCGTCAGCGGTGCGCCGGCAAAGCCGATCAACGGCACGCGATCCGCGAGCGCGCGCCGGATCGTCCGCACCGCGTCGATCACGTAGGGCACGGGCTCGGGCACCGCGAGCGCGGCGATCTGCGCCGACGTGCGTACGGGGTTCGCGATCTTGGGTCCCGCGTCGGGGAAGTCTACCTCGAGGCCCATCCCCGGCAACGTGACCAAGATGTCGCTGAACAGGATCGCCGCGTCGAAGCCGAACTCGTCGATCGGCTGTAGCGTGACCTCGCAGGCCAGCTCGGGGCTCTTGCACAAGGCCAGGAACGAGCCGGCCTTCGCGCGCGTCGCGCGATAGCCCGGCAAGTACCGGCCGGCTTGCCGCATCATCCAGATCGGCGTGCGAGGTACGGGCTCGCGCCGGCACGCGCGCAGGAACAGGTGGTCGG
This sequence comes from Kofleriaceae bacterium, assembly GCA_039922635.1. Classification (GTDB taxonomy): domain Bacteria; phylum Myxococcota_A; class Polyangia; order Haliangiales; family Haliangiaceae; genus JABFXX01. The sequence goes on along the minus strand of JBDTEH010000169.1, from coordinate 7,432 downwards.
TCATCGGGCCTAGTGTATCGTGCGCGAGGTGACGGTCGAGCCCACAGCGATCGCGATCGCCCGGCGCGGTGGCAGCGTGGCGCTCGTCGCGGTCGTGGAGCGGCTGCGCGCCGGAGGGATCGAGGTCACCGTCACCGACGAGCTCGGCGCGGCCGCGGCGCTGGCACTCGAGGCCGCGCTCGTGCCGTGCATCCTGCTCGACCTCGACGGCGCGACCGACGAGGTCGAGGATCGCCGCCGCGCTGCCGACGAGATCCGCGCAGTCAGCGCCGCGATCCCGCACGCGCTACCGATCGCGATCACCGGTCACGCCGACGCGCTGATGGTCGCCGCATGCATGCGCGCCGGCGCGGGCGACGTGCTCGATCTCCAGCTCGAGGGCACCGGCAACGCGCCGGCCCTGCTGGGCCACGTCTGGGAACGCCAGCGCGATGCCACCCGCACCGCACGCGTCGCCGGCGAGCTCCGCGCCGTGATCGAGGATCTGTTGAAGGCGCTGATCCGGACCGAGCGGCGCTCGCTCGCGCTCGAAGATCAGATCGAGCCGCCGCCCCTGCGCGATCCGGCGGTGCTGATCGTCGAGCACGATCGCGAGATCGCGGACCTCCTCGCCGAGCGGCTCGAGAACGCGGGGATCACGAGCTACGCCTACATCAGCGGCGAGGACGCGGTCCGCCAGGCGGCGCGGCTCGCGGTCGACCTCGCCGTGATCGCGGCCCAGCTCCCCGGCATCGACGGCCTCGAGACGATCCGCCAGTTGCGAGAGCAAGCCCCCGGCCTGCCCACGTTCCTGTTGACCTCGGTCGCGGATCCGGGGCTCGCCGCGCGCGCCGCCGAGCTCGGGGCCGTCGGCTTCGTAGAAAAGCCTCTGGTCGATGCCGGCAAGCTCGTGGCCCGCCTCGCCGCCCTGGCCCGAGAAGGCCTGACGCGCAACCGCGAGCAGACGTATTTAGAGCGGATCAAAGAGCGCCACGAGCATGTTCTCGCGAGGTACCGATCGTTGCCTCGCGACGCATAAAAAGCCTATGATCTCGCGGATCGGTAATGGCCGCTTCGACGCTCAGTATCAAGCTTCGCTGCACCTCATGGCAGCAGCTAGCGACCATCTACCGGCGCGACCTCAGCCGCGGCTCGATGTTCCTCAAGGCATCGAGCCAGCCGCCGCTCGGAACGTTTGTGAAGATCGATCTCGAGCTGCCGACCGGGACCGTGCTCGAGTTGACCGGCACGATCAACGAGCACGTGACCGATCCCCAGCGCGGCAGCGGCGTACTGCTGAAGCTCGAGCCGCTGCCGACCAAGACGGTGTGGCTGATCGAGAGCGCGCTCGCCGCCGAGAACAAGGTGCGTGCCGCGACCCAGGCCGGCGCGATGCGCCCCGTGACCGACTCGGACGCGACGGGTGCGCCCGGCGATTCGCAGGCGCAGATGTCCGACGGCGAGAACATCGCCGAGGCCGAACAGGAGCTGATCCGCGCCCTCGAGGCCGAGGCGGAGTCGCTGCGCAAGCTCAACCCGTTCCTCGTGCTCGGCGTGGGCTACGAGACCACCGACGCGGACGTCCGCGCCGCGTTCGGTGAGCTGACCAAGCGCTATCATCCGGATCGGTTCGCGCGCTACCAGTCGACGAAGCTGCGCCAGATCGCCGCCGAGATCTTCATCGTCATCCGCGATGCCTACCGCAAGCTCGCCGATCAAGACAGCCGCCACCAGGTCCGCTCGACGATCGGCGGCCGCACACCGCCAGCGGCCCCGAGGCCGACGCCGCCCGCCGGTGCACGCATCGGCGCACCGCGGATCCCGACCCAACAGATCGCGAAGATCCCGCTGCCGCCGCCCAAGCCGGCGCCCGATCGCGCCGAGGCGAAGATCGAGATCCAGCCTCCTGCGCCGCCGCCCGAGGCTCCGACCAGGCCCGGCGCGTACGACGCACCGACTCACCCCAGCGCCCAGAGTGCGGCGATCGCGTCGACGCAGCTCGCGCGCCCTGGCGAGCTCCCGATCCCGCAGCCCCACGTCGTCGAACGCAAGAGCGGTCCCATACGCATGCCCGCGGTCACGACGCCGATGCCGCCGAGCAGCCCGATCCCGATCCTCGCCGCCGACGCGCAGCGCGCGGCCAGTGGGCCGTTTCGCCGCCCGTCGACCGCTCCGGTCGTGGAGAGCAGCGACACCAGTGCGCTCGAGGCGCTGATCGACGAGGGCAAGCTCGAGGAGGCGCTCAACGGCTACCGGGTGCTGTCCAAGAAGAGCCCACAAGATCGCGGCGCACGCGCCGGGATCGAGCTCGTCGAGGGCCTCAAGTCGATCGCGCAACGCGATCGGCTCGAGGCCGCACAGCGCTTCGAGTCCGCGCTCGAGATCGATCCGTCGAACGAGCGCGCCGCCCGCGAGCTCGCCGACATGCGCCGTCAGGCGACCAACGAGCGCAAGGGACTGCTGTCCCGCTTGATGGGGAAAAAGGAAGGCCCCCCGTGACCCGCATCATCGGCATCGACCTCGGTACCACCACCTCGTGCGTCGCCGTGCTCGACGACAAGAATACGCCCAGGACCCTCGTCGCGAACGACGGCGAGCGCACCACACCATCGTGGGTCGCCTGGGCGGCGAACGGGCAGGTCACGGTCGGCACCCGCGCCCGCCGCCAGGCGGTGACGAATCCTTCGGCGACGGTGTACGGCGCGAAGCGCTTGATCGGCCGCAAGGTCAACACCGAGGACGTCGCCTGGTTCGCGAAGCTCGCGCCGTTCCGGATCGTCGCGGCCCCCAACGGCGACGCCTGGGTGCGCGTGCACGGCCAGCCGATCAGCCCGCAGGAGATCGCCGCGCACGTGCTGCGCCGGATGCGCCAGGTCGCCGAGGAAGCGACCGGCGAGCCGGTGACGCGCGCGGTGGTCACCGTGCCCGCGTACTTCGACGACGCGCAGCGCCAGGCGACGCGCGATGCCGGCCAGATCGCCGGCCTCGACGTGATCCGCATCCTCAACGAACCGACCGCCGCCGCGCTCGCGTACGGCGTGCATCGCCACGCCGAGGGGCGCCGCTTGATCGCGGTGTTCGATCTCGGCGGTGGCACGTTCGACATCTCGATCATGAGCGTCGACAACGGCATCTTCGAAGTGCTCGCGACCGGCGGCGATACCGCGCTCGGCGGCGAGGACTGGGATCGCCGGCTCCAGGAGCGCGTCGTCGACGAGGTGTTCGATCAATATCGCGTCGACCTCACCGGCATCCCGATGGCGATGTCCCGCCTGCGCGAGGCCTGCGAGACCGCGAAGAAGGCGCTGTCGGTCGACCGCGAGACCACGATCCAGCTGCCGTTCCTCGCGAACGATCAGCACGGCGCGCCGATCAACTACGAGAAGCCGATCTCGCGCGAGACCGTCGAGCAGCTCACGCAGGACCTGCTCGATCGACTCGACGCTCCGTGCGTGCGCGCGCTCACCGATGCCGGCCTCGCGGCTTCGGACATCGAGGACGTGCTGCTGGTCGGCGGCATGACGCGGTGGCCGGCCGTGCAGCAATCCGTCGAGCGGATCTTCGGCAAGAAGCCGAGCAAGGGTGCGAACCCCGACGAGGTCGTCGCGCTCGGTGCCGCCGCGTACGCCGGCATCCTCGCGGGCGACTCCGACGACGCTGCGTTGCTCGACGTCACCCCGCACGATCTCGGCATCAAGGTCGGCGACTCGGGGTTCTCGGTGGTGATCGCGCGCAACTCGATGCTGCCGGTGCGCGCGCGCAAGCTGTTCGCGACGACCACGACCGATCAGAAGTTCGTGTCGATCGACATCTATCAAGGCGAGAGCGATCAGCTCGGCAAGAACCGCAAGCTCGGTCAGGTGGTGCTCGACGATCTTCCGGCCGGCTCGCCGGGCTCGGTCCGCGTCGAGCTCGTGATGACCGTCGACGTCGAGTCGATCCTCAGCGTCACCGCGCGCGAGCTCAAGGGTGGCCGCGAGGCGAGCGTGACGATCCGGCCTTCGGGTGGCCTGTCGCAACGCGAGATCGTCGAGATCATCCAGCGCCGTCGCCAGGAGACCTCGGTCGTCGGCATGCTCCCGCACGAGGGCGGCAACATCGTGCGCGTCGCGACGCGCGAGCAAGCGGCGCTCGATCCCGAAGACAAGTGATGGCGGCGTCGGTCGACCCGGCCGTCTTGAAGGTCGCCGATGCGGTCGGCGCGCTGATCGAGGCATGGGGGTTCAGGCGCAACATGGGCCGGATGTGGACCGTGCTGTACCTCGAGGATCATCCGCTCACGGCCGCGGATCTCGGCGAACGGCTCGGCCTGTCCACCGGCTCGGTGTCGATGCTGCTCGCCGAGCTGTTGCAGTGGGGCGCGATCAAGAAGGCGTGGGTCGTCGGCGAACGCCGCGAACACTACGAGCCCGAGACCAGCCTGTGGAAGATGGTCTCGCGGGTGTTCCGCGAACGCGAGCTCAACTGGATCAAGCAGGCGCGCGATGCGTTCGCGGAGGCGAACAGCGAGGTGAACACCGGTCCGCCCGGCCCCGGGGAAGCCGCGCGCAAGCAGCTGATCACCGAGCGGATCGCGAGCTTGACCAACCTCGCGCAGGTCGGTGCGAACCTGCTCGAGTCGATGCTCGAGGGTGAAGCCGTGGACAGCCTCCCGCTCAAGACGATGGGCGAGCTGGTCAAAGATTCGTCGAAAAAGTGATCGTCGCGAACCAGCTCAAGAAGCACTTCAAGGTGCACAAGCGGCCGCCCGGGTTCGGGGCGGCGGTGAAGTCGCTGTTCCATCGCACGTACGAGACGGTCAAGGCCGTCGACGGGGTCAGCTTCTCGATCGAGCGCGGCGAGCGGGTCGGCTTCCTCGGCCCCAACGGCGCGGGCAAGACCACCACGCTCAAGGTGCTCGCGGGCCTGTTGCACCCGACCAGCGGTGAGGCGACCGTCGAGGGCTTCGTCCCGTTTCAGCGCGCGCCGGAGCTGCTGTCGAAGATCACGCTGGTGATGGGCCAGAAATCGCAGCTGATCTGGGATCTCCCGCCGGCGGAGACCTACGAGATGAACCGCGCGATCTTCGACGTCCCGCGGGCCCAGTTCGACGCGACGCTGAAGGAGCTCACCGAGCTGCTCGAGCTCGGCGACCTGGTCGACAAGCCGACCCGCCAGCTCTCGCTCGGCGAGCGCATGAAGTGCGAGCTCTGTGCGGCGCTGCTGCACCGACCGACGACGCTGTTCCTCGACGAGCCGACCATCGGCCTCGACGTCGCGATGCAGGTCGCGATCCGGGACTTCGTGCGCTCGTACAACCAGCGTCATGACGCGACCGTGCTGTTGACGTCGCACTACATGGACGACGTCGTCGCGCTGTGTCCGCGGATCATCGTGATCGATCGCGGCACGTTGATCCACGATGGTGACCTGCGCGGCCTGGTCAAGCAGATGGATCCCGACAAGCGCGTGTCGTTCACCGTGGCGACCACGGGGCAAGCCGAAGACGACGCGCTCGCGAGGCTCGGCACGGTGCTCGCCAAGGACGGCAAGCGAATCACGCTCCGCGTGCCGGAGCGCGAGCTGCCTGGTGTGGTCGGCGAGTTGCTCGGCAAGCTCGCGGTCTCGGACCTCGCCATCGAGGATCCGCCGCTCGAGGACATCCTGCGCAAGATGTTCGGCAAGGCCCGCACGTGACCAAGCGCTCGTCGACGCTGTCGCGCACCGTGCGCGCGCTGCCGACGCTGCTCCGGGTCGGGGTCGCCGAGACCGTCGCGTATCGCGCCGAGTTCATCGTGTGGATCCTCACGACGACCCAACCGCTGATCATGATGTCGCTGTGGACCTCCGTCGCGCACGGTGGCTCGTTCAAGGGCTACGACGCGGATGCGTTCATCGCGTACTACCTCGCGACGCTGCTCGTGCGCCAGCTCACCGGCAACTGGGTCGCGTGGCAGATGATGGAGGAGATCCGGATGGGCACGATGGCGATGCGGCTGCTGCGCCCGATCCATCCGTTCGTGACCTACATGGCAAGCCACCTCGCGGCGCTGCCGTTCCGCTCGATCATCGCGGCGCCGCTCGTGGTGATCCTGTTGATCACCTCGGCCAGCGGTGGCATCACCCACGATGCCGTCCAGCTCAGCGTGTTGCCGCTCGCGATCGCGATGGCCTGGCTGATCACGTTCGCGATCCTGTTCGCGATCGGCGCGCTCGCGTTCTTCCTCACCCAGACCACCGCGATCTCGACCCTGTACTTCGGCCTGTTCTCGCTGTTCAGCGGCTACCTGTTGCCGCTCGACCTGTTGCCCGCGCCGATCGCGAAGGTCGCGGCCGTGCTGCCGTTCCGGTTCACGCTCGCGATGCCGGTCGAGCTGATCACGCACACGCTGCCGCACGCTCAGCTCGCGCACCTGCTCGCCGCCCAGGCCGCATGGACCGCCGGGTTGGTCGCGTTCGCGGTGTGGATCTGGAACGCCGGGGTGCGCCGGTTCGAGGCGGTGGGGACGTGAGGAAGTACCTGCGGCTCGTCGCGATCCAGCTCCGGATCAGCGTCGCCTCGGCGATGGCGTATCGGGCGAACTTCTTGATCGAAGGCGTGATGGCGGCGGCGTGGCTCGGGCTCACGCTGCTGCCGTTGATCGTGCTGTACGGCGCTCGCACCGAGGTCAACGGGTGGGACCTGCCGTCGGCCCTCGTCGTGATGGCGTACTTCACCGGCCTGCGCGCGGTGCTCGAGGGCGTGATCAGCCCCTCCCTCGTCGATCTGGTCGAGCGCATCCGCAACGGTTCGTTCGACTACGTGCTGCTCAAACCGGTCGACGCGCAGGCGATGGTCTCGGCGTCCCGCTACGAGCCCTGGAAGGCGTTCGACCTGGTCGGCGCGATCGCGCTCCTGGTCTATGCGTTCCACAGGCGTGGGGTCGCGCCCTCGGCCGCCGAGATCGCGCTCGGCGCCGGCCTGTTCGTGGTCGGCGCGCTCGCGATGTACGCGCTGTGGATCGTGTGCGCGGCCGCGTCGTTCTGGGTCGGCCGGCTCGACAACTTGATGTACTTGCTCGGTGCGATCTTCGATACCGGACGGTGGCCGGTGATGGTCCTCCCCGGCGCCTGGCGCTTCATCTTCACGTTCGTGATCCCGATCGCGGTGATGACGACGTTCCCCGCGATGGCGCTGCTCGGGACGCTCGACGGCACCGCCGCGCTCGCGACGATCGCGGGGACGTGTGCGTTGCTCGTGGTCAGCCGGTGGGTGTGGCGCGCGGCGATCCGCAACTACACGAGCGCTTCGAGCTAGAGCCTGTCCCTGAGTGGCCGTGGCCGTGGCCGTGATCGTGGCCGTGGCCGTGGCCGTGGCCGTGATCGTGATCGTGATCGGCCCCGTGATCGTGGCCGTGCACGAGAACGGGAACGCTACCGTGATCGTGATCGCCCCCCTTGACGGCCACCTATGTGCCCGCTTGCACCCTCTGTG
>JBDTEH010000168.1:0-36326 GCA_039922635.1 Kofleriaceae bacterium | reverse complement strand
GCCGAGCAAAGGAGCGCGCCGGAGAACAAGCTCGTTGGAGGGAAACGATGACCGAGACACAGAACTCGCAGGACATCTCAACCAAGCTCGAACGAATAGCGAAACTGGCGAGGGAGAAACCGGGCGTCAGACTCTTGACGCTTGCGCACCACATTGACGTGGACTGGATACGCGAGGCCTACCGCCGCACGCGGAAGGATGGGGCACGAGGAGTCGACGGACAGAGCGCGGCGCAGTACGCGGAGCAACTGGAGGGCAACCTCCAGTCACTCCTCGACCGCGCAAAGTCCGGACGCTACTTCGCCCCGCCCGTGCGACGGGTGCACATCCCGAAGGGCGATGGGACGGAGACTCGTCCGATCGGTATTCCGACCTTCGAGGACAAGGTGCTGCAGCGTGCGGTGGCGATGGTGATCGGAGAGGTCTACGAGCAGTCGTTCCACGACTTCTCGTATGGCTTTCGTCCCGGTCGCTCCGCGCATCAAGCGTTGCAAGCGATCCAGAACGCGGCGTGGAAGATGAAGGGCGGGTGGCTCGTGGAGGTCGATATCAAGAAGTTCTTCGACACCGTCGACCACTCGCACCTCCGGTCGATCCTGAGCCAGCGGATAGGTGACGGAGTGTTGCTGCGTTTGATCGGAAAGTGGCTGAACGCAGGGGTGCTCGAGGGGCTCGTGCTCTCACACCCCGACGAGGGAACGCCGCAAGGAGGGGTGATCTCACCACTCCTTGCGAACATCTACTTGCACGAAGTGCTCGACGACTGGTTCGTGCGGGACATCCAACCGGCGCTTGTGCGCTCGGCGACGATGGTTCGCTATGCGGACGATTTCGCCGTGCTGTTCGAGAGCAAGCGTGATGCGGAGCGATTCCTCGCCGTCCTGCCGAAGCGATTCGGCAAATACGGCCTGACGCTGCATCCCGACAAGACCCGGCTGGTCCCGTTCCAGCGGCCCGATCGCGTCGACGATGACGATGATGGCCCTGGCACGTTCGACCTGCTCGGGTTTACCCACTTCTGGGCGGTGTCCCGCAAGGGCCACTGGGTCGTGAAGCAGCAGACGGCGAAGGGGCGGTTCAGTCGCGCGTTACACCGACTCCGCGAGTGGTGCCGATGGCACCGTCACGACTCGCTGAAAACGCAGCACCTCACGCTGAAGAAGAAGCTGAACGGGCACTACGCCTACTACGGCATCACGTCGAACTTCGACCGGATCGCCGACTTCTTCTACATGGCCAAGCGGATCTGGCGGACGGCGCTCGCGCGCCGCTCGCAGCAGCGCATGCCATGGGTGAAGATGCAGAAGGTCCTGGAGCGGTTTCCGCTGCCAGCACCGCGCATCGTCCACCGGTACGGCACCTAGTAAACGTGTTCTCCGAAGAGCCGGATGCGTGAATTGCGCACGTCCGGATCTGTGGGGGCCCGGCGAGCCCAAGTCGCCGGGCTACCCGACCGATCACGGGGCCGACCACGATCACGGCCACGGCCACGGCCCAATCAGGGACAGGCCCTAGTTCAGCGGCAGGCCCTTGTCGCCAGCGTCCCAAGTCTGCGCCGGAATTGCCAACGCGTTCGCGGGCAGGTAGCTCGGCGTGACTCCGGTCGCGCTGCCGTAGGTCAGGAGCGACATGCCGATGGCGTCGAATGCGACCGTCGCGCGGTCGAGCGCGACGATATGCTGCCGCTGGGAAGCCGCCACGCAGTAACGCTCGGTGAGGTGCGGCTTGATCGTGTCGCAGTAGTACACGGTCGTGCCCGGCGCCGTGCCGGTGTACATGCCGAACGTGCCGGCCGTCCATTCGGAATTGACATCGAGGTTGCCACCGACGTGCAACGGGATGACGCCACCGACGAAGATCTGGACGAGATAATCATGGGCCGGCTGGTTCGCAGCGCGGGGAGGGAGCGTGCAGGTCAGGTTCAGCGACATCGCCGAGCACAGGGTCGTGTTCGTCGTCTCGTCCACGATGACGATGCTCCATCCGGCGACGAGCGGCGCGGTCGAAGGCGTCGACGAGGTCGGGATCGAGGGTTGGTCGCATGCCGATGATTCACTGCACGGCCCAGCAAGCACAGGCGTGGTGCCGATATTGACCCAGGTATCGACGGCCATCTTCGACACCGTGCCGCCGGGCGCCGGGGCCGAGAGCTCGAGCGTGATCGGCTCCGCTGTTTGCTGCCTCAATTTGAAGGTCCGGTAGGGCACACCGGGCGTCGTCATCACGCTCGAGATCGGAGCGTTGGCGGGAAGGGTCATGTTGAACAGCCCGCCGAGATCTGGCGCGCCGACGAAGATCGGCGCCGCGAGCGGGTGATTGACCCAACAGCCGGATTTGATGATCTCGTTGCCCTGGAGATCGTGGAACCGAACGTCGAGGTGGATCGTGCCCTCGGTCGTGCCGATCGCCGGGATCCCGTGCGCACCGTCGCGATAGAGCGTGATCGCGTACTGGCCCTGCACGTCGGCGGTGGTCGTGGTCCAGTCGAGCAACGTGTGGTTCGCGTCGTCGCGAACGCGGTACGACGTCTGGCTCGGATTGGTGTCTCCGCCCGCGACCTGCCACGCGATCGGATTCACCGCATTCTCGTGGCCGTACATCGGCGGCAACGCCGACATGAGATAGGCATACTTGTAGACATCGGCGCAGCTGCCTTCAGCCAGCGCGATCGCGCTGCCGCCGTGCGTGTGCAGCGGCTGCCCCGACGAGAAGTCGATCGTGTCGTTGCGCTCGTCGAGCACGTGGCCGGTGAGTGCACCCGGCTGGCCGATCGTTCCGCTGCCGGAACCGTCGCTGCCGTCACTGGTGCCTCCGTCGGGGGGCATCGCGGACCCGATACCGGATCCATCATCATCACCGGTCGCGGAGGCCGGCTGTTGCATCGTGCCGCAGCCCGCTGCTGCGACGACCACACACGCGAGGAGCTTGTTCGTCATGGCGGCACTATCGACACGCATCGTTCAGGGTTGCGTAGAAACGTCGAAGGCCGCCGATCTCTCGGCGGCCTGTCGCGACGACGTCGTCGTGACGCGTCTACAAGCCGTTGTCGCCGCTATCCCACGACAGCGCTCCGATCTGGAGATACGACGCCGGCATGCTCGGTGGCGGCGAGAACGTCGCCGTCGGATTCGGTGCCGTCGTCACCCCGAACGCATACGCGGGGAAGTCGAGCTTTGCTTCCTTGAGCGCGCTGACGTGCTCGTAGCTCGCGGTGTCGTGGCACTCGAAGTGATAGTCGGGGTCCGTATAGACACCGATCTGCGCGACGTTGCTACACGTAACGACCGCGTTCGCGACGGGTGCGACCGAGGTGAAGTACTTCGTGCCCGCGAGATAGTCGGCGTAGCCCGAGATCTGGCCGAGGTAGGGCGGCGCGAGCTCGGCCGCTTCGAACAGGACGATCGCGACGTGATACGCGTGAGGTGGTTCGTTCGCCGCGCGGCCCGGAACCATGCACGCGATCACGTCCGAGCCGCCGATCGTCTCTTCGCAGAGCGCGTGGTTCGTGGCCTCGTCGACCACGACCGCCGCCCACTGCGACGGCGCGGTCGCCACGTCGGGCGAGAGCACGTTCGCGTAGACCGGCGCCGGCACCGCTTGCTGCGCGCAGGCGCCGTGAAAATAGTCGGGGCACACGATCGGCGCCGTCGCATCGGACGTCTTGATGTAGGTATCGGCGGTCAAGCGCGTCGCGGTGTACATCGACTGCGGCACGTGCACGGTGAGCGCGACCGGCTCCGCCGTGTATTGCGTGATCGGGAGGTCGTACACACTCGGCCCGGTGTAGTTGAGCAGCTGCGAGATCTTGCTGTGGCTTGCGAACGTGTACGAAAATAGCGCGCCGCGCTGCACCGGATCGACCGCGAACGGAGCCGCCAGCGGATGGTTGTCGATACACGCGCTCTCGATCACGTCGTTGCTGCCGCCGTTGCGGAAGCGAACGTCGACGTGGAACTGGCCCGTCGCCGTGCCGAGCGTCGCGATCATGTCGCGGTAGAGCGCGACGTGATAGACGCCGTCACCGTCCGCGGTCAGCGAGGTCCAATCGAGCACCGTGGTGTTGTTGGGGTCGCGTACGCGATACGCGGTCGCGCTCGTGTCGAGCGTCGCGCTGTCGCTACGGATCTTCCATGCGATCGGATTCGCCACGTCCTCGTGACCGAACTGCGGCGCGTGTTGATCCATCAGGTAGGCGTACTTGTAGACCGCAGGGCAGCCCGTCGAGAGATCGATCGGCGTGCCGCCATGCGTGTGCACCGGCTGACCGCTGCCGAAATCGATCACATCGTTGCGCTCGTCGTACATCGATCCCAGCAGCACGTTCGGAGGGATCGAGCTATCCGATCCGGAACCCGAATCCGATCCGGAACCGCCCCCCATCGCCGGCCCCCCATCGCCTCCGGTCGCGGAACCGGGCGTAGTCACCCCACCGCAGCCCGCCGCTGCAGCGATCACGAGAACGAGGACGTTATTTGCCTTCATGCCGGCTTTATCGGCACGTCGTTTCGCGGGTTGCGTACGGCCGCAAGTCCGCGCAGAGCCTGGTATTCTGCACCGGTGCTGACCTCCGACGACCTGTTCTTGTTCAACCAGGGCACGCACTACCGGCTCTACGACAAGCTCGGCGCGCACGTCGTCGCGGCCGGCACGTACTTCGCGGTGTGGGCGCCGAACGCGCGCGCGGTGAGCGTGATCGGCGACTGGAACGGCTGGCGCGCCGGGGCGGATCCGCTGGCGCCGCTCGAGTCGAGCGGGATCTGGACCGCGACGATCGCCGGCGTCGGCCACGGGACGCGCTACAAGTTCGCGATCACCGGGCCCGACGGCCACACGCGCGAAAAGGCGGACCCGTTCGCCGCGCGCGCGGAGCACCCGCCCGCGACCGCGTCGGTGGTGTGGCACGCGCACCACGCGTGGGGCGACGCGGACTGGATGCGCACGCGCGGCGCGCGGCAGGCGCGCACGGCGCCGATCAGCATCTACGAGTGTCACCTCGGCTCGTGGCGGCGCGATCACGACGAGGTGCTCGGCTATCGCGACCTCGGCAAGCAGCTCGCGCACCACTGCGGCGAGCTCGGCTTCACCCACGTCGAGCTCATGCCGGTGATGGAACATCCGTTCTATGGCTCGTGGGGCTATCAGGTCACCGGGTTCTTCGCACCGACGACGCGCTACGGCGCGCCGGACGACTTCATGGCGATGGTCGACGAGCTGCACCAGCGTGGCATCGGGGTGATCCTCGATTGGGTGCCCGCGCACTTTCCGACCGACGCGCACGGGCTCGGCTACTTCGACGGCACGCATCTCTTCGAGCACGCGGATCCGCGGCGCGGGTTTCACCCCGATTGGACGAGCAATATCTTCAACTACGGGCGCCACGAAGTCCGCTCGTTCTTGATCTCGTCGGCGATCAGCTGGCTCGACCGCTATCACGTCGATGGCCTGCGCGTCGACGGCGTCGCGTCGATGCTGTACCGGGACTATTCGCGCAAGGCCGGCGAGTGGCTGCCGAACGAGGATGGCTCGAATCACGACCGCGACGCGATCGGGTTCTTGCAGCAGCTCAACCGCGCGGTCTACGGCGCGTTCCCGGACGTCCAGACCATCGCCGAGGAGTCGACCGCGTGGGGCGGCGTCACGCGCCCGCCCGAGCACGGCGGCCTGGGGTTCGGCTTCAAGTGGGACCTCGGCTGGATGCACGACACGCTCGCGCACCTCGAGCACGAGCCCGTGCACCGCAAGTTTCACTACGACGAGCTGACGTTTCGCGCGATCTACGCGAGCAGCGAGAACTACGTGCTGCCGCTGTCGCACGACGAGGTCGTGCACGGCAAGGGCGCGTTGATCGCGAAGCTGCCGGGTGATCCGTGGCAGCGCTACGCGACGCTGCGCCTGTTGTACGGCTACCAGTGGACGCTGCCCGGCAAGAAGCTGCTGTTCATGGGCGACGAGATCGGCGTGTGGGGCGAGTGGCATCACGAGGCCCAGCTCGACTGGGCGGTCGGAGAGCATCCGGCGCACGCGGGGATCGCGAGGTGGGTCGGCGATCTCAACCGCGCGTATCGCGCGCACCCCGCGCTTCATGTCGGCGACTGCGAGCCGGTCGGGTTTCGCTGGATCGTCGGCGACGACCGCGAAGGTGGCGTGCTCGCGTACCTGCGCACAGGCGGCGAGGCGGATCCGCCGATCTGCGTGATCGCGAACTTCACGCCGGTGTCGCGCGAGGGCTATCGGATCGGTGTGCCCCGCGCCGGGTTCTGGCGCGAGATCCTGTGCTCGGATTCGGTGGATTACGGAGGCAGCGGGATCGGCAACCGTGGCGGCATGCACACGGATCGCACCGGCTGTCGCGGCTTCGAGCAATCGCTCGTCGTGACCGCGCCCCCGCTCGGGATCGCCGTGTTCGTGGCACAATAGGGCGAGTGAGTAGCAGCAAGTGGGTGTGCATCCACGGCCACTTCTACCAGCCGCCGCGGGAGAACCCGTGGCTCGAGGCGATCGAGCCTCAGCCGAGCGCCCATCCATACCGCGACTGGAACGAGCGGATCACCGCCGAGTGCTACCGGCCGAACCTCGCGGCACGCGTCGTCGATAACCACAACCAGATCATCCGGATCGTCGATAACTATCAGCGGATGAGCTTCAACGTCGGCCCGACGTTGATGTCGTGGCTCGAGCTCCACGCGCCCGATGTCCACACCGCGCTCGTCGAGGCCGATGCCGCGAGCCAGCTGCGGTTCTCCGGCCACGGCTCCGCGATGGCGCAGGCCTATAACCACATGATCATGCCGCTCGCCTCGCCACGCGATCGGGCGACACAGGTGCGCTGGGGGATCGCCGATTTTCGCAAGCGGTTCGGGCGCGCGCCCGAGGGAATGTGGTTGCCGGAGTGCGCGGTCGATATCGCCTCGCTCGAGGCGCTCGCCGCGGAGGGCATCTTGTTCACGGTGCTCGCACCGCACCAGGCCAGGGCGTGGCGGCCGCCGGGCGGCGAGTGGCGGACGACCCCGGTCGATCCAGGACGCGCGTACAAGTACGCGTTGCCGTCGGGGCGCTCGATCGATCTGTTCTTCTACGACGGCGCGGTCGCGCAGGCGGTCGCGTTCGAGCGCTTGCTCGCCGATGGCCACAAGATCATCGAGCGCATGACCCATCGCGGTAGCGCGGAGGGAGGTGAGCCGACGCTCTGCCACATCGCGACCGATGGCGAGACCTACGGCCACCACCACCGCTACGGTGACATGGCCCTCGCGTGGGCGCTCGCGCAGGTCGAGGAGGGCTGGCAAGGCACGCGTCTGACCAACTACGGCGAGTTCCGCGCGAAGGTGCCGGCGACGTGGGAGTGCGAGCTCGTCGAGAATTCGTCGTGGAGCTGCGCCCACGGTATCGAGCGCTGGCGCGAAAACTGTGGCTGTAACAGTGGCGGCCGGCCGGGCTGGAACCAGTGCTGGCGGCGGCCGTTGCGCGACGCGCTCGATTGGTTGCGCGACGAGGTCGCCGGTGCGCTCGACTCCGTCGGCGGGCTGTTGTTCGTGGATCCGTGGGTCGCGCGCGATGCCTACATCCACGTCGTGCTCGGAGGCTCGCGCGACGAGTTCTTCGCGAAGCACGCGGCGCACGAGCTCGCGCCCGAGGAGCGCGTTCGCGCGCTGTCGCTGATGGAGATGGCGCGCCACGCGATGCTGATGTTCACGAGCTGTGGCTGGTTCTTCGACGAGCTATCGGGGATCGAGACCGTGCAGTGCATGCAGTACGCCGCGCGCGCTGCCGAGTTGCTCGCGGAGGTCGGCGGCCATCCGGTCGAGCCCGAGCTCGTCGAGCGGCTGTCGGCGGCGCGGTCGAACCTCGACGACGAGGGCGATGGCCGCAAGGTGTGGGCACAGCGCGTCCGCCCGGCGCAGATCGATCCGGAGAAGATCGCGGCGCACGTCGCGGTCCGCACGCTGGTCACGCCGGCCGCGCTCACGCTCGCGGTGCCGGGCTTCACGGTCGAGGTCGTCGATACGCTCGAGCGTCGCTCGGGACGGGCACGGATGATCGCGTCGCGGGTGCACGTGCGCTCCGTGCTGACCGAAGCCGTGACCACCTGGTGCTTTGCCGGGCTCTACCTGGGCGAGCAACACGTCACGGGCGGTGTGCGGCCTCCGCCGAGTGTCCCCGAGTGGGCGGCGATCTGCGAGGAGCTGTCTGCCTCGTTCAAGACCGCCGACGTGTTCGCCGCGCAGCGAACGATCGATCGGCACTTCCCGGGCGCGCAACTCTCGCTCGGGTCGCTCTTGCCCGGTAGGCGCGAGCGCGTGATCGCCGTGGTGCTCGGCGAGGCGCTGCGCGATGCCGAGGAGCAGCTCGGCGAAGCGTACGATCAGCAGGCGCCGCTGATCCGCTGGCTCGCCACGCGCGAGCTCCCCATACCGGAGGTGCTACACGCGATCGCCGAGGGCACGCTGCGCCGCCGCGTGCTCGCGAACCTCCGGGCCGAGCACGCGAGCTTTCAGGTGCTGCGCGACCAGCTCGCGGAGGCGGCCGAGGTCCGGGTCAGCCTCGATACGCCGGAGATCGCGTTCGCCGCGAGTGAAGGGCTGCGCCGGCTGATCGACCACGTGGCCGACGGCGGTGAGCTCGATGGCACGGCGCTCGAGACGGTCGCCCGCGCCGCGGAGATCACGGCGCGGATGAGGAGCGTGGTCGATCTGTGGTTCGCGCAGAACGCGACGTTCAAGCTGCTCGGTCGGCTGCCCGAGCTGCACGAGCGCGCCCACGGCGGCGATCCAGTCGCGGCGAAGGCCGCGGAGGATCTCGAGCGGCTCGCCCGTGCACTCCACCTCGCCGTACCTTAGACCGTGCTCACAGCTTCGGTCCGACCACGGCGAACACCATCAGCGCGCCGGTCGCCGCGGCCCCGATGCTCCACATGCTGGAGCGCAGGTTCGGCTTGTCGGCGAGGTAGGCCCACACGTAGATCGTGCGCACCACGATGAACGCGATGCACACGTACGCGACGAGATCGATGCGCGGTACCGCGACGCGCTGCATCGCCGCGAGGACCGCGACACCGAATGGACCGAACGCTTCGATCGCGTTGTGGTGCGCGGCGAGCGCGCGGCGCGGCGCACCCACGAGGGTCACCTGCTGGGCGCGCGGGTCGGCGTTGTTGTAGCCGCCCGGCTGCGCGGCCATCGCGCTGCTCACGACTCCGAGGCGCGGGATGTAGATCAGCGCATAGGCGGCGAGGAGCGCGAGGTAGGGGACGTAATGCATGGCAGGATTAGGCCATGGCGTCGCCGTTCGCGCAGCTCCCGGAGGCGATCCGCGGGCACCTCGGCGCCCTCGCGGACGACTGGCCGGACGAGGAGCGCTCGACCTGTGAGGCCTGCCCGCTGGTCGAAGCCGGCGAGGCCGGCGTCCCGTATCCGTTCAGCATGGCCCGCGATGCCCGGTGCTGCACCGCGCAGCCAGATCTCGCGAACTTCCTCGTCGGCCTCGCCGGCCGCGCCGGCGCGAGCGAGGTCGTGCGCGCGCGCCTCGCGGATCGCGACGGCGTGTCCGCGTGGGGCGTGCGCGCGGTCACCGGGTTCGACGCCACGTTCGCCGTGCGCGGCAGACAAGGCTTCGGTCGCGAGGTCGCGCTGCGCTGTCCATTCTGGGTCGGCGGCGACCACGCGTGCGGCGTGTGGCTCGGGCGTAGCGCGCGCTGCCGGGCGTTCTTCTGCCGGCACGAGCGCGGGCTCGCGGGCGCGCTCACGTGGTCGCAGGCGGCGGGCCTGGGCGTCTCGCTCGAGGCGGCGATCGCGGCGCACTTGGTCGCCACGCTCGGTGGGGCACCGGCCGCCGGCGCCGAGGCCGACGAGTTGCTCGGGTGGTACGCGCGGTGCGCGGCGGCCGCCGACGGGCTCGGCGAGATCGAGGCCCTGGCGATCGTGCGCGCGGTGCCGCCGCCGGCTCCTGCGGGTGCGGCCGAGCGGATCGTCGGGTCGCCGCGCGGCAGGCTGATCGCGAAGCTGCGCGTGCACCGGGCCGCCGCGATCGCCGACGTGCTCGTGCCCGCGGTCTCGGGGGTGCTACATCACGGGGGCCGCGTGCTGGTCGCCGGCTATTCGACGTTCGACGCCGTGTCGGCGCCGCCCTCGGTGTTCGCGCTGCTCGCGCGGCTCGATGGCGTGATGCCGTGGCGGACCGCGCTCGCCGAGCTCGCGGATCCGACGCTCGACGAGGCGCTCGTGCGCGAGCTCCGCCGTGCCGGTGTGCTGCGCGATCCCGGCGGCAGCGACGACCCGCCCGAGACCGAGTAGGCTCGCGCCATGGCAGCAGACCTCGCCCTCGACACGGCGGTACGCGCGGATCCGTCCACGCCCGGGCGCTATCACGTCGTGCTGCCGCAGCACTGGAGCTTTGTCGCGCCGTCGGGCGGCGTCGTGATGACCGCGGCGTTGCGCGCGGCCGAGGCCCACCTCGCGGAGCCGCCGCTGCGGCTCGCCTCGGCGACGACGATCTTCACGACGCCGATCGAACCGGGCGAGCTGACGGCGGACGTCCACGTGATCCGGCGCGGCCGCAGCGCGACCCAGGTCCGGGTCACGCTCGCGCACGACCGGGCCCAGGCGAACGACGACTCCGGGATGGAGCTGATCGCGACGTTCTTGCGCGAGCGCCGCGGCCCCGACGTGATCGCGAGTCGACCACCGGCGTGGGCGGCGCAGCTCGCCGACGCGCAACCGGTCGAGGACGCACAGCCGAACAATCCACACGCACGGTTCCCGTTCTTCCACCAGCTCGACTGCAAGCTCGCGTCGGGGGAGGCGTTCTGGCGCCCCGGTTTCGCGGCGGGCCCGGCGAGGTTCGCGCGCTGGTTTCGCTATCGTACGCCCCAGCGCGACGGTGAGGGCCGGCTCGACCGCCTCGCGCTGCCGCCGATCATCGACACGATGCCGACCGCGTTGCATCGCGCGATCGGCCCGGGTGCGTTCCGGTTCTTCGCGCCCAGCCTCGATCTCACGGTCTACACCGTCGACGATACCCGTCGCGAGTGGCTCCTCGTCGCGACCACGCTCAAGCGGGCGCGCGGGGGCTGGGCGGTCGCCGACGCGGAGGTGTGGGATGACGAGGGTCGGTTCGTGGCCTATGGCACGCAGGCGATGTACCTGCAGACGCTGGCGGGCGAGCCACCGGTGGTCGACGCGAGCGGGCGTTAGCTGGGATCCGGGCGTGATAGCGTGGCGGCGTGGCGGTCCACTTCGAATACACGATCGAGATCGCGAAGCCGCCGGCGGCCGTGTTCGCGTTCCTCGACGACGTCGCGCGCACACCGGAGTGGCTGTCGCGCTGCACGAAGATCGAGAAGCTCGATCCGGGACCCAACGGCGTCGGGACGCGCCTGCGCTACGACTATCTTCAGGGCCGGCGGCCGGGCACGATGCAGGGCTCGATCGCCGCGTATGCCGAGCCGGATCACCTCGCGTTTCGCTATAGCGACCGGCAGTTCGAGGTCACGATCGACTTCATGCTCGCCGCGACCACCGCCGGGACGAAGCTGACCGAGAAGGTCGATATCGTGCCGAGCTCCTTGGTTGGCCGGTTGTTACAGCCGCTGATCCGGCGCGTGCTCCCGAAGCAGACGGTCACGGATCTCGAGAAGCTACGTACATTGGTGTGAGCCGCTCGCGTGCGCCGCGTGGTCTACACCGGCAGGGCGACCGCGGTCGCGTTGACCACGGCCGCGATCCGCACCGCGTCGTGCACCATCTCCTTCGAGCCACCGGCGTCGCGTACCGACTTCTCGTGCGCGCGCACGCAGTTCTCGCATCCCGTGATCGCGGAGGCCGCCAGGCACGCGAGCTCGAAGTCGAGCTTCGGAACCCCGGGGTTGCCGATGATCTGCATGCGCAGGCGCGCCGGCAGCCTGGCGTAGTCGTCGTCCGCGGTCATGAAGTGGACGAACCGGTAGTACACGTTGTTCATCGCCATCACGACCGCGGCGCCGCGGCCCGCCGCCAGCACCGCGGGATCCGCGTCGCTCTCCATCGCGTCGATCACGGCGCGGTGCTTCGTCGTGTTCGCGCACGCGATCGCGATCAGACCGGCCTGCGCGGGCGACAGCACCGTCGACGAAGCGAGGATGTTGAGGTTGATGCGCTGGTCGCGGGCGTGATCCGGCAGGCGCTCCTTGAGCTGATCGAGGTTCGTCATGACTAGGCCGCCGACAGCGTGGTCTGGCCCTTCTGCCAGTTACAGGGACACAGCTCGTCGGTCTGCAGCGCGTCGAGCACGCGCAGCACCTCGGCGGGGTTGCGGCCGACGTTGAGGTCGTTGACCGAGACGAATCGGATCAAACCCTGCGGGTCGACGATGAACGTGGCGCGCAGCGCGACACCCTCCTTCTTGTCGAGCACGCCGAGCGCGGTCGCGAGCTCGCGCTTGAGATCCGCGACCATCGGGAACGGCAGGTCCTTGAGGTCCGGATGCGCGCCGCGCCAGGCGAGGTGGACATAGTCGCTATCGATCGAGACGCCGAGCACCTGCGCGTCGCGGTCGGCGAACTCGCGGTTCAGCTTGCCGAACGCGGCGATCTCGGTCGGGCAGACGAACGTGAAGTCCTTCGGCCAGAAGAACACGACCTTCCACTTGCCCGGATAGGACTGGTCGGTGAGCTGCGTGAAGGCGTTGTCGGGCTGTTGCGCGACGACGGCGGTGGCAGAAAACGGGGGGAACTGGTCTCCGATGGTGAGCATGTAACCACCATGGGTTCTCGTGAACGATAGGTCCAATGGATTAAATGAATCGATGTGATAAGCTAAACCTATCATGGTCCGCCCGTCGATTCGCCAGCTCGAGAGCCTCGTCGCCGTCGCAGACGCGCGGAACTTTCGCAAGGCCGCGGCCACGCTCGGGATCTCGCAACCGGCGCTGTCGGCGTCGGTGCAGGGCGCGGAGCGGCTGCTCGGGGTGCAGGTGTTCGAACGCGATCGCCGCGCCGTGCTGATCACGCCGGCGGGGGAGGAGATCGTCGGACGGTCCCGGCTCGCGCTGGCGAGCGTCGACGCGGTCGGTGAGGCGGCACGGCGGCGAGGCGAGCCGCTCGTCGGTCCCCTGCGGCTTGGCGTGATCCCGACGATCGCGCCGTACTGGTTGCCGTCGCTGCTGCCTGGCGTGCGCGAGCGCTATCCGCGGCTGGAGCTGGTGCTGCGCGAGGACCAGACCGCGCGCTTGCTCGCGCAGCTCGATGCCGGCCAGCTCGATCTCGCGCTGCTCGCTCTGCCGGTGCCCGGGGACTTCACGACCGCGGCGATCGGCCACGAGCACTTCCTGGTCGCGGCGCCACGCGGCGCGGCGGTGTTGCACCCGCACCGCGCGCTGACCGAGCGCGACCTCGACGATCAGACCGTCCTGTTGCTCGAAGACGGCCACTGCCTGCGCGACCAGGCCCTCGCGGTCTGCGAGCGCAGCGGCGCGGTCGAGGCGATGGCGGTCCGCGCGACCAGCCTACCGACGCTGGTGCAGATGGTCGCCGGTGGGCTCGGGATCACGCTGTTGCCGGAGGCCGCCGCCGCCACGCTCGTCCAGCCCCGCGGACCGGTCGAGGTCAGGCCGCTCGCGAAGCCGCAACCCGGTCGCACGGTCGGGCTCGCGTGGCGGACGTCGTCGGCGCGGCTGCGCGAGTTCAAGCTGCTCGCCGAGGTCATGCGTGAACAAGCGGACAAGATGCTGGTGAACCTGCGCGCGCACGGGCTCGATCCGGCCGCGGTCACGCGGGCACGCGCTCGCCGCGGGTCGTGACCAGCGGGACCAGCCCGGCCCAGTAGGGCAGGGCGGCATCCTCGGGGTCGTCCTCGGCGATCGGGGGACCGCTGCGGAGCTTCGCGGACGCCTCGGTCAGCGGCAGCGCGATCACCCGCGTCATCTTGAGCTCCTTGTCGTTCGGTAGACGACACCCGCGGGATCTGCCGGGCTCGATCTTTTCGAGCAGCGCGGTGAGCGACGCGAGCTTGTCATCGCGGTGGTCGATCGAGCGGCCGCGGCCGAACGCGACGACCGAGCGATAGTTCGCCGAGTGGTGCAGGGCGGTCTTCGCGAGCACCAGCGCGTCGAGCAGCGTGATCGTGACGCACGCGGGGCCACCGTCGGCGAGCGCGGTCAGCATCGCGCTGCCGACCGAACCGTGAACGTGGAGCTCGCTGCCGATCCGGACGAACGTGGTCGGGATCACGACGGGGCCGTGCGCGGCGACGAACCCGACGTGACAGATCACCGCCTCGTCGCAGATCCGAGCGATGACCTCGTGGTCGTGGCTGCCTCGCGCCGGCTTGCGGCGGAGCTGGGTGCGGTCCATGCGGTCACGATGCATCTCGAAAGGACTAGTAAATAGGTCCATGTTGAAGAAAACACCTGGTCCATGAGTTGCCGCGCTCGCCCACTCCGCGCCATGCTCGACGGCATGAGGCGCGGCTCGGGCCCGGATGCGACGTTCGTGCGGATCGCGAACGCGCTCACCACCGACATCCGGCGCGGCGTTCGGCGTGCCGGGGACCGCCTGCCGAGCACCCGCGAGCTCGCGCGCGAGCTCGCGGTCAATCGCAACACGATCGTCGCCGCGTACGACGAGCTCCTCGCGCAGGGCTGGATCGCGTCGCGCGGCGCGGCCGGCACGTTCGTCGCCGGCGAGCTTCCCGATCTGCCGAAGCGCCGCAGCGAGGCACCGCCGCCGTTCGCGCAGCGCGCCGCGTACGACCTCCAGGTGGCACCGCTGGCGCCGCTGCCACTCACCGCGACCGCCGCGCGCTACCAGCTGTCCGCGGGTGTACCGGATCCGCGGCTGTTCCCGCACGACATGATGGCGCGAGCGTATCGCCGCGCGCTGCGCTCGCGCGGGGCCAACGCCACGCTCGCCTACGCGGACGCCGCCGGCCTGTTGCGCCTGCGCGAGGCGGTGGCGGCGTTGTTGCGCGAGGCACGCAACATGCCGTGCGGCCCCGAGCACATCCTGATCACCCGCGGCAGCCAGATGGTGCTCGATCTCGCGGCCCGCGCGCTGCTCCGCCCCGGCGATGTCGCGGCGGTCGAGCACCTCGGCTATCAGCCCGCGTGGCGCGCGTTCGAGGCCGCCGGTGCGAAGCTGGCCGGCGTACGGCTCGACGAGCAAGGCCTGGTCGTCGACGAGTTGCCCGCGAAGCTGCGCGCGCTGTATGTCACGCCGCACCACCAATATCCGACCACGGTGCTGCTCACGCCCGCGCGGCGGCTCGCGTTACTCGCCCGCGCGCGCCGCGATCGGTTCGCCGTCCTCGAGGACGACTACGACCACGAGTTTCACTTCGACGGCCGCCCGGTCGCGCCGCTCGCGAGCGCCGATCCTCATGGCAGCGTGATCTACATCGGCTCGCTGTCGAAGACGCTCGCGCCCGGCCTCCGGATCGGCTTCCTCGCCGCGCCCGAGCACGTCGTGGAGGCGCTCGCCGGCGTGCGCACGATCATCGATCGCCAAGGCGATCACGTGCTCGAAGCCGCCGTGGCCGAGCTCGTCGAGGACGGTGAGATCCAGCGTCACGCGAACAAGCTGCGCCGCACGTATGCGCTGCGCCGCGAGCGCTTCGCGACGCTGCTCCGCACCCACCTCGGGTCCGCGCTCGAGTTCACGTTGCCGCCCGGCGGCCTCACGATCTGGGCGCGGGTCGCCCGCGACATCGCGCTGGAGCGCTGGCTCGACCGCGCCAGGGCGCACGGCGTGCACGTGGTCGCGGCGAAGGAGCTCGCGCTCGATCGCGAGCCCCGCCCGTTCATCCGCCTCGCGTTCGCCCAGTACTCCGAGGCCGAGCTCGCCGACGCGATCCGCATCCTCGCGCGCGCGCTTCCTCGCCATGGCGCGTAACCTGCACCCGCGGCACACATCTCATGGTCATGGACTCGATCGTCATCGCCGGGGCGACCGGTTTTGTCGGCCACGCGGTCGCCGCACGGCTCGCCGCGCGCTTCGACGTCACCGGGCTCACCCGCGGCCGCCGCGATGCACACGGTGCATGGTCGCGGCTGGTCACCTGCGACTTGTTCTCACTCAGGGATGTCGAGCGTGCGGTCGTGGGCGCCCGCTACGTCGCGTATCTCGTCCATTCGATGCTGCCGTCCGCGCGGCTCGTGCAGGGTGCATTTCAAGATCTAGACCTGATCTGCGCCGACAATGTCGGCCGGGCCGCAGCCAAGCTCGGTGTCGAGCAGATCGTTTATCTCGGCGGCCTGATCCCCGATGACGACCTCGAGCTGTCCGAGCACCTTCGCAGCCGCAAGGAAGTCGAGGATGCGCTCGGTGCCCACGGCGTCGCGGTCACGACGCTTCGCGCAGGCATCGTGATCGGGCCGCACGGCTCGTCGTTCGAGATCATGACGCGCCTGGCGAAACGGCTCCCGGCGATGATCCTGCCGAGCTGGACCGAACGCCGCTGCCAGCCCGTCGATCTCGGCACCGTCGCCGCCGCGATCGATCACGTGGTCGGCCGGCGTTGCACGTACGGCCAGACCTACGACCTCGGCGGCCCCGACGTGCTGAGCTACCGCGACATGCTCGCGGTCGTCGGCGACGAGCTGGGTCTTCACCGACCCGCACTCCGCGTGCCGTTCGTCAGTCCGCGAATCTCGCGCCTGTGGGTCTCGACGATCACCGGTGCGCCGCGGACACTGGTGAGACCGCTCGTCGAGAGTCTGCGTCATGACATGGTGTGCCGTGATCGCCGGCTGCAGGACGCGGCCGGCCTTCCAGGCCTACCGTTTCGCGAGGCGGTTCGCGCCGCGCTCGCCGAGTCTGGCGTCTCCGCGGCACCGCAAGCCTACGCCTCACCACCCGCCGCGCCCGTGACCGGAGTGCGCTCCGTGCAGCGGATCGCGCTGCCGCCCGGACGTGACGCCGAGTGGGCGGCACACGAATACATGCGCTGGCTGCCGCACGGCGCGTGGCCGATGCGCGTCGCGGTCGATCAGCAGCACCACGTCACCCGGTTCTATCTGCGCCCGTTCGCGGCGCCCCTGCTCGAGCTCGAGCTCGCGCGAGATCGCAGCGCGTCGGACCGCCAGCTGTTCTACGTCACGGGCGGCTCGCTCGCGCGGGCGAACACGCGGGGCCGGCTCGAGTTCCGCGTCACGCCCGACGGCGAGCACCTGCTCACCGCGATCCACGACTTCATGCCGGCGCTGCCCTGGTGGCTGTATCGGATCTCGCAGGCGCTCGTGCATCGCTACGTGATGTGGCGTTTCGGGCGCCACCTCGCGCGCCTGCCTACTTCGCCGCGGCGCCGAAGGCCGCGATCGGAAGCCTCGCCGTCACCGTCGCGGACGTCGGCGTCGACTTGATGTCGAACCAGCTGTCCTGGACCTCGACCCCGTTGCCACGTGCGGCCTCCTTGAACGCCTCGACCACCCGCGCGGCCTCGACGCCGGCCTCGTCTCGGGTCATCGAATCGAACTGCAGCGTGAACTGGAACGCGTCGGACAGCAGGGTCAGCCACGCGACGATGTTCTTCATCTTGTACGCGGGGATCCCCGTCGCCGCGAACCAGCCCTTGGCGGTGCGCGGGACCTTCGCGAGCAGATCGAACATGATGCCGGGTGGCTGGCCGGCGTGCGGCGGCTCCTTGCCCTCGGTGACCCGCGCGAGGTCACCTTGCCACTGGAACACCACGGGGGTGGTCGCGAGATCGAGCTCGAACCCGATGCCGTGATCCTTGACCGCGAGGCCCGCGTGCGCCGCGAATGCGGTCACGCACGCGCGCGTGGCCGCGGGATCGACGCCCACGACGTAGCCCTGCCAGGTCGCGCCGCTCTGGGTCAGCGCACCGAGCCGGGCGGACCGCAGGATCGCGCGCATGCACGGTGGGTCGGCCGGCGCCAGCTGGGCGAGGTTGGCCGCCTCGAGGCCGTCGAAGTCGAGCGCGAGCGCGAGCCCGACGTTGCCGAGCTGGTTCGTGATCGTGTCGGGTAACACCGGCAGCTTCGGCGGCGGTGGCGCGGGCGCGTCGTGGCGATGGCAGGCGCCCAGCGCGACCATGGCGACCAGAGCGGTGTGCCGGAGCATCCGGCCGAGCGTAGCACTAGCGCTCGACGTGGACGTACATGCGCAGGCCGAGCGGCAGCGCTTCGCGAGGCTTGGCGTCGAACGTGCCGATCACCTCGAGGACGCGGGTGTCGACGCGGGCGCGCGGGTCGTCGTCGCGTACGGTCTTGCGGCCGAGCTCGCGCGTGATCCGGGTGACGTGGATCGGGAACTGCTCCTCGCCGAACGCGTCGGCGGTCGCGTACGCGGGCTTGCCGAGCGCGATCGCCGCGACGTCGGCCTCGTCGATCTCGGCGCGGATCTCGAGCCGCGCGACGTCCGCGACGGTGACGACCGGCACCGGCGTGAGGGTCCCGACGAGCGTGCCGACCTCGGCGAGGCGCCGCAACACGATCCCGTCGCGCGGCGCCTTCAACAGCGTCTGATCGAGCGCCACCTTCGCCGCGTCGAGGTCGGCGGCCGCGACCTCGACGGCAGCCTGCGCCTCCGCGATCTGCTCGCTGCGCGTGCCGCGGGCGAGCGACTGATAGCGCGCGGTCGCCGCCGCCGCGGTCGCGGTCGAGACCCGGGCCGCCGCGCTGTCGGTGTCGACCGACGCGCTCGCGATCGCGCCGACCGCGCCGAGCTTCTCGGACCGCGCCTCCTCCGCCAAGCGATGGTCCGCCTCGGCGGTCGCGGCCGCCGCCTCGGCCTTCGCCGCGGCGAGGTCCTCGTGGCGTGGCCCGCGGCGCGCCAGGTCGTAGCGCGCGCGGGCTTGCGCGAGCGCCGCTCCCGCACCGGCGACCCGGGCCTGCGCGAGCCGATCGTCGAGGTGCGCGACGATCTGGCCGGCCTTCACCGGATCGCCTTCATCGACATCGATCGAGACGATCCGGCCGGAGGTCTCGAACGCGAGCGCGACGGGGTCGCGGAACGGCTCGACGCGGCCGGGGGCGACGATGATCGCGGTCCGTGCGAGCTCGGTGTTGGCCGAGGCGGTCGGCGTCTTGTGGCCGATCGCCAGCCAACCCGCGGCGACCGCGACGGGGAGGCCGAGGACGAGAGACTTCTTGAGGTTCATGACGATTTCCCTTCGATCGAAGAAATCCGGCCGTCCTCGACGCGGACGACGCGGTCTGCAAAGCGCTCGAGGCGCGGATCGTGCGTGACCACCACGACGGCGCGGCCGTGCGAGCTCGCGAGCTCCTTCAACAGATTCATCACCGAGAGGGCAGTCTTGGTGTCGAGGGCCGCGGTGGGCTCGTCGCCGACGAGGATCGGTGGATTGCCGCCGAGGGCGCGGGCGATCGCGACACGCTGCTTCTGGCCGCCCGACAGGTCCGCCGGTAGGTGGTGCGCGCGTGACGACAGATCGACGAGCTCGAGCAGGCGCTTCGCCTCGCCGCGCGGGTCCTTGGCCCTGGGATCCTTCATCTGGATCGCTATCGCGACGTTCTCGAGCGCGGTCAGCGCCGGGAACAAGTTGAAGCCCTGAAACACGAACCCGAAGTTGCGGGCGCGCAGGCCCGGCAGCTGGCGCTCGCCGAGGCCGGCGACGTCGTGGCCCTCGACCCAGATCTCGCCCGAGGTCGGCTTGAGCAACAGGCCCAAGATCGAGATCAGCGTGGTCTTGCCGGAGCCCGAGGGGCCCTCGATCAACGTGACCTCGCCGGGGCGGATGTCGAGCGTCGCGTCGCAGAGCGCGGCGACGGCGTTGTCGCCGCTGCCGTAGATCTTGCCGGCACCGACGAGCCGCGCGAGCGTTCGCGGTCCGGGCGCAGGTGCGGACAGCACGACGGTGTCGGAGAAGGCGAGTGCGGGTTCCATGGCTTAACCTTTGAAGACCGATGCGGGGTCGAGTCGGAG
Source organism: Kofleriaceae bacterium (assembly GCA_039922635.1). Lineage (GTDB taxonomy): Bacteria > Myxococcota_A > Polyangia > Haliangiales > Haliangiaceae > JABFXX01. Next base: position 16,453 of record JBDTEH010000168.1, on the reverse strand, counting down.
CACCTTGACGATCGAGAGCAGCGAGGCGAGCGAGCACATCGCGATCGTGATGAACAGCGTCGCGATGTAGAGCCCGGGGAACAGCGCGACCGAGAGGTTCGCGTGCGCCATCGCCGCTCGCATGCCGACCGCGAGCACGCCACCGACGACGAAGCCGAGCGCGGCGGAGATCATCGCCTGCGACAGGATCACGCGGATCACCGCGGAGTTCCTCGCGCCCATCGCCTTGAGCGTTCCGTACTCGCGCAGGTACTGGAGCGTGCCGCTGTACAGGATCTGGCCGACGACGACGAAGCCGACGATGATGCCGAGCACCGCGGTCGTGAAGAACCCCGCGCCGACGCCCGTCCGCGTCGACCAGTACATCCGCGTGCGCTGCGACATCTCGGGCGTGGTGAACGCGCTGAGATGAGGGATCGCGTTGATCCGGGCCTTGACCAGCTCGGGCGACACGCCGGGCTCGCACTTGACGAGCACGTACGTGACGGCCTCGGCGCCGAGGCCGCGCAGGAAGCTGCGTGCCGAGCGCAGGTCGGTGAACACGATCGGGGAGGTCGTGAACGACCGGATGCCCTGGGTGAGCGCGACGACCTGGGCGTGGACCCCGCTGATCTCGGTCTGGTAGCCGACCGTGTCGATCTTCAACTTCCCGTACTCGCTCTTGTCGATCACGATCGCGCCGGGCTCCGGCAGGCGCCGGGCGTCGCCGGCGACGACGTGCCACGGCGCGAGCAGCGGCGCCTGGCCGGGGACGTGTTCGATGCCGACGATCTGCACGCCGAGGTCGCCGCCGCCGCCGAGCTTGAACTGGGCGAAGTTGATCAGCGCGCGCTCGGCGCGCTGGACGCCTGGCACCGATGCGACCTTGTAATAGGCGCGCTCGTCGAACGGCGACGCGAACTCGAACGATTCGCTCCCGGTCTTGCCGACCCACAGGTCCGCGGTGCTCGCGTCGATGATCGACGACGCGGTGTCCATGAAGCCGAAGTAGAGCCCGACCTGGACCAGCACCAGCATCACCGAGACCGACACGCCCGCGATCGCGACCGCGAAGCGCAGCCGGTCGTGCAGCAGGAGCTTCCGCGCGAGAGTCCACATACACCGAGGTGTTCAGCACGGCCCGTGCCGGTGATCGGCCGAGCATTAACGCGGAGTTGGCGGCGCACACGCGGTAATAGAGCGTTGCTCGGTAACGCCTCGTTACCGCCGCCAGCGCTGGCAGGGCTGCCACACGCCGATCGCCTTGCCTACGCCGCCGGCAATAGTACGGTGAAGGTCGATCCGCCGCCCTGGGTCGAGCGGACCTGGATCTCGCCGCCGTGCGCGCGGATCACCTTGTGACAGATCGCGAGGCCAAGGCCGGTGCCATCCGGGCGGGTCGTGAAGAACGGCTCGAAGATCCGCGGTAGGTCCGCGGCCGCGATCCCGCGCCCGTGGTCTTCGATCTCGATCTCGATCCGCGCGTCGGCAGTCTTTGCACGGACGGTGACCGCGCCGCCATTCGACGACGCATCGGCGGCGTTGTCGACGAGGTTGACCACCACCTGGCGCAGCCGCTGGGGATCGCCGTGCACCGGCGGCAAGGTCTCGGCGGCGGGCTCGCAGCGCAGCACGAGGCCCTTCTCCGACAGCACCGGCGCCAGCTTGCGGGTCGTCGCGAGCAGCAGCTCGGCGACGTCGATGGTCTGGGGCACCAGCTTCACCGGCTTCGCGAAGTCGAGGATCTCCGCGACCGATCTGTCGAGCCGGCCGAGCTCCTCGAGCGCGATCTCGAGGTGCTCGCGGTCGTCGTCGGACAGCGCTAGCTTCTGGCGCAGGATCTGGACGTTGAGCGAGATGCTGGTCAGCGGTGTGCGGATGTCGTGGGCGATCGCGGCGGCGAACTGACCGAGCGCCGCGAGCCGGCGCGCATCCTCGAGCTCGCGGACCGCGGCGTGGCGTTCGACCGAGAGCGCGACCCGGGCCGCGAGGTCGCGCGCGACCATGTAGGTATCGCGATCGATCGTACCGCCGGTGATCTGGAACGCGCCGACGAGCGCGCCGTCGCCGCCGAGCGCGGCGACCGTGAAGCACGTGCCGATCGCGCCGGCGCGCCGCGAGGGCTCTCCGGTGCGGAGCTGGTCGACGAGCTCGGGCGCGAGCTCCACGACGGGCTGCCAGCTGACCGCGCCGCCATCGGAGATCATCGAGATCCGGCGGGTCGCCTCGGCGATCGCGGTGGCCGGCTCGGCCGAGAGCAGCTCGTCTTGCAGCGCGAGCCGGCGCCCGCGGCGCTCGTCGAGCCCCGAGAGCACGCCCTTCTCGAGCCGCGGATACAGCGCTCGGCCGAGCCCGGCGAGCGCGAGCGGCACGAACGTCGCGCCGACCAGCAGCGCATCCTGGAGGTTGCCGCCGGCGGTCCAGCGCTGGATGCTGATCACCGCGGCCGCGCCGCCGAGGGCGACGAAGAACCCGATCGTCGCGACCGTGACGACCTCGGCCGCCGCGGAGCGGATCGAGAACAGCTCGCTGCGTAGCACCGCGGTGCCGATCACCACGAAGCTGACCATCGTCGCGAACGTGGTCTCCGCCCACACCGCCGCCTCGAACACGTGGAGCAGCGGCCCGACCAGGTACGCGGAGACCCCGAACACCCAGCGAAAGCCGAGCGCCGCGATCACCACGTGCGCCGCGTTATCGGTCGTGCGGCGCCACGCGCGGGCGCCGAGCAGCAGCGTCACCGCCGTCGCCGGCAGGAAGAACACGACCTCGGTGTCGAGGTAGATCGGGGTGGTACCCAGGTGCGTGCGCACGACGGTCCACATCGCGGCCGCGGCCCACACGAGCATCGCACCGCGCCACCGCCACGGCATCGCGCGGCGGCGCGGGAAGCTGAACATGAACTCCATCGACAGCAGCGCCATCACGATCGTGCCGATCGCGCACGGCATCAGGCAGCTCGCGTCGATGATCGGCACGCCGGCGATCGCGTTGACGCCGCGCCACGCGGTCATCGCCGCGTCGGTCGCGGCGAGCAGGCCGAACAGGATGTTGTCGCGGCGGTGCGGCGCGGCGCGGATCACGAGACCGGCATAGGCCGCGCCGATCGCCGCGATCAGCAGCGCGACGATACCGCCGACGGTCAACCGCGCGCTCCGGACCCGAGGGCGAAGCGCGGTTGCATCGCGCGCTGCGCGCCGTCGGGAACGCTCGCGCTCACGGCTCGTCCTTCGCCGCGCGCAGGCCGTACTCCTCGATCTTGCGATCGAGCGTCGGCCGGCTGATATCGAGGATCGCGCACGCACGCCGCTTGTTCCACTCGGTGCTCGCGAGCACCTTGGTGATGTGGCGGCGCTCGAGCTCGCGCAGCGTCGAGAGCTCTTCGCCGCCGTCCGAGGGCTCCGCGCCCGGCACCGCGGCACGACCGAGCCGCAGCAGCGTCTCGTCGAGCACGTCGGTCTTCGCGAGCACGACCGCGCGGGTCAGCGTGTTCTCGAGCTCGCGCACGTTGCCCGGCCAGGCATACGAGGTCAGCATCGCGAGGGCGCTCGGCGTGACGTAGCGGATCGGCTTGTCGAGATCCGCGGCGATCTTCGCGAGCAACCCCTCGACCAGCACGCCGATATCGCCCGCGCGCTCGCGCAGCGGCGGCAGGTGGAGCTCGACGACGCGCAGCCGGTAGAACAGATCCTCGCGGAACGTGCCCTTCGTGACCATCTGCGCGAGATCGCGGTGACTCGCCGCGACGATCCGTGCCTCGAGGGTGTGCGTGCGCGAATCGCCGACGCGCTCGAACGTACGCTCCTGCAACACGCGCAGCAGCTTGGCCTGCAGCTCCAGCGGGATCTCGCCGATCTCGTCGAGAAACAGCGTGCCCCGGCCCGCGAGCTCGAACCGGCCGGGACGGTCGCCGATCGCCCCCGTGAACGCGCCCTTGACGTGGCCGAACAGTTCGCTCTCGAGCACGCCGGGCGCGAGCGCGGTGCAGCTCACCGCGACGAACGGACGGTCCTCGCTGAACGAGGCGTTGTGGATCGCGCGGGCGACCAGCTCCTTGCCGGTGCCGGATTCTCCGCTGATCAACACCGGTGCACGCGTCGTCGAGACCGCGCCGATCTGCTTCCAGATCTCGCGGATCGACGGGCTCTTGCCGAGGATCTCGCCCGCGTTCGTGCCACGGGCCGCGAGCTCGACCAGCTCGGCACGCGACTCGCGGCTCGCGAGCGCGGCCACGACCACGGTGCGCAGGCGATCGATGTCGATCGGCTTGACCAGGTACTCGTAGGCCCCGAGCTGGATCGCCTTGACGGTCGATTGCATGTCGTCGCGCGCGGTCACGACGACGATCGTCGGCTTGGCGGGGCGATCGGCGAGCGCGGCGAGGACGTCGAACCCGGAGCCACCCGGCAGGCCGAGATCGAGCAGCATCAGATCGGGGCCGGCGGCCGCCGCGATCGCGCCGGGCGCGTCTTGCGCGGTCGTGACCTCGTAGCCCTCGCCGATCAGAAACTTCTCGAGCGTGCGCCGGATCGACCGGTCGTCATCGACGATCAAGATTCGGTGCGCGGTCACGATCCCCGAGTGTTCCATGCGCCGTGCCAGCGCAACCCATGGAGATCGCGAGCCCGCACGCGGTCGACGGGTAACGTCTCGTTACCTCCAGGCGATGCCACGATGACACGGACCATCACGGTGTTATATGACAACTCGGGCATCGTGAACCGGACGATCGGGTTGTCGCTCGCGATGGTCGCGGCTTGTAACGGGCCGCAGCACCGCGAACCCACACCGCCGCCCAGGCCGGTGGCCGTGACGGCGGTGACCGCGCTCGACGCGGCGCTCGCGCCTGCCGACGCGCCGCCGCCGGATGCAGGGCTCGCGGTCATCGATGCCCCGATCCGGTGGAGCGCCGAGCGCGAGCAGCTCACGCTCGCGTATCGTCGCAGGCACAGCGATCCCGACGCTCTCGATCTCGCGATCGTGCCGCGCGTGATCGTGGTGCACTACACCTCCGGCAGCTCGGCGAAGGCGACCCGCGCCTACTTCGACCACGTCCGGATCGAGGCGGAGCGCGTCCAGCTCGCCCGCGGTGGCGCAGTCAACGTCTCGGCGCACTTCCTCGTCGATCGAGATGGCACGATCTATCGCCTCCAGCCCGAGACCCGCTACGCCCGGCACTGCATCGGGCTCAACCATGCCGCGATCGGGATCGAGAACGTCGGCGACGAGGCCGACCATCCGCTCACGAACGCACAGGTCGACGCCGATGCCGCGCTGGTCCGCGATCTCGCCGCGCGGTTTCCGATCACGCATTTGCTCGGCCACTACGAGGTCATGAAGTTCCGGGGGAACCCGCTGTTCGTCGAGCTCGACCCCGCCTACAACAACGACAAGCCCGATCCCGGCGCGCGGTTCATGGCGCTCGTCCGCGCGCGGGTCGCCGATCTCCACCTGCGCGGGCTCTAGCGTACTAGGTGGCTGGTGTTGAATGCGTGTCGGCGGTCGCTGCCGGGCGCGTGATCCACGCGAGGCCGCGGCGGCTCGGTCGTGTCGTCGGGCATTGGTCGAGGTGTCTAAGTCGGCCTGAGCATCGTCGAGGGAGCGGAGCCTCGGCGAGGGCGCGCGAGCGTCCTCAGCAGCTCCACGTTGCCGCATTGAACCGCACGCCGAGCCGAGCGAGACGAGCTAAATTGTGGGCCGCGCCCAGCAGCGCGAAGTCGTGACGGCTGCGCTCGGTGCCACGCACGCGAGCGCGCCGACCGCCGTGTCGTCGAAGCATCAGATGCGCGAGCTTGCGCTCGACCTTCGGCCGCGTGGCTCGATAATGCTGCTTCCACGTCGGTGAGCGCTGCTGCGCACGGTAGCGCTGGAGCGTCGCTTCCTTGGGATGGATGCGGATCTCTCTGCCGGCTTTGGCGTCGGTACAACGCGCGCGAAGTGAACAGTTGCTGCACGCCGCGGCGAACTTCGCGACACCGTCGGACGGGTACGTGCGGATCTGTACGAGCACGCCGGCCGGGCACTTCACGGTCCGCGCATCGAGATCGATCTCGAATGCGTCCTTGCCGAAGTGGCCCAAGGGCGCGGACGGCCCCTGCACCTTTACGTTGGCGTCGGCGCCCGCGGCTTCGATCTTCTCGACGAGATCTGCCGTACCGTACGAAGCATCGCCAAAGACTTCTACCCGCGCAGCCGGCTCGCTCGTGGATTCGCCCATCGCTAACGAATCGTCTTTCGCTGGTGACGACAACACGTCGGCGAGCAACGCCTCGGCGACGCTTCCGTCGGAAGCATTGCCGGGTGTGACCTCGGTGGCCGTAATGATCTCGGAGTCGGGATCGATCGCGATGTGGCCCTTGTAGCCATCGAAGCCGCGCGCGGCGGTCTTGTGGCCATGCCGGGCCTCCGGATCGACGACCGAGATCACGCGGTCGGGCGCCACACGCCGCGCGATCCGGAACATCCCGTCTTCGCGCTGCTCCAGATCCTGTCCGACGACCGTCGCCACGAGCTTGGCTGCTTGCGTGACGGCCGGATCGAGCTTGCGGTCATCGAGCGTCGCCAGGATCGCGTACGCATCACGCGCGAGCGCGTCGACGAGCGCTTCGCGTGCTTCGGCGTCGTCCCAATCGCACGATGGCTTGCCCGCCGCGACGTAATCGTCGTCGCGTTTGCAACACGCGCGCAGCTCAGCGCCGAGCTTGTCGTCGACCACCTTGAGCAGTGCGCGAATCGCCGAACGGATCAGCGTGACCGTGTCTTGGGTCGCCACCGCGTCGTAGAGCGCGGTCGAATCCATCACACGCTTGCGCCCGATCAGCCCGGCGTCGCGAGCCACCTCCAACGCGATCTCGAAGATTCGATTCGGGCGCTCCGATCGACGCAGCCGCGCGCGCATGTCGACCAACACGGTGTGCACGAAACCCGCGTAGTCGTAATCCAATCCGCCGGCCGCGTACTTCCACCGCAGATCGAACGTGATGCGATCGACCGCCTCTCGGTCGCTCAAGCCTTCGAGTCGCTGGAGCACCATTACCACCGCGACGATTCGCGGTGGCACCGACGTCCGTCCGATATCAGCGAACAGGTCGGCAAACGTCTCATCCGGGAACAGGTGGTGGCTCTCGCGGTACAGCAGGCCGTAGATCGAGGTCTCCGACACGCGGTCCCGGCAGAACACGGCGCCAGAGCGGAAGGCGTCCTCGGAGGTCGGCGACTTGCCCAACGTCATAGGGCGAGCAGATCAAAGCCGATCGATCGGCGCAACCAAAAAACACCAGCCACCTAGCGCGACCGTCGGGTCGCGCGCTTGAGGGTCACGTGGTGGGACTGGTTGTTCGCGCGCGGCGCGATCTTCTCCGTGTCACGCACGAACCCGTCCTTGGTCAACGTGATCGTCGTCGACGCGAACGCCTGGACCTTCAAGGTCGTCGGCGTGATCCCGACGACCCTGTTGCCGATCGTGATCGTCGCGCCGGAGGGCACCGAGATGATCTTGATCTGGAACATCGGTGGCGCGATGCGGAGCGCGAGCTTCGAGTGGGTCGTGCTCGGCGTGAACGCCTTGACCGAGGTGCCGTACCGCGCCTTCTTCGCGTAGATCTTGGTCTCGACGCCGCACGGCAACTGGACGGTCGCCGGCGAGGTTCCGAGCACGGTCTTGTCGTCCAGGGCGAGCTCCGCGCCGGACGGGATCGTCGTGATCTCGACGCTGCAGAGCTGCGGTGCGACCACCGCTGCGTCGGCGGGCGGTGGTGGCGTCTCGACCTGCGCCGAACCTTCCGAGATCTGCGCGGAGCCCGAACCGGCCGGCACGAGCGCCGCGGAGCCCGAGCCGGTCGCGGCGGTGGCCGCGCTGCCGTGGTCGACATGCAGCGCGGGCTTACGCTTGCTACTCCCCGTCGACACGATCACGAGCACCGTCGCGAGCACCGCGAGGACTGCGGCCACGAGCACCAGCACCATCGTGCGCTTGCGTCGCTTGGTCGCGATCGAGTCGGTCGGATCTGCGCGGTCGTGGGGAACCTCGCCGCGGTCGCGGAACAGGCTCGCGTTGCCGTCGCTGTCGGCGCGCTTCGGCGGCGCAGGGAACACCGCCGACGAGGCGGCGACCGTCGGTGCGAACAGCGGTGATGGCAGCGGCGGCGGGGTCGGCAGCCGCGGCGGCGGGCCCAGCGGCGGCGGCGGCAGTGCCGGGGGCTGCGCCGTCGGTGACGGCGCGTGGGCAGCGAGCGGCAGGCTCGTCGCGAAGGGCAGAGGCGGCGGCATCGCAGCGAGGGGGGGCGGCACGTCGGCGGGCTTGGTCGAGACGATGTTGACCGCCTCGTCATCGAGCACGTCGATCGGTTGCCAGCCGGGCGGCGAGTCGCTCACGAGCAGCGTCGGATCGATCTGCACGAGCGCTTCCCCGATGCCGGTCGGCTTGTCTTCCCACTCGACGGCTTCGATCGCCTTCGCGCTCGCGATCGCGATGTTGCGGTTGCCGATGGCCGGCGCCTTGAGGTCGGGTGGCTTCTCGACCTTGACGGGGGCACTCCAGCCCCCCGGCGACGCCGGGTCGAGGCTGATCGCCCAGTCGCCTGGCAGCGGCCCTGATTTCTCCGTGGCGGTCTTGCCGTCCGGGTCGATCGCGGTGACGTCCGCGGGCTTCGGCAGCACCGTCGGCGACGACGCATCCGGCGTCATCGTCCAGTCCTCGCCCTGCATCGCCGCCATGATCTCGGACGCGCGCAGACCGCCGGAGCGACTCGGCGCGACGGGCGATGCGAGCTCGTCCGCGTTCGATGGCTCGGCGTCGTCCCAGCCACTCTCGACACTCGCCACGGGTGACGCGGTCAGCATCGAGACGCCGAGCGAGGTCTTGCGCTGCTCCTCACCGACGAGTGGCGGTTCGGGCGGCCGGGTCACGTCGGTGGGCTCCGCGAGATCCACCAGGGCCGCCAGCGGCTCGCTCGCCGGCATGCGTACGATCGGCAGCGGGGTGTACGGGGTTGGATGGCGTGGCGCGGGCGGCGTCGAGGGCGTGTGCGTGCGGCGCGACGACGCGACGCCGCTGCTCGTGGCCGGTGGCGTGGCCGGCTCCGCCATCGTCGCGGGGAGCCGCACGATCGGCATGCCGAGCGTGGTCTGTTTGCCGATGCTGGGCTCGCGCTTCGGGATCGTGATCGACTCGCCCTTCTTCGGAAGTGGGGTCGGATCGCGGCGCGGCACCACGGCCGCGTGCTCGCTCGGTGGCCGCGCGACGGGCGGCATCCCCGTCGTGGTTGCCAGCGGCGTGTCCTTCACGGGCGCGACGCCTTGAATGGTCGAGGTCGCCGAGATCGCGGGCATGTCCGGGTTCGGTTCGAACGCTGGCGTTCGATCGATCGCGGGCATCCCCATGGTCGTCATGCGCTGCTCGGCCTTCGACGACGGCTTCGGCGGCACGACGATCGGCGGTGCCTCCGGTAGCGGCGGTGGCTTGGGCTCGGCTGCGAGCTTGGGCTGCAGCGCGGGCGGCACGCTCGGGGATTTGGGCCGTGCACCGAGCTGCGGGATCGCCGGGATCACGAACTTGCCGGAGCTCGCTTCGCTGGTCTTGCTGGGCGCCGTGGCGATGGTCCAATCGGCGAGGTCGCCGATCGCCACGCACTCGGCGAGCGCGTTGGCCGCGTCGATCCGGCCACCGACCCGCGGTGGGGTAGGGCGGGGCTCGGCCGGGACATCTCCCGCGCGCGGGGCCACCGAGAGCGGCAAGGGCTTCATCGCGAGCCGCGCCCTCTCGAGCTCGCCCAGGGCGGTCCGGGTCGGAGCGTCGGGCTCGACGAACTTCAGCGTCATCCCGATCCGGCCGTAGAGCGGCGATGGGCGTGGCGAGGACGCGGCGACCTCGACCTCGCCTTCGAGCACGATCCGGCCATCCTTCAGCGTGATCGCGACGTGACCACGCCGGCCGCTCGGCAACGGCTCCGCGATCGGGACGAACAGCCCCGTACGATCGGCATAACGCCGGAACGCCGCGACAAACTCCTCGGCGGAGGCGCAGGCCGAGACCAGGTAGAGCGGAGCAGCCCCAGTCGTCACCTACCGTAAGTGTAGGGTAAAAGCGGCCGGACCGAAACGAAAGCGGGCGCCCGTCGGGCGCCCTTGCTCGTACCCTTATGGAAGGGTCGCTCGCTCAGATGTGGAAGTCGTGCGCGCGGACGGTCTTGCGGCCGTTCTCGGCGGCGCGCTTGGCGGCCGTCTGGATGAGCCAGTAGACGTAGTTGTTGAGACCGTCGAGCGCGTCACCCGCGGTGTTGCAGCCGGCGTCCTTGATCAAGGTCTTTACCTTCGAGGCGACGAGGAGCATCTCCTTCGGACCGCCGCCGCCCGACTTACCCTTTTTCGCTTTGGCCATATCAATTCTCCTTACAGGTTTGGAAGCGCCACCCTTTTACACTGCCCTCCGACCGAGCAAAGGCAGCCATGCCCAAAAAGCGGCACCTACGGGCCGATTCCTGCCGATCTACGTCAACGCGCGAACTTGATGACCGCGATGTCGGGCTTCGGTGCCAGCGATAGCACCGGATCGTTTGCGGGGCGCTTGCCCTCGATCACCGGCCCCACGAGATCGAGCTTGAACCGGAACGCACCGACGACGATCGCGTTGCCGTGGTCGTCGAGCGCGACGCCACGCGCCTGGTCGTGATCGTGATCGCCCCAGGTGTTGACCCACACGACGTTCCCCTTCGCATCGAGCTTGAGCGCGAACATGTCCTTGTTGCCCTTGCTCGCGACCGCGCCCTTGCCGAAGTCGACGGTGTTCTCGAACCACCCCGTCGTGACGGTGTTGCCGGCGGCATCGGACGCGACGCCCCACGCGACGTCGACCCGCTCGGCGCCGAACGTGTGCGCCCACTCGAGCTTGCCGTCGGTGGTGAACCGCGCGATGTACGCATCGGCCTCGCCGAGCGAGGTGTGCTCGTCGCCGGGGCCGAACGAGATCGGGCCCTTGTTCTCGAACGAGCCGACGAGCGTGATGTTTCCGGCCGGGTCGACCGCCAGGCCACCCGCGACGTCGTTGAACATGTTCCCGAAGTTCTCCGACCACACGTGATCGCCGTTGACGTCGTACTTCGCGAGCACGATGTCGTTGTCGCTGCCGCCGTGCGCCTTGAGCGGCTTGCCGCCCCAGTCCGCCGTGTCCGCGAAGTGGCCCGCGACGTAGATGTTGTTGTCGGCGTCGACGGCGACCCGCATGATCGTGTCGTCGTAGCGGCCGCCGAAGCTCTTGATCCACTGTAGATCTCCGGTCGGCGCGAGCTTGATCAACAGCGCGTCGGTCTTGCCCTTGGACTTGAGCGTGGTCGAGCCGATCATGATCGAGCGGCTATACGATCCGCCGATCACCCAGCCGCCATCGGGGGTCGCGGCGACGGTGTTCGCGCCGTCGCTGTCGATGCCGCCGAGCGTCCATAACCACTGCACGGCGCCGTCCTTGTCGTACTCGGCGGCGAACAGATCGTCGGAGCCGACCGCCTTGTGCACGTACTCGCCGGCCTTGATCTCGTCGAGGAAGTTGCCGACGACGACGACGCGATCACCGTGTGCCGCGACCGCCTTGGCATCGTCGTCGCGCTTCGCGCCGAATTGCTGGACCCAGGCCATCTTGCCGTCGGCGGTGAGCTTCGCGAGGAAGCCATCGGAGCCGCCGGCCGAGGTCCGCTTGCCGACCGCACCGCCGAAATCGCACGTGCCGTCGAAGTAGCCGGCGACGTAGACCTCGTTGCCCGCGCCGACCGCGACGCCACGAGGGACATCGATCCCGTAGCCGCCGAACCCCGCCTGCCAGATCGGCTTACCGGTCGCGCCGCCGGTGTCCGTCGCGAGGGCCGGCAGCGGTGCTTTCGAGACCTCGCGCTTGACCGCGGGCGCCGGCGTGTTCTCCACGGGCGTGTTGCTCGCCGGCTCCTGGTGGTGCTGTTTGCACGAGGTCAACGCGAGACCGGAACACACGACGAGCATGAGCCGCATGCGATCACGATGTCACGAGTCCCCGCCCACGTCGACAACGGCAAAACGCTACGATGCCGCATGCTGCGCGCGCTGTCGATCGCTGCAACTTTTCTCGCCATCGGTTGTCCAAGCCACGGGCCCTCGTCCTACCCGGCCGCCGCCGCCGACACCGCGGTGCGGATCCAGATCGCGCACGCCGAGGCGTCGCGGGCAGGCGGCGTCGCGGAGCTCGCGCAGCTCGTCGCCGCCGGCACGCCGGCGAGCTCGGTGCTCGCGCTGCGCGGGCTCGGCCGGATCGGTGGCGACGCCGCGCTCGCCGTGATCAAGGCGCACCTCGGCGATGCCGACCCCGCGGTGTCGACCGCGGCGTTCGCCGCGATCGGCGTGGCGGCCTCGCTCGATGACACCGCGCCGCTCGCCGGCGAGCTCGCGATGCCGCCGCGGATGACGCCGCCGACCGCGGGCGTCGTGCTCGAGGCGTTCGGTCGCGCCGGCGCGGTCGCCGATCAACCCGCGATCCTCGCCGCGGCCGCCGGCCAACCACCGCGTGTCGTCGCGGCAGCCGCGCTCGCGCTCGGCCGCATGGCGCGGCGCAAGCTCGCGTACCAGAACGCGACGCGCGCGTGGCTCGTCGCGAGGGCGGGCGATCCCCGCGGCGAGGTTCGTTACGCCGCGGCGTATGCGCTGGCGCGCGAGCATCAACCGGTGGCGAACCCGACCGTGGTCGCCGCGCTCGCGAAGCTCGTCACCGATGACGATCCCGAGACGCGAGCGACCGCGATCGCCGGCCTCGTCAAGCGCGACCTCACGGTGGCGCGCACGGCGATCAGCGAAGCCCTGCGCGATCGGGACTGGCGCGTCGCGGTCGAGGCGGTGCGCGCGCTGGCCGGCGACAAGGGCGATCCCGCGGGCCGTGACCTCGTCGCCACGAACCTCGAGCGACGCTGGCGCGAGCTCCAGCAAGGTCGCGGCGGCGAAGCGCAGGTGCTCTCCGAAAGCCTGCGCCAGCTCGTCGCGCACCCCGAGCTCGGGCCGACCGGTGCGGCCGCGCTCGCGGCGTTCACGACGACGCTCGCGGCGGGCGGCGCCCGGCCCGTGGCCGGCGTCTCGCCGCTCGCCGGGGCCTGGCTCGGCGAGCTCGCCGCGATCGCGAACGCCGAGGTCACCCACCAGCTGACGCCGGAGCTGTTCGCGCGCGGTGCGTTGCCGGACTACCTGCGCCTCGCGCTGGCCGCCGATGCGTATCCGCACGGTGATCCGTCGTTCCAGCGCGCGGTGCTGCGCATGATGCTCGAGCACGGCGATGCCCGCGTCCGGGCGGCCGGGATCGGCGTGCTGCCCACCGTCGCCGCGCCGGATCGTCCGTTCGCGGTCACGACGATCGCCGCCGCGCTCGCGTCGTCGGATCCGATCCTGGCCGGTGCCGCGAGCGACGCCGCGGGCGCGATGGAAGACGCACTCGGCGATGACAGCGCGCTGCGCGCGCAGCTCGACGGCGCGATCGTGCAACGCGCGGCGAGCGAGCCGGACCCCGAGCTGTCGTCGGGGCTGTACGAGCTGATCGGCAAGCACGTGATCGCGAGTGGTGCCCTCGCGTGTCGCGGCGGACTCGACGGACCACCGGTGCGCGCGCGCGCCGCCGCGAGCTGCCTCGCGGCGCTCGGCCAGGCGGTGCCGGCGCCGCCGATCGGCCAGGCGCCTCGTCCTCCTCCTCCGGTCGAGGTCGAGGCCGTGATCGGCAAGCACCTCGCGTGGCACGTGATCACGACCGCGGGTGAGCTGGTGATCGAGCTCCGGCCCGACATCGCGCCGTGGAACGTCGCGACGATCGTCGCGCTCACCCGGCGCCACTTCTACGACGGGATCGCGTTCCACCGGGTGGTGCCCGACTTCGTCGTTCAGGGCGGCGATCCCACGAGCTCGGGGTACGGCGGTCCTGGGTTCACGACGCCGGCGGAGCCTGCGAGCATGCTCGATGGCCCGGGGTTCGTCGCGGGCGGCATCGGGATCGCGGACGCCGGGCGCGACACCGGGGGCTCGCAGTGGTTCGCGATGCACTCCCGCGCTCCCCACCTCGATGGTCGCTACACCTACATCGGCGCGCTACGCCGCGGCGAGGGCGCCGCGGACGCGCTGATGATCGGCGACACGATCCTGACCGCCACGATCGTCGTGGAACCCTGAGCCAAACCGCGGGCGATCGCGCGAGATCACGCGACCGTGCAAATAAGAGCGAACGCTCGTGTCGTTCGTTCCAACATGCGGATGCGTCGCCCCCTCCTCACCGCCCTGATTCCCACCGGTCTGGCAGCGCTCGGCATGGTCGCACTGGCCAGGCCAGCGCGCGCCGACATGGTGTCGTTCGATGCCGGCGCGCCCAGCTTCCAGCTGCTCGGCCGGCCGGTCGGCGGCGCGAAGGTCGCGGCGGTGACCCCGGCGTACCTGACCGGCTCGCGGATCGCGGCGGTCGACCACGGGGCGCTGGTGATCGACGCCGACAGCGGCAAGCTGATCCGCACCGACCAGACCGGCAAGAACATCGCGGTGCTCGAGGTCGGCGCGAACGCCGGCCTGCTCGCGTACGACCCGATCGCGAAGGTCGCGTACGTCGCGAACCGGTCCGCGAACCAGATCGCGGTCGTGACCGTCGGCGACGACAAGCTCGCGCTCGCCTCGACGATCGCGACGCCGGTCGAGCCGTTCGGCATCGCGCTGGCTCCCGATCGCAAGACCGTGATGATCACGACCATCGCGGATCGCGCGCTCGTCGCGTACGACGTCGCCTCCGGCAAGGAGCGGTGGCGTACGGCGCTGGGTCGCGAACCCCGCGGCCTCGCGGTCTCGCCCGACGGCACGCGCGCGCTGGTCGCGTACCTCCAGACCGGCACGGTCGACCAGATCGATCTGCTGGAGACGCGCACCGCCGAGCACGTCGCGCTGGCGACGGCGGCCGCCGCGCCCACCTGCCGGCGCTGCGGTGGCGGCGGCGGTGAGAGCTTCGCGCGTGCCGCGTTCGCGGTGACGTTCATGGGCAACCATCAGGCGGTCGTGCCGTTCCAGCGCGAGACCCCGGTACAGATCGCGAGCGGCGGCAACACCGGCAGCTATGGCGGCGGCTTCGAGCCGCCGATCACCCACCAGCTCGCGTTCCTCGGCCTCGACCGCGACCGAACGGTCCAGGCCACGGCGACGATCGCACAACACCAGCCACGGGCGCTCGCATGGGACTCCAGTCACGACGCGCTGTACGTCGCCGGCATGGGGACCGATTCGATCCTGCAGATCAAGCACGCGTCGCAGGTCGGCATCGCCGAGGGCGTGTCGGCGAGCCTGACCTCGGGCAAGGATCGCTGCGGTCCGGACGGCGTCGCGATCACCGCCGACGGCAATGTCCTGGTGTGGTGCTCGTTCACGCGCATCGTCGAGCGCGTCGACTTCGTCGATGCCAAGGGGGCGCTCGCGAGTGCCGCCAAGCTCGCGCCGGGCCCGATGCTGGTCGCCTCGGCGCTCGATGCCAAGCAACATCAGGGTATGGTGCTGTTCCACTCGGCCGAGCCCGCGATCAGCCAGCGCGGGGCGCTCGCGTGCGCGAGCTGCCACCCGGATGGCCGCGACGACGGGCTGTCCTGGAAGATCGAGGCCAACACGCTGCAGACCCCGCTGCTCGCCGGCCGGATCGTCGGCACGCACCCCTACAAGTGGGACGGCGGGGACAAAGATCTGCCGACCAGCCTGACCACGACCATGAAGCGGCTCGGTGGGTTCGGGCTCGACAAGCGCCAGACCGCCGAGCTCGCCGCGTACCTCGAGGTCCTCCCGGCGCCGCGGGCGCCGACCCGCGACGCCACCGCGGTCGCGCGCGGCAAGAAGCTGTTCGATTCGGCCGAGGTCGGTTGCCGGAGCTGCCACGACGGCGCGACCTACTCGGATCAGACCACGCACGAGTTCACCGGCTCGACGCTGCCGGTCGCGGATACCCCGAGCCTGGTCGGTCTGGCCGCGAGCGCGCCGTACTTCCACGACGGCAGCGCGGCGACGCTCGAGGCGCTGCTCCGCGACCGCGGTGCGGTTCACGGGATGGCGGAGACCGCGCAGCTAAGCGACCAGCAGACCGCCGATCTGATCGCGTTCCTCGAGACGCTCTAGACGTCGACGTGATCGTGATCGTGATCGTCGACGTGATCGCCCCCGTGATCGTGGCCGTGCACGTGAACGGGACCGCCACCGTGATCGTGATCCGACCCGTTGACGGAGTCACCGCCGCGCCGAGTGGCCGGCAAGGCGCGCATCGATCACAGAGGGTGCAAGCGGGCACATAGGTGGCCGTCAAGGGAGGCGATCACGATCACGGTAGCGTTCCCGTTCTCGTGCACGGCCAGTGCGCCAGGACAAGCCTGGTCGGAGAGGAAGCCATGTAGCAGCCGAAACTTCGAAGAGTGACCCGGGGTGAGAATCCCACCGGCGACGACGGAGACCGCCACGCCGGAAGCGAGTCTTG
>JBDTEH010000167.1:0-7120 GCA_039922635.1 Kofleriaceae bacterium | reverse complement strand
GACAGCGATCCGAACGACAGGCCGACCGCCCAACGATTCGCCATCACGTCGACGCACTGGCACGGGTTCGTGACCACGAGCACCGGCTGAGCTTGCGGCTGCACCATGCCCGGCGCGCCGTAGCCTTCATCACCGTTGTAGTCGCCGGGAACTTGCGCGAGTGCCAACGAGCTCGACCCGACCAGGAACGAAGCGACTAGCAACGTGCGTGCACCCATGTCCCGCATTCTTCCACGGTCCGTGCCAGTCCAAGCAGCCGAAAATCAACAAGTGCGATCGTCGCCAGAACCTACAGAACGTGGCCGGTTCCTACACTAAGATGTGGGCGTGCCCGGCCGCACCTTCGCGATTGGCGACATTCACGGTGATCTCGCGGCCTTGCAGACGTTGTTCGCCCGGTTGCCACAGCTCGTGGCGGGCGACACGCTGGTGTTCCTCGGCGACTACATCGATCGCGGTCCCGATTCGGCCGGCGTCGTGGCGTGGTTGCGGGAGCTCGCCGAATCGACCGCGGCGAAGGTCGTGTTCCTGCGCGGCAATCACGAGGATGCGTGGCTCGAGGTCATCGACCGCGGCTGGCCCGAGTTCGTCCTGCCGCGCGGCAACGGCTGCCTCGAGTCGTATCGCTCGTTCAAGGGGCTCGCCGTGCCGGCCCCCGAGCAAGGGCCGACGTTCGAGGAGCTCCAGGACATGTGCGCCGGCACGTTCTTTCCCGCGGACGTCGTCGCGTGGATGCAGCGGTTGCAGTGGTTCTACGAGGATGATCACGCGATCTATGTCCACGCCGGGATCAAGCGCGATGGCGATCACTTCCCGCATCCCTCGCAGGTCGATCCGCCGCGCGCGCTGTTGTGGCTGCGCGACCGCGACTTCTTCGAGAACTATCGCGGCAAGCTCGTCGTGTTCGGTCACACCACGACGCGCACGTTGCCCAACGAGCTCTCGACGTACACGCCCCACGATCCGACTGATCTGTGGGCAGGGCAGGCGTGCGTCGGGCTCGACACGGCGTGCGGCAAGGGCGGCTTTCTGACCGCGTTCGAGCTCCCCGCGCAGCGCGTGTACGAATCGCGCGGCTGAGCCCGTCGAGGTTACTTCGGCGCCGGTAGGTAGGCGCGCGGAAGTGCGTCGCCGGCGAGAAACTGGCGGCGACGGCGCCGCGCGTTGAGCTTCGCGGACACCAGGATCGTGGCCCAGCCCGCGATCGTGCCGCCCGCCACGGCGAGCATGCCCGCGCCGATCGCAGGTAACGCCATCCCGGCGGCGCCGACCACGATCCCACCGCCGAGCACGACCCACACGATGTCGGTCGCGTGGCGGCGGACCCACGTATCGTAGGCGCGCTCGCAGTCGGCGCACCACCTGCCCTGCCGCGTGGGGACGTCCTTGTCGCAGCGCGCGCAGGCCATCCCTAGTTCTAGCTCCTCGCGCAGCCTGGGAACAGCTAGCCGTCTAGCGATGCGCGCCCAGCGCTTGCCGAGCCCGCGATCTAGGGCGCTCGAGCCGCGCGACGGCGTCGGCGCAGGAGCACGAACGCCACCAAGCCGGCGCCCGCGCCCGCGCCCGCGCCCCCGCCCGCGCCGTCGGTCTGACAACCGCAGCCCTTCTGCGCGATCGCGATCGGCGGCGTCTGGCCCTTGCTCGACAGCAGGCCGGCCGAGGGGACGTCCTTGGCGAGCAACGACGCGAGCTGGACCTGACCGCGCGGGGCGAACGCGAGGTTCGTCGCGGCAATCGGCGCCGCGAGCTGCTGCGACTTGTTCGGGCCGCCCCACACGCCGCGCCTGGGCGCCGCGCACGTCAGCGTGCCCTCCCACGGGTGGAGGATCGCGTAGCGGCCCTGGAAGTTGTTATAGCCCTCGTGCGTGACCTTGTCGGACATCTCGCCGTGCTCGTCGGGGAACCCGCGACCGCCCGCGATCGGCTCGACCGCGCGGAACACGAGGTCGCTCTTGACGTCCTTGCCGTAGCGCGCGTGCAGGCGGGTCAGCGTGTACGAGCCGGCGTCCTGGTACTTCGAGCCGATCACGTCCGCGCCGAAGGTCTGGAGGTCATTGCCGTCGAGGGTCGGCCCGGGACAGGGATCGCACGAGCCGGCATCCCACGCATATTCGGTGACGACCGCGCCGGGATGATCCGCGAGCGCGTGATCGAACAGCGCCGCATAGAACTCGCCGAACCGGGTGCGGACCTGGTCGGTGACCGGCAGGTTCGTCGGGATCGTGAGGTTCGGGTAGTTCGCGACCTCGTAGCGCGTGTTGTTCGGCGCGAGCACGTTGACGATCAGATCTTGCGTGCCCTTGGAGTTCGCGAGCCCGAGCCGGATCGGCAGCGTGAACTCGGGGCTGTCGTAGTGAAACCGCAGCGGGGACAAGGTCGCCATGCCGTGCTCGAAGTGGACCTTCTTGGGATCGACCTTCGCGACGAACCACTTCATGCCCTGCTCGATGTACGGGCGCAGCAGCGGCTCGGCGCCCGCGGGGATCTGGTAGTGGTGATCGCGCAGCCACGCATCGAGCCCGGTCGACTGCTGCGCGGAGAGCACCTCGATGTTGTATTCTCCGACGGAGAACCGGGCCTCGACGTGGACGTGGTACTGGGTCCGATCGCGATCGTCGTCGACCGAATCGTCCTCTTCCTCGAGGACCGAGCTGGTCGTGGTCATCTTGACGTCGACGTCGTTCGCGTACGGGCTACAGGGGTCTTGCTCCCAGTACTCGACCAGCCGCGGCGCACCGAGCGTGTCGATCTTGTCGAACAGCTCTCGCGGCAGGGTCTTGACCTGCGCCTGCTGGACCACGGTCGGGACCGGCACGACGAGCGCGAAGCCCTCGGGTGGACCTTGATAGTTGTTCTCCATCGACAACACCGTCGTGGTGCCGTGACGCATCAACACGACCTCGGTCGCGTTGTTGAACATCTCGGCCTTCGCACCGCCGACGTAGAAGCCACAGAACGCGAGGATCGCGGGAGCCAGCATCCTGACTCACACGCGCGGGCCGCGCGAACGATCTACAAAAGCCAAGATCGCGCGCGGCCTCGGTGTCTCGCGCGCCCGCGCGGGGCGCGCGCTCCTCGACCTCACCGGGCCGAGCTGGCGGCATCGAGCGGCGAGAACACGAACAGCGTGGTGGTCGGCTCGAAGATCAGTTCGCGCGCGCCGCCCGGCACGTAGAGCTTCTGGCCGATCACGGCGCCGAGCGTGCCCGCGGTCGGCAGCGGCATCACGTCGAGCGTCGCCCACACGTCGAGGATCGGGTCGTACGACATCGTGTAGGTCAGCGCCGAGGTGCCGGCCTCGCCACCCGCGCAGATCAGCTTGCTCTGGATCACGCCGTACGCGCAGCCGCCGCGCTGGACCGGCATCGCGGTGGCCGCAGTCCACGTCCCGGTCGGGCTCTGTTGCGCGGTCGGCAGCACGTAGACCTCGCTCTGCGCGGTATCCGAGGCGAGCCCCGACAAGCCACCGACGACCACGAACGTGCCATCGGTCCGGCGCATCGCCGCGGGGTGCGAACGCTTCGCGGGGAGATCGGGGAGCTGGGCGGTGCCGCATGCCGGCCCCGGGCACCACGTATCGGTCGTGGTGTCGTAGAAGATGTTCGAGGCGACCGCGTCGGTGGTCGCGGCGCCACCGAACAGATAGATCCGCGGCGGCGCGACGACCACCGCCGCCGAGCCGCGCTCGTAGCCCGCGGGCATCGCGGTCAGCGTGCGCCAGGTCGGGTTCGCGTCGCCGGTGTCGAGCGCGTACGAATCGCCGCGCGCGGGATAGTCGTTCATGCCGTCGGGCGTGCCGTCGAGGCCGCCGAGCAGATAGAGCGTCGTGCCGATCGCGGCGAGCTGGACGTGGTGGCGCGCGACCGGGGCATCGGGCAGGCGCGACCACACCATCGGTGTCGCCAGCGTGTCGAGCACGTCGGCGCGCGTGGTGACGTCGAGGCCGGCGGCCTGGTCGGTATCGAAGCCACCGACGACCGCGACGCGCTGGCCGAGCGCGGTGACCCCCGACTCGAGCCGCGCGAGCGGCAGGTCCGGGCCTCTCGACCACGGCGAGCTCGGCGCATCCGGCAGCGCGGCCGGAGCGCTGCACGCGGCCAGCGCCGCGAGCCCGAGCCAGGTCCTGGACATCGACCGAAGCCTACCGCAGATCGCCAGCTCACCCGCCGCGCTCGGCGGGTGAGCCGGTGCTGCCTACTCGAACCAGACCAGCAGCGAGTAGTCCGTGAAGCTCGCGTCGTAGCCGAGCGCGCCGGCCTCGACCTTCACGTAGTACGTGCCGGCCGCGAGCGGGCCGACGACGATGTCCTCGCCGCACGCGCCGGTGAACTGGCACGTGAAGCCACCGTCGCTACCGCCCTGCGCGCCGCCGTCGTACTCGCCACCGATCGCCGAGGTCGTGGCGTTGGTCGTGACGTCGACCGCGGTGTCGGTCGAGTTGTCGGCCGATTGCGCGACGATGTGGATCTTCTTCGACGCGTGCGCGGCGTCGATCACGAGCTTCGTGTAGTCGAGATCCGCAGCACCCGAAATCGTCGCGTTGGTGACCTGGAACGGGATCGCCGCCGGCACGACGGCGCTCTGAGTCGTGTCGTCGGCCGGAGCCGCCGGCTCCGCCACGCTCGCGAGCGCCTCGGCGACGGGCAAGAGGTTGACGTTGTAGCCGGCGACGCCCTTGGTATCGAGGACGACGATGTTGACGGTCTCGGCCGGCACCACGGCGTAGGTGCCACCGACGATGTGGTTATAGCTGCCACCCTCGAGGATGCCGATCGCCGGCGAGGCGGTCGAGCTCGACACGCCGAGGCCGAGGTGGACGAGCCCGGCCGGGGCCGCGAGCGAGTACCACAGCGTATCGCCCACGTTCGCGATCGTGCCCATCGCCTGCGTGCCCGACGTCAGGGGCGTCGCCGCGCGCGCCTTGATGTCGACGTTGGCGATCACCGACGAGGTCTGCGATGCGGTCGGGCCGCTCGCGACCGTCAGCATGCCGGCGGCGGCGTTGCCGTCGATGAACACGACGCCCTGGAGGGCGTACGCCGTGCTCGACTGGGTGTCGACCTGGAAGTCCGTGCCCGCGGGGCCCGTGACGGTGAGGTTGGCGAGCGCGCCGCTCGCGTCCGCGGTGAGGTCGAACGGGTTATCGAAGTCGTGGTTGATGATCGTGAACAGCGGGCGGCCGCCCTGCTCGACGCCGCCGGTGAACTGCGCCTCGACCGGCGAGGTGACGCTGAACGCCTGCTTGAGCGTGACCGAGCCGTTGCTCGCGACGGTCACGTCCTGGAGGCCCGCGGCCGCGCTCGCGTCGATCTTGAGATCCGCGAACAGATCGGTCGGGCTGGCGACCGTGACGTTCGACACGGTGACGCCGGCGCCAAACGTGACGGTCGCACCATCGGTCCACGAGGTCGCATCACCGCTGATCTCGACGCGAAGATCGCGGCCGGCGAAGCCCTCGGCGGGAAAAACGCCACTCGCCGACGGGTCCGTACCGCCGCACGCCGCTGCCATCAAACCGAACACCAAAGCAAATCGAAGGTTATGCATGAAGACCTTTCTGAAGGAGCGCCACAAATTGCACGAACCCGTCGCGGCGTAAATGGCAAAATGTGTTACCTCCTCGACAAATGGTCCGGCACCAGATCGTCATGCAACGCGCAGACTTCGAGCTGACGCTGACGCTGCTCGAGACGAAGCTGATCATCCAAGCCGGCGAGACCCGGCTCGAGCAGGAGTTCGCGAACGAGGCCGCGCTGGTCGAGCACGCGCTACGCGTCGTCAAGCTGCGCCAGGCCGAGGGCTATCGCGTGGTCGGCGAGCGCAAGGACGACCAGATCGTCCTGCCGCCCGAGCCCAAGACCGACGCGCCCAAGCCCGCGCCCAAGCCCGAGCCCGAGCCCGACGAGCCCGAAGCGAAGGCCTAGGCCGGCCACAGCATCTTGAACGCGTGCATCCAGTCGTTGCGCTGGAAGCCCGGGATGCACCACAGCTGACACAGCGCCTCGATCGGCCGCGCCGCCTCGACGCCGCCCATGTCGAGCGCGTCCCATCCGAACTGCACGAGGATCTCGGTCGCGCGCTGCTTGGCGCCGGCGTCGTTGCCGCAGATGAACATGGTCGGCGTCGCCGGCAACTTCGGATTGACCATCAGCGCGTTGCCGACCGAGCTCCACGCCTTGACGAAGTGCGCCTGCGGTGCGGCCTTTTGCAGGTGCTCCATCAGCGAGTCGTTCTGCTGCGTGAAGTACAGCAGCACGCCGTTCTGCGGCGGCGCCTCGGCGATCGGGTTCGTGGTGTCCATCACGAGCTTGCCGGCGAGCTCGGCCGCGCACGCCTTGACGACCGCCTCCGCGGCGGTGCCCTTGAGCGCGGTCACCACGATCTCGCCCCACGCGGCCGCTTGCTGGAACGTCCCGGTCGACGCGTCGCCCTTCGCACCTTGCTTCCACGCGTCGAGCTTCGCGGGATCGCGCGAGCCGCGCATCACGGCGTGGCCGTGCGCGAGGAAGCCGTTCGCGAGCGTGTCGCCGACCGCACCGGAACCGAGGATCGCTACCTTTGTCATCCGGCTACGCTAACCCGTCGCGTGCGGGCGGTCTCCAGGCCGAACGTCCAGGTTCCGCGCGCGGGAGTGGCCGTTCGCGCGGCTCGCGAGCCTCGCGAGCGTCAGCGTTCGATCGGCGGAAAGGCGCCGCCGCCGAGCGACGGCAAGCCAGAGGTCGGTGGCGGTGCGGCGACGGGAGGCGGCGCGGCATCGCGGTGAGGTGCCTGCGGCGGCGGCGCGTCGTCGCGGACGAGCCGGAGGAACCGGATCCCGCACGCGGCCCACGCGCCGCCGTAGACCAGCAGCGACGCTCCCGTGAACCGGCCGAAATCGCCGGTCGAGCCCTTCGCGAACAGCGCCTGGAACACCAGCACGAACGCGGTCATCCCCAGCAGACCGGTGACGACCAGGTTGTATCCGCCGAACAACCGGCGCGGCACGGTGTACTGGGCCTGGTTGGTCTTCGCGAGCATCGCGACGTGAGCGGCGAACAGGATCGCGGTCGGCACGACCAGGCCGAAGCCGACGCGATAGGCATCGCTCTTGGCGTCGCCCGGCAGCTTCGAGAACATCGTG
>JBDTEH010000166.1:0-10110 GCA_039922635.1 Kofleriaceae bacterium | reverse complement strand
ATGTCGTACATCTCGACCGGGGCGTGCTCGACGACGATCATGATCGAGTTCCAGCGCCCGTCGGCGCGGCCGATCACGATCGCATCGTGATCCAGGCCACCATCGACCCAGCGTCCGCCTAGATACGCGTAGCCGTGACGCATCGCGTGCGATTCGGCGGGGCGGGCCTGCCCGACACATCCCCCGGCGGACGCGGCGACCACGGCGACCGCGAACAGGAGTCCTAGACTTCGCATAGCAATTTGACGACCTCCGTCAGGATTGGTTAAGGGATCCACGAGCGACGGCGCGCGAGATCGGGTCTAATTCTAAGATGGTCCTACGGGTTCGCGGCCTCCTGTGGGCCGCTTGCTGCATCATCGCGAGCGTCTCGGTGAGCGAGGCGGCCAAGCCGCGCGATGGGGTGAGGATCACCGCGGATACCCTGACCGCGCTGCCGGCCGCGAACATCGCCAAGCCGCTGCGCACGGTCAAGCCGCTCGTCGCGCTCGCGATCCCGCCGGCCGCCTGGTGGTCCCTCGCGGCCACCGGCGGGCACTGGGAAGCGACCTGGGATCCGGCGACCGGCGTGCCGCGCCAGATCTGGGGCTCGCTCGCGGCGCCGGGCGCGAATGGCGATGCCGCCGTCGCTGAGCGGATCGCGCGCGCGATGCTCGCGGCGCACGTCGATCTGATGGCGCCGGGCGCCAGCGCGAGCGACTTCCAGCTGGTGTCGAACACCAGTGACGGCACGATCCGCAGCGTCGGGTTCTTCCAGTTTGCCGGCGGCCACCGCGTCGTCGGCGGGCAGATCAGCTTCTGGTTCGAGCACGATCGGTTGTTCGTGATGACCTCGGAGGCGTTGCCCCACGTGGCGGTCGCCACGCCGCGCGCGCGGGCCGCGAACCTCGGGACGCGCGCGACCAGCACGCTGCGCGCGGCGGTCGCGTTGCCGGCCGCCCCCGTCGTCGCGAGCGGCGACGACGTGATCGTGCCGCTCGTCGCGGACCACGGCGTGCTCGGCTACCGGCTCGCCACGCCGTTCACGATCGATGGTGGCGCCGAAGGCCGCTACCTCGCGTACGTCGATCCGGCGAGTGCCGGCGTGATCGCGGTGCAGCAGCTCAACGATTACGCGACCGGCGTCGTCGAATATCTCGGCACCGATCGCTATCCCGGACGCGGCCGCGTGGCCTACCCGGCGCCGCGGGCGCGGCTCACCGTGGCCGGCCTCGCCGAGACCACCGACGACGTCGGCACCGCGACCTGGGATGGCACCGCGCAGACGGCGGTCGCGACCACGACCGACGGCGATCTGGTCGGCATCGCGGACAGCCTCAACCCGCTCGGCACCGCCACGTTCGCGCTCGATCCGGGCGGCACGCTGGTGTGGGACGCGAGCAGCGTCGTCGAGGTCGACGCGCAGGTCAACGCGTATCTCAACACGAACCAGGCCAAGGCGTTCGTGCGCGCGAACGTCGACCCCGCGATGGCGACGCTCGACGACCAGATCAAGGTCAACGTCAACCTGGCGCAGGACTGCAACGCGTACTTCGACGGCGCGGCGCTCAACTTCTTTCATCGCACCGCGATGTGCGAGAACACGGCGCTGATCCAGGACGTCGTCTATCACGAGTATGGACATCGCGTTCACTCGGCCGAGGTGATCCCGGGAGTCGGCGCGGTCGACGGCGCGATGGGCGAGGGCGTTGCAGATACGCTGGCCGTCAACATCACCGGCGACTCGGGGATGGGGCGCGGCTTCTTCTTCACCGATGCCGCGCTGCGCGAGCTCGATCCGCCGGACAAGGAATGGCGGTGGCCGGTCGATATCGGCGAGATCCACCACACCGGCATGATCATCGGCGGCGCGTACTGGGATCTCCGCAAGGCGCTGATCGCGGAGCTCGGCCAGGCCGCCGGCGAGGCGTTGACGTTGAAGCTCTACGTCGGTGCGCTGCGCCGGTCCGTCGATATCCCGACCAGCCTGCTCGCGACGCTCGCGGCGGACGACGACGATGGCGACCTCACGAACGGCACGCCACACGAGTGCGAGATCCGCGCCGCGTACGGCCTCCACGGCCTGCGCACGGTGACGGGCAGCGTCGATGCGCCCGGACAGATCGACGGCGACGTGGCCTCGGTGCTGCTGCAGATCACGGTCGGCGGCTTGTCGTCGCGCTGCCCGAGCGACGCGCTCGGCTCCACGGTCGTGAACTGGTCCGCGATCATCGGGGGCGATCCGAAGTCGGGACAGATCGCCGCGTCGTCGGCGGCGCCGGACCAGTACTCCGCGGAGCTCCCGCTCGCGCCGTACGATGACACGCGCTTCCAGGTCCAGGTCGGCTTCACCGATGGCTCGGTGTTCACGCTGCCCGACAACCTCGCCGATTCGTACTACCAGGTCTACACCGGCCACGTGATCCCGCTGTACTGCACCGACTTCGAGGTCGACGATCCGTTCGCGACCGGCTGGGTCGGCACGACGACGGGGTCGGCGAGCGAGGTCTCGACGTGGACGTGGGGCACGCCGACCAGTGGCCTGAACAATCCGCACGCCGCGTTCTCGGGCTCGCACGTGCTCGCGCAGGACCTCGATGGCGACTACGCATCGAGCACGAAGTCGACGCTGAGGATGCCGCCGGTCGACGTCGGCACGTATACCGACGTGCGGTTGCAATACCGGCGCTGGTTGACCGTCGAGGATTCGCACTTCGATCAGGCGACGGTCACCGCGAACGGCAAGCAGGTGTGGATCAACTCGACCGCAAACATGGGCGACTCGAGCTCGACCCAACACCTCGACAAGGAGTGGCGGTTCCAGGACATCTCGTTGACCCCGTTCTTCTTCGGCCACCAGCTCGAGGTCCAGTTCGAGCTCGACTCCGACCAAGGCCTCGAGTTCGGCGGGTGGACGCTCGACGACGTGTGCATCGTCGCGAACCCGAACTCGGTGTGCGGCGATGGTATCAAGACCGTGACGGAGAGCTGCGATAACGGCTCGGCGAACGCCGACGCACCCGACAAGTGCCGGACGTTCTGCAAGCTGCCGCAATGCGGCGACGGCATCGTCGATACCGGCGAGGAGTGCGATGCCGGTTCGGCGTCGACGACGTGCGACGACAAGTGCAAGATCATCGCGGTGCCGGACGCCGGCTGCTGCTCGGCGAGCGGCGGTGCGGGCTCGCTGGCGTTGTCGTTCGGGGTGCTCGGCCTCGCGCTGCGCCGGCGCCGCCGGCGCTAACCGCTGACCGTGGTGCGCGGCTTACGGGTCCGGGGCCGCTCGCTGAACGCCTGCCGCACGCGCTCCAGCATCGCGTTCGGTAACGACGCATCGTCGGGGATGAACTGCACGCTGGCGTCCGCGAACAGGGTCTTGTCGCGGTCCGAGACCTCTCCGATCAGCACCATCTGGCTACGGCTGCCACCGTCGAGCCCGCGCGCGTACATGCACAGCTCGAGCGCGTTCATCACGCCGCGCAGGGCCGCGTCGACGAACACGATGTCGGGCTGGTCGCGGTTGAGCTTGTGCGCCGCATCGGTGCCCTCGCTCGCGATCTCGACGACCGCGGCGGCGTGGGCGCGGCGCGCGAGGCTCCACAGCCAGCGCGCGCGCGCGGTGTCGTCGTCGACGATCAACACGCGCAGCGTGCGCGTGCGATGGCCGAGCCGCTCGATGATCGCCTCGAGCTGCGCGAGCACGTCACCGGACGAGCGCGGTCGCGCGTTGGGGTCCTTTGCGAGCAGCCAATCGACGAGGTCCGAGACCTCGGTCGGCAGATCGGGCCGCAGGTCCGCGACCCGCGGCGGCGGCTGCTGCGCGTGACCGAGCGCTTCGACGCGCGGGTCCTCGTCGGAGAATGGCGGCAGGCCGGAGGCCATCTCGATCGCGACGCAGCCGAGTCCGTACAGATCGATCGCCTCGGCGGCGGCCGGATCGCTCGCGTCGGCCTCGCCGCGGACGACCTCGGGGGCGAGGATGCGGCCGTGCGGACCGAACGCGGGCACCTGCGAGAGCGAGAGCCGCCCGAGCACGAGGCGGTCGGCGGAGCCGCCGTTCGCGCGCCCGCTCGGATCGACGAGCACCGTCGAGCCGGAGATATCGCCGACCGCGATGCCGCCGTCGTGCGCGCGGCTGACCGCGGCGATCAGGGTGCGCAGCCGGACCAGGTAGAGGTCCTCGGCGAGCTGCTTGACGAGCTCGTCGCGCAGGAGGTGGCCGTCGACCAGCTCGCCGACCGCGAACTCGACGCCGTTGTGGACACCCATGCCGTGGACCTGCACGGCACACGGATCGCGCACGCTCGCACAGCGCCGCGCCTCCCCGATCAGCGATGACGAGCCGGGGTCGCGCCACGCGAGCTTCAACGCGACAGGCCGGTCGAGGATCATGTCGCGGGCCTCGAACACGATGCCCGTGTCGGTGCGCGCGATCTCGTCGCGGATCGCGTACGTCGACGCGACGACCTCGCCGGGCTGGAGGGGGCGCGCTGGGCTTTCGCGGAATCCCGCGGGTGCCGAGAACGCTCCGGAAGCCATCACCGCGTCATATCATGCGACGCCCAGAACGTGGACATGATCGGCCACAGCCGATCGGCGGCCTTGCGCGAGACCACCGCTCCAACATGCCCGCCCGCCTGGACGACGAGGTGCTTGTCGCTCGCGCCGGCGCGCTCGATCAGCGGTGCGGCACTCGCGACCGGCACGATGTGATCGTCCCCGAACGCGAGCGCGAGTACGGGGCAGCGGATCGCCGAGAGCTCGACGGGACGGCCGAGCAGCGTGAAGCCGCCGTGGACGAGCCGGTTCTGGCGATATAGCTGCTCGATGTACTGCGCGTAGCATGCACCGGGGAACGACACGTTATCGCTGCCCCAGCGCTCGGTCGCGAGGAAGCCCTCGAGGAACTCGTCGTCCCACGCGCGATCGAGCAGCGCGATCACCTTCGCGGCATCGTTCGCGGGCCGGAGTAGCTTGAACGTCGCCTGCATCAGCGGCCACGGTACGTTACCGAATGCGTCGAGCAGCGCCGCGACGTCGAACGTCGGCGTCCGTGTCCACGTCGCCATGATGCCCGCCTGATCGAAGTCGATCGGCGCGGCGAGCGCGAGGAACGAGGCGACGCGCTCCGGGAACGCGGCGAGATACGTGGTCGCGAGCGTGCCGCCGAGGCAGTAGCCGAGCAGGTGGACCGAGCCCGAGCGCGAGGCGCGCGCGGCGATGCGGAACGCGCGACCGAGGTAGCGGCCGGCGATGTCGTCCCACGTGAGGTAGCGGTCCTCGGCCCCGGGCGTGCCCCAGTCGATGCAGAACACCTCGTGGCCCTGGGCGACCAACCACTCGATCAGCGAGCGGGTCGGCCCGAGGTCGAGCACGTACCAGCGGTTGATCAGCGATGGCACCATCAGGATCGGCGTGCGGAACTTCAGGCCAGCCGAGGTTCGAGGTCCGAACCGCAGCAGCCGCCACTTGTTCTCGGTCCACACCACCGAGTGCGGCGTGACGCCGACCGCGGCGGGGCCCTTCGGCGCGCGGCGGAGCAGCGCGGCGATCGAATCGACTGGCGATTTCTTGAAGGCGTTCACGCGTAGAGGGCTTCGAAGCGATGACGGAGCCGGTCGTAGACGGCCTTGCGGCGGAGCTTCAACGACGCGGTCAAGGTGCCATCGTCGACGCTGAGCGGGGCCTCCGCAACGAAGAACCGCTTGATCGACTCGTAGCGCGCGAGCTGCTGGTTGATCGCTTCGATCCGCTGGGCGATCAGCGCGTCGCGCTCCGGGGTGGCCACGGCGAGCTCCGGGCGAGGCCACACCGCGGCGACCAGGTAGCTGCGTGCGTCGCCGTAGACCACGACGCGCTCGATCACCGGATCGTCGACGAAGCGCGCCTCGATGTTCGCGGGCGGGATGTTCTTGCCGCCGGCGGTGACCAGGATGTCCTTCTTGCGATCGACGATCTGCAGGAAGCCGTCCTGGGTCCAGCGCCCGACATCGCCGGTGCGGAACCAGCCGTCCTCGGTGAACGCGGCCGCGGTGGCGCTCGGATCCTTGAAGTAGCCGCCGAACACGTTGTCGCCGCGCGCGAGGATCTCGCCGTCGGCTTCGAGCCGGAGCTCGAGCGAGGGGAACGGCTTGCCGACGGTGTCGAACCGAAACGCGTCCGGCCGGTTCATCGTCAACGTCGGCGAGGTCTCGGTCAGGCCGTAGCCCTCGATGATCAACAACCCGTGGGCGTGGAGCAGCTCCTTGATCTCGACCTTGAGGCCAGCGCCACCGGACAGGCAGAACCGCAAGCGGCCGCCGGTGACGCGGCGGAGCGCTTCACCGCGATCGTTGCTCGGACCCGCGGTGACCGCGCGGGCGATCTTCTCCCAGTAGGCCGGCACCGACATGAACACCTGCGGCGCGACGCCGGGCAACAGATCGAGCACGTCGGCGGGCGAGGCGAGGTAGGTCTCCCAGCCCAGGAGGTTTCCGGCGCACAGCTCGCCGAACCCGAAGATGTGGCTCATCGGTAGCCACAACAGATCTCGATCGCCCTCGGCGAGCAGGGGCGCGAGCACCTCGAGCCAGTCGGCGCCGTTGCGCGCGACGTTACGGTGCGTGAGCGGTACGCCCTTGGGATTGCCCGAGGTGCCGCTCGTGTACAGCATCTGCGCGGGCTGATCGAGGTCGAGCGCGCCGAGCCGGGCATCGACGAGCGTCGGGGCGGCGATGTCGCGCGCGGCCGCGGCGCGGATCGAGGTCGGCTCGCCGATCGGCGCGTCGGGCGCCCACGCGGCGCCAGCGAGGTCGACGACCTCCGGCGCGCGCGCGACGAGCGCGCGGGCCTGGTCGAGCTTGGTGGCGAGCTCGGCGCCGGCCACGAACACGTAGCGGATCTCGGCGTGGTCGAGGATGAAGGCGACTTGCTCCGGGGTCGACGCCGGATAGATCGGCACGAACACCGCGCCGGCGGTCTGGGCGCCGAGCGCGGCGCTCGCCCACGCGACCGAGTTGTGCGCATAGATCGCGATCCGTTCGCCGGGCTCGAGATCGTGCTCGATCAACCAGCGCGCGACGCCGCGGATCTGCGCGGCGAACTGGCCCCACGTCACGGGGGCCCACGCGGCGCCATCGCGAACCTGAAACCGGACGCGGTGGCGATGGGTGGGCAGGCGCGCGAACACCGCCTGCGGTGCGGGCGCGAGGCCGATCAGGTGAGAGACGTCCATGGCTACGACCCCTTGGTGGCGAGCAGTTGCTCCTCGAGGTCGAAGATCCGACTCTGGAGCTGGTTGAGCAGGTGCAGCGTGCGTTCCTGATCGCGCCGCGTCGACAGCCCGAACGCGGACCACGTGTGTTCGAGCGCGCGATCGGTCGCGGCCTTGGTGCGCAGCACCGCCGAGAGCATCGCCCCGGCGGGGCCGATCACGCTC
This sequence comes from Kofleriaceae bacterium, assembly GCA_039922635.1. Classification (GTDB taxonomy): domain Bacteria; phylum Myxococcota_A; class Polyangia; order Haliangiales; family Haliangiaceae; genus JABFXX01. The sequence goes on along the minus strand of JBDTEH010000166.1, from coordinate 2,714 downwards.
GGGTTCTGCAACACCTGGGTCGCGAACTGCGTGGTCGCTTGTTCCCACGCCCAGAAGCCCTTCTTCCACGTATCCCAGACGTTCGTGATCACGGCGTACCCTCCTGGCCGAGCGCGAACCGCCGCAGGTACGTGGCGGTCGTGAAGTCCTCGGCGGTCTCGTCTTGCTTGCTCTCGGCGCGTGCGACCTCGCCGAAGCATTCGAACATGAACAGCGTGGTGCGCTTGCCGACCACGGGGGTGCCGGTCGAGGGCGTGCGGGTGACGTGGGTGCGGACCCGCAGCACCGGCGAGAACTGCACGTACGGCACGTCGAGGCGGGCGCCCGCGGTGACATCGACATCGACCTGATCGCTGCCGACGAACGGCAGCCCGGCGATCGTCGCGCCGGCGATCGCCGCGGTGGTCGAATAGGTGAGGCCGTCGATGAGCGGGAAACGGAGCAGCGCGATCGGATCGGCGTAGCGGATCAACGTCTTGCCGGCGGCGGGCATCTCCTCGTGCGAGGCCGTGCCGTCGAGCCACAGCGCGCGATCGTCCTGGTGATAGATGCCATCGAGGCCGGCGCCGGCATCGACGACGAACTGGCCGGTCGGGAACTGGTCGGCGTACCACTGCGCGGCGAGCTCGACGGGGCCGAGCGTGACGACGGTGTCATCGGGAGACTCCATCGAGAGATCGAACACGCCGTTCGTGGCGGTCAGGTTCACCGTGCGGTCCGTCCCGGCGTAGTAGCTGATCGTCGCGCCCAGCGCGATCGGGAGCTCGGCGGCGGTGATCTGGCCATCGCGGTTCGGCACGCACGAGGGCAACGTCGGGGTCGGATCGGGTTGCGGCGTCAGGTTGACGCTGCACGCGGTGAGCAAGATCAGCGCGGCGCGCATCAGAACGCGAACCCCGCGCGGACCCGGAACGACTGCGCCGGCTGAGCCTTCAAGGTGGTGTTGTCAAACGCCGCGCCCGGTGCGAGCACGCCGTAGTCGAGGGTCAAGGCGAAGCCATCGCGGCTCGCGTAGCGCAGCTCGGGATCGAGCTCGATGCCGAGCGGGGTCTTGCCGCTCGGGGTCGAGGTCGCCTCCATCGCCCACGAGGCGATCAGCGCGGCCCCGGCCTCGAGATGCCCGCCGCCGACCTCGAACAGCGTGACGCGGGCGTGCGGGCGCAGGTAGAACGCGTCGGTGATCGTGCCGATGATCTCGCGGAACAGGATCTGGTCGATGTGGTAGTCGGGGTGGAAGCGAAAGTTGTCGACGGTGTGGTCGCCCGGGAGGTTCGCCTGCGGCCCATCGAACTGGCCCGGGATCGTCGAGGTCTGGCCGGGCTGCGGGAACGCACCGAACCCCGGCGCGCTATCGCCGCTCGCGTAGCCGAGGTCAAAGCCGATCCGGCCGGGGCCGAGGTTCAGGTCGCTCTCGACGGCGACGCCGAGCTGGCTCGACGTCACCGGCTCGGTGATCGCGGCGCCGGGGATCAGCGACGGTTGCGCGAGGTTCGCCGAGATGTACGCGAGCTCGGCCTCGAGCCGAAACCGCTCCGACGAGATCCGGAACCAGCCGCCGGTGCCGGTCGCGGAGAACCCGCGCGCGGTCAGATCGTCGCTGGTGTAGCCGGTCGCCGGTGCGGCGGTCGGCAGGTACGACGCGGGCACGTCGCGATCCTGGGTGCGATGCGAGACGTAGACGGCATACTCGACGCTCGTCAGGCCGGCGGCCGCGCGGCGCGCGAGCGCGGCCGGCGAGTGGATCTTGAGGATCGCGAGGGTCGGTCCGGCGACGGCGTCGCTCGGCTCGAGGTTGATCGCGCGCCCGCCGTCCTTGCTCCGGGTGAACGGCCCCGACGACGTGATGTCGTACGCGATCGCGAGCAGGTGACCGAACAGCGGCGAGACGAACGCGGCGCGGTCGGCGGAGTCGCCATGATCACAGTCCTCGCAGTCGCCGCCGTTCGCCGCGATGCCGAGGCCGAAATTGGCGCCCATGCGGCCGACCGCGAGCACGCCCGCGGGCGTGAGCGCCTCGCCCCACGCGCGCTTGATCACGACGGTGGTCGGGCGCTGGCCGCCGCTGGTCGCGGGGGCACCGCCGGCGAGATCGGGATCGCCGCCGAGCGCGACGTTATCGAGCCAATCGATCCGCGCCTTGACCGCGACGCCGACGCCGGGCGCGTACATCGCGAGATCGGTGCGCGCGCGCAGGTCGCCGCTCGTGAGCTCCTGGCCGCCGCCGAGCGGGACCGGGAACAGGGGCTTGCCCGTCGTGTCGAGGCCGCGATCGAGATCGAGGTTGTAGAGCGCGGCTTCGCGCACGCGCAACGAGCCGTGGACGACGAGCTCGACGTGCTCGCGCGGGGCGGCGTAGAGCCGGGGCGTGAGCTCGGTGCCGATCGACGCGAGGTCGGCGCCGAGCGGCAGCTCCTGGGCGACGTCGATCGGGGGTGGGCCGAAGCCGGCGGGCGGCGCGGGCGGTTCGCCGGTCGCGATGACGCGGCCGCTGCCACCACCGCCGCCACCGCCGCCACCGTCGGCGGGAGCCGCCGACGACGGCGGAACCGGAGCCGGAGCGGGCGCGGGCGCGGCCGCGGCGGGCTCGGGCTCGGGCTCGGGCTCGGGCTCGGGCTCAGCGCGATCCTGATCGAGGAAGCTCACGAGGTCGCGAGTCGAGGCGTGGTGGGCCTCGATCATCGGGATGTGGCCGCAGTGCTCGTAGACCTCGAGCG
>JBDTEH010000165.1:0-32531 GCA_039922635.1 Kofleriaceae bacterium | reverse complement strand
CACGGGGCGTTGCGCGGCGCGCTCGACGTCGAGCTGATCAGCGGCTTTCTGTGGGCCACCGGAGGCTATGCGTACACGACCGCCGGCACCGGTCGCGAACGCCGCTCGACGACGTTTGGCGAGTTGTCGGGCCACACGCTCGGGCTCGGGCTCGAAGCGAGCGCCGGCGGCTTCACGTTCACGCTCGGCTGGGCGCGCACGTGGTCGACCAAGCGACCCGAGCAGACCAGCGTGTGGCGGCTCGACAATCCATTCGGCGCGGGCGACGCGCAGGTGCCGAGCGGCACGTACGATGCCTCGAGCGATCTGGTCGGGCTGGCGATCGACGCCGAGCTCGACGCCCTCTAAGCCGACAGCGATCCGAGGATCGCCACGGCCACCAGCATGACGTGGCCGAGGATGAACAGCCGGATGTCGCGCATGCGGGTGCTACGAGCATGGCTCGTGCCTGGCGTAACCACCTGAAATCAAGCGTGTCGCACCCGGCTGGGGGCGCGGCCTGGCAACTCGGCTAGCCCTACTTCTCGAGCTGCTTCGGTGCCCGCTTCGCGCGCGCTGCGAGCGCCTTGGTGCCGTCGCCACTGGCATCGTCGATCTCGACGAACGCACCATAGACCGCCCCGATCATGCCGCCAAGGCTCGGACCCCAGGTGAACACGTCGTACCCGCCGACCATCATCGGTGCGGGAGCCCAGGCTTTACGCACGACCGCGTAGAGACCACAGCCGATACCGAAGCCGACGAGCGCCTTGATGATCCCGACCCAGGAGGTCGCCGACTTGTCACGGATCAGCGACCACAGCGGGCGGCCGACCAACAGCCCCACGAGCAACCCGACCACCCCGTAGGTCAAAAACCCGCTGCTAAAGCCGGTTGCATGCGCCAGCGCCTCGGCACCGAAGCCGACGGCTCCACCGATCACCGCGCCCTTGAGAAGTCCGACGACGAGCTTGACCACGACCCAAGCATGACGAGGAAAAACCCTCGCGGCAAGGCAGATCGGCCGCGGGATTATTCCGCTTTAGCGGTCAGCGCGCCGGAGGGTTGCCGGTCGCTGTGCACTTTGCGGCTTCTCGACAGCGCGAGCTCGAAATGCTGTACGCGGCCATCCGGGCCGCGCTCGATCCGGAACGGCTCGCCGCTCTTGAGCGTGCGGAAATCGAGCACGCCGGACAGCGAGCGGATCACCTCGTCGGTCTCCGCCGCGGTCAGCCCGTGATGCTTGAGCAGCCGCCCGATCGTATCGTGCTCGGCGACCTTGCCTTCGATCACCGTGCCATGGTCCGCGTGCGCGGCGGCCGCGGGTGCCGGTGCGATCAGCGGTGCGGACGGCACGGCGAGTGCGGGCTGGGCGTCGTGTGCTTGCTGCGCGATCGCGCGCACACTCGTGGTCTTGTCCCACACGAACACGTAGAGGTTGATCACGACCAGCACGCCGAGCACCAAGACGACCCACAAGCCGCTCTTGCGCGAGGGCGCCGCGCCCGCGGCCCTCATGCCGGTGTACGCCGTTGACCTTTTCTTGCGCGCCGATGTCCGTCTGCGGACCATGACTTCGTCACAGCGTTAACACGCCGAACCAAGTGGACCAACATTCCACACTTTTCGGCTCGACAGGACGACGAATGGCCGTGAATTCCTCCAGCGATCTTCTAGCCCCACGCGAGCAGCTGGAACTTTTCTCCGTCTCGGGGCAAGGTGCGCCGCAAGACATGGCAAAGAAGTCAGCTCCCCCGAATGCCCCGACCGCGTCGTCGAAGAAGTCGCGCGGCAAAGGTGGCAGTGCGGCCGGTGGCGGCGGTGGCGGTGGCGGTGGCGCTGGCGCTGGCGGTGGCAGTGGCTCGAGCGGTGGTGGTGCTGGCGTGCCGGGCACGTTCGACGCATCCCTCGAGACCGAAGCACGCCGGCGCTATCTGAACTACGCGCTTTCGGTGATCACGTCGCGCGCGTTGCCCGACGTCCGCGATGGCTTGAAGCCGGTGCAGCGCCGGATCCTCTACGCGATGTTGAACGACGAGCATCTGCGGCCCGATGCGAAGCACAAGAAGTCGGCGAAGGTCGTCGGTACCGTGCTCGGCCGCTACCACCCGCACGGCGATAGCTCGGTCTACATGGCGATGGTGCGCATGGCCCAGGACTGGGTGCTGCGCGTGCCGCTGGTCGACGGCTCCGGAAACTTCGGCTCGCTCGATGGCGACGAGCCGGCCGCGTATCGCTATACCGAGTGTCGCCTCGCGCCTCCGGCGATGGAGCTGTTGCGCGAGCTCGGCGAGAACACGGTCGACATGCGCGCGAACTACGACGGCACGACCGAAGAGCCGGTCGTGTTGCCGGCGCGCTATCCGAACCTCCTCGTCAACGGCTCGACGGGCATCGCGGTCGGCATGGCGACGAACATCCCGCCGCACAACCTGCGGGAGGTGATCGAGGCGCTGGTCGCGCTGTCGAAGGATCGCAAGATCGAGCACGTGTCGCTGATGAAGTATATCCTCGGTCCGGACTTCCCGACCGGCGGCCAGATGCTCAACAGCAAGGTCGAGCTGCGCCAGATCTACAAAGAGGGCGGCGGCGCGATCCGCGTGCGCGGCGAATACAAAATCGAGGACAAGAAGAAGGGCAATCCGCAGATCATCATCACATCGATGCCGTGGGCGATGGACCGCGCGGACCTGGTGACGAAGATCGCCGACGTGGTGATCCAGCGCAAGCTGCCGTTCCTGATCAACGTGAGCGACGAGTCGACGACCGACGTGCGGATCGTGCTCGAGATCAAGAAGGACGCCGATCCCGAGCTCGTGATGGCGTACCTCTACAAGAACACGCCGCTGCAGACGAGCTTCCACGTCAACATGACGTGCCTGGTCCCGCCCGAGCTGCTCACCGAGGGCGCGCCGGCGGGCTCGCCACCGCAGCCCAAGAAGTGCGGCATCAAGGAGATGCTCGAGTACTTCCTGGATTTTCGGATCATCGTCACCGAGCGCCGGTTCCAGCATCAGCTCGACGCGCTCCAGTCACGGATCCACATCCTCGAGGGCTACGCGACGGTGTTCGACGCGCTCGACGAGATCATCAAGATCATCCGCGCGAGCGACGGCAAAGAGGATGCGGCCGGCAAGATCATCAAGCGGTTCAAGCTCGACGAGATCCAGACCGACGCGATCCTCGAGCTCAAGCTGTACCGGCTCGCGAAGCTCGAGATCAACGTGATCCGCGAAGAGCTCGCGGAGAAGTCAGCCGAAGCGAAACGGATCCAGAAGATCTTGAAGAGCGAAGACAAGATCGAAGAGATCGTGCGCGGGGAGCTCGAGGAGATCTCGAAGCAGTACGGCACGCCACGCAAGACCAAGGTCGGTGGCGTTGGCGAAGAGCCCGAGTTCGATGCCGACGCGTTCATCGTCGACGAAGATGCGAACGTGATCGTGACGCGTGACGGCTGGTTGAAGCGCGTGCGCGAGATCAAGGATCCAGCGGCGACGCGCACGCGTGAAGGCGACGCGGTGATCTACGTGGTGCCGGGATCGACCAAGGAGAAGGTCATCTTCTTCACGAATCGCGGCTCCGCGTACGTGATCAAGATCAACGATATCGCCGCGACCACCGGGTACGGCGATCCTGCGCAGAAGTACTTCAAGTTCGGCGACGGCGAACGGATCGTCGCGGCGATGACGCTCGATGCACGCGCGCTCGTGCCGGAGACGTTGCTCGCGGTGACCAAGCAGGGCTTCGGTCTGCGCTTCGCCACCGCCGCGCACGGCGAGGTCACGACGAAGGCGGGCCGGCGCTACGCGAAGCCCAAGGATGGCGACGAGGTGCTCGGCGTGGTCCCGTGCAACGACGGCGATGTCGTCGTCACCGCGACGCGCGACGGTCACGTGCTGCACTGCAAGGCCGACGAGATCGCGAAGCTCGAGGGCCCGGGCCGCGGCGTCACCGTGATCAAGGTCGCGGACGACGACGCGGTGATCGGGTTCATCTCCGGCGGCAAGGGCGACCTGCTGCACCTCGAGACCGAGAAGAGCGGCAAGGACTACTCGCAGAAGGCCGATCCGAAGCAAGCGTCGTCGCGCGGTGGCAAGGGCCATCAGATCGTCAAGAAGTCGACGCTCGTCGCACCGACGAAACCGGTCACGATCCAGCCCCTCGCGAACGCCGAGGGTGGCCAGGGAGTTAACTAATGGCGTCAGCGAGCAAGTACACCGGCGACGACATCCAGGTCCTCGAGGGCCTCGACCCCGTTCGCAAACGCCCGGGCATGTACATCGGCGGCACCGGCAAGGATGGCTATCACCACCTGCTGTGGGAGGTCGTCGACAACTCGATCGACGAGGTCATCAACAAGCACGCGACGAAGGTCGAGGTCACGCTCCACAAGGACGGCAAGACCTGCACCGTCGAGGACAACGGCCGCGGCATCCCGGTCGACGTGATGGCGAAGCAGAAGAAGCCCGCGATCGAGGTGATCTACTCGACGCTGCACTCGGGTGGAAAGTTCGAGCGCGGCAAGAGCTACGCGGTCTCCGGTGGCCTGCACGGCGTGGGCGCCGCGGTTGTCAACGCGCTGTCGAGCTCGCTGATCGCACAGGTCAAGCGCGACGGCGAGCGCTTCGAGATCAGGTTCGAACGCGGCGAGACCAAGGCCAAGCTCAAGAAGCTCGGCGCGGCGCGCGGCACCGGCACGCTCGTGACGTTCCACCCCGACGACGAAGTGTTCGGCGGCAAGCTGCACTTCGATCCGGAGCTGATCGGGGAGCGGCTCGAGGCGAAGAGCTATCTCCACGGTGGGCTCGAGATCGTGTTCACCGACGAGACGACCTCGCCAGCGGCGACGCACACGTATCTCCATCCCCAGGGCATCGCGGAGTACCTCCCGACGCTCGTCGGTGGCCGCAACAAGCTACCGGTGCCGCCGGGCGGCGCCGTGTTCTACATGGACAAGCAAGACAAGGACATGAAGCTCGGGCTCGAGCTCGCGCTCCAGTGGACCGAGTCGACCGACGATCTGATCAAGACCTACGTCAACTCCGTGCCGACGCCCGACGGCGGGACGCACGATACCGGTCTGCGCGCCGCGGTCGTGAAGGCGATCCGCAACTACATCGCGACCCATAGCCTCGAGCCCAAGGGCGTGACGCTCACGTCGGAGGATATCCGCGAGGGCCTCGTCGCCGTGCTGTCGACGTACGTCCACGACCCGCAGTTCCAGAGCCAGACCAAGAACCGCTTGAACAACCCGGAGGTCGCGGCGCAGGTCGAGCAACTCGTCCGCCCCGCGCTCGAGAACTATCTCAACGAGAATCCGAACTGGGGCCAGGCCGTGATCGCGCGCGTGATCATCGCCGCGCGTGCGCGCGAGGCATCGCGTGCCGCGCACAACGCGGTGACCCGCAAGACCGCGATCAGCCATCGCCTCAACCTGCCGGGGAAGCTGGCCGATTGCGGGTCGACCGATCCCAACGAGAGCGAGCTGTTCATCGTCGAAGGTGAATCCGCCGGTGGTTCGGCGAAGCAGGGCCGCGACCGCCGCACGCAGGCGATCCTGCCGCTGCGGGGCAAGGTGCTCAACACCGAGCAAGCGAACAGCCAGAAGCTGCTCGCGAACAAGGAGCTCCAAGATCTGGTGTCGGCGCTCGGCTGCGGCATCGGCGACACGCTCGATATCGCGAAGCTCCGCTACGGCAAGATCTTCCTGCTGATGGATGCCGACGCCGATGGTCACCACATCGCGACGCTCCTGTTGACGTTCTTCTTCCGTCACATGCGGCCGCTGATCGATCACGGCCACGTCTATCTCGGGCAGCCACCGCTCTATCGGATCGACCTCGGCAAGCAGACCTTCTGGGCGCTCGACGATGCCCACCGCGATCGGATCTTGAAGGAGCAGGCGAAGTCGAACTCGAAGCCGAGCATCACGCGGTTCAAGGGACTCGGGGAGATGAACCCCGAGACGCTGAAGCAGACCACGCTCGACCCGAAGACCCGCCAGGCGCTGCGCGTGACGGTCAAGGCCGGCGAGCAGCTACAGACGGATCGAACGATCAGCGAGCTGATGGGCAAGGACGTCGCGGCGCGCGCCAAGATGATCACCGAGAACGCCGCCGAGATCGGCGAGCTCGATCTGTAGCGAGCGCCAAGGCCCGCCGCGGATGACGCGCGACGACGTCGCATAGCGCACACAGGTGGCCGCGCTTGGCCCCGGCGATCATCTCGATCGGCGCGAAGCGGGCCGGAGCGGGCCGGAGCGCACGCGAGGTAAGCTCGCGGTCATGGCAAGGCGGCTCGCGCTCGGCGGCCTGATCGCGATCGTCGCGTGGCTCGCGCTGCTGTGGATCTGCGACGCCGTGGTCGCCTCGCGCCAGGCCACCGTGGTGACCGAGCGCCTCGGCGAGTCGCTCCATGGCCGCGCGACGCTCGGCGAGCTCGACCTCGCGCTGATCCGGGGCCGGCTCGGCCTCCGCGCGCTCGCGGTTGATCGCGACGATCTCGTCGGCCGGCTCGCGCTCGACGTCCGCGAGGTCGACTGCGAGCTCGCGCCGCTCGGCTGGGCACTCGTCGATCGCGGCTGTCGCGAGCTCGCGGTCCGCGGGGTTCGCTTCGCGGTCTCGACCGCGGCCCTGTTCAGGCTCCAGGCCCCGAAGCGCGCGCCGATCCATGCGGATCACGTCGTGCTCGACGACGCTCGGCTGACGTTCTCGCCGAGCGCGCTGCTCCCCAGCCTCGGCCGGATCCAGATCTCGATCGACCACGCCGAGTCCGGCCCGACGACGTTCGTCACGCCGCTGTCGTGGATCTTCGCGCTCGAGACGCTGCGCGCGCATGTCGAGCTTCCCGCGGGGCTGATGGTGCAGCTTCGCTACGACCGCGGCGTGTTCGGCGCCGCCGGCTCGTTGTTCGGCTCGACGCCCGTCGAGCTGCCGCTCCGGCTGCCGGTCACCACCGGGTACACCGACGCGCACGACGAGATCCAGGCGCTGATCAAGCTCGGTACCGAGCTCGCCGAGCAGCTCGTCGCGAAGCGCGCCGAGGACTGGGTCCGCACGAAGCTCTAGCCGCGATACGTATCGTCTTGCTCGATCTTCGAGAGCACCCAGTCGAACTCGCCGGCGGTGACGTGCGCGCCGCAGTGCTCGCACTCGCCGGACTGGGTCACGTGGAGCGGCGCGCCGCAGTGGCCGCAGGTCGGCTCGGCCTTCGGCGCACCCTGCTTGCCGGCGCTGCGGATCAGCGTCCAGTACTCGCTGTACTCGCGCTCCGAGATCTTCGAGCCGCGCACCACGCGCCCGGTCGTGCTGTTGACCACGTAGTCCTTGCCGGTGCCCCAGATCCGGATCGTGACCGCGTCGTAGTAGCGGTCGCGCGTGACCTTCGCGTAATCGACCTTCGTGATCCGCATGTCGGCCAGCTGGTTGCGCATGCCCTGGCGCTTGTACGCGTCGACCCAGTACTGCAAGTAATCGAACATGCCATCGGAGACGAAGCCGCGGATCGGTCCGAGCTCGTTGCTCGCCCACGCCGGGTTGAGACGATCGTAGATCATCTGCAGGCGCTTCTCGAACGCCGTCTCGGTCAGCGCGGGGTCCCGTGCGACGAGCGCGTCCCATTGCGCGTCGCGATCGGCGGACTTGTACGTCGGGAGATCGGTGCCACGCTCCTGGACCTCGGTCGTCAGCGTCGGGCCGCGCTCGTCGATCGAATCGAGCGAGATCGACTCGACGACCCAATCGAACCGGCCGTTGTCGACGACCTGACCGCACGACGCGCACTTTTGCGTGCCGCTCGCGACCGCCTGCCACGGCGCGCCGCAGTTCGGGCACGGGAACGTCCGCGACACGCCCGGCGGCTTGGAGCGCCGTGCCGCGTCGCGCGCGAATCTCCAGGTCTCGACCGAGTAGTACGTGTGCTGTTCGGTGAGGACGTTCGCCTCGAGCTCGATGGTGATGCGGACGCGCTGGCCCTCGGTGGCCTGCGCGGGCTTGGCGAGCTCGACCACCCGGAGCGCCCCGACGATCGCCTGCGCGACCGGCACGCCGATCGGCGCGCGCGCGGCCAGGCTGTGCCGGGCCTGCTCCGACACGTACGGCGCGACCGTCGCGAGGCCAGCTTCGGACGCGCGCGCGCGCTGCGCCGTCGAGAACAGCCGGAACGCGAAGTCCTCGAACACGACCTGCGAGAAATCGGGGTCCAGCCCTCCCAGCTCCGTCACCGGCGCCGCGCGGTGGATCGTCACCGGCGGCCCGCTGTCCCAATCCTTGTTCTTGCGTTGCTTGTAGCTCGACCACACCAGCCAGAGGATGATCGCGAGGATGATCGGCGGCACGATCAACGGGTAGTAGATGCAGAGCTGGAAGATGTACCAGATCAGCTCGAACACGATGAACGCGCCGCCGCCGCCGCCGCCGCCGCCGCCGCCACCGTGACCGCCGCCGCCGGAGAAGCTCTCGCCCCCACCGGGGCGTGCGGCCGCGATGGCGCAGGCCAGGAGGATGAGGCCGCCGACCACGAGCGCGACGGTGCGAGCGGTGCGAGCCGTGCGAGCCTTCACCGCCGGCGCTCCTTCAAGTCGCTGTCGATCGCATCGGGGAGCTCGTTGACATCATCGTCGCGATGCGGCATCGCGCGGCCCATGATCGGGGCGAGGTGCTCGAGCTCCGCCGCCACCGCGGCGCCACCGGTCGCGAGCGCGCCGCGCAGCGTGGTCTCGGCGTCCGCGAGCGCGCCTTCCGCGAGCTGCGCCGCGAGCCCGAGGTCCGCGACGAGCGCGAGCTCCTGCTCGAGCCACGAGATGTAGACCAACAGGCCGCTGCGCCCGGTGGTCGCGTGGACGCCGCGCTCGACGAACGTGGCGCGCGCCGCGCGCCTGACCTCGGCACGCAGGCGCGCGCGCGAGGTCAGTCCGCGCTTGACCTGCGGCAACAGCTCGACGAGGAGTCCGGCGAGTACACCGACGATGAACGGGTCGACGAGCACCGACGCGAGCCCGAACGTCCGCTCGGCGAACAGCATCGCGGCGAGGCCCGCGAACGCGACGACCGCGGCGACCGCGACGTTCGCGTGGCGGTACGTGCTCGAGCGCTGGCGCACCGCGATCACGACCTCGACCGCGGAGGCGTTCTCGATCGTCTCCACCGCGTGGGCGAATGCGGCGCGCGCGTCGGCGTCGAGAAACTGGATCGCCACGGCGCGAACCGACCACGCTAGACGTAATCGACGGCAGACCGCGCCAGCGCCGCGAGCGCGCGGCGGTCGAGCTTGCCCGAAGGCAGCAGCGGCAACTTCGCGAGCTCGACGAGCTCGCGCGGGCGCGCGTACGGTGCGAGCTCGGCGTGCCAGCGCGCGAACGCCTTCGCGCGAACGAACCCCTTCGAGGTCACGATCGCGGCGGCGACGACATGGCCCCACTTGGCGTCGGGCACGCCATAGACGCACGCCGCGGCGATCCCCGGCGTCGCGGTCAACACCGCCTCCACGTCGGACGGCCGGACCTTCTCGCCACCGGTGATGATGAGGTCGTCGCGGCGGCCGAACACGGTCAGCGTATCGCCGTCGATGGCGCCGAGATCGGCCGTGACGAGGCGCGGTGCGATCGGCGTACCGTCGAGATATTGGGTCGCGAGCTGCGGCGCGCGAATCTCGATCGTCTCGGCGCACGTGACCTCGACCCCCGGCAGGAGCACGAGCGGACCACCGGGCTCGCGCGCGGTCGCGATCTGCCCGAACGTCTCGGTGAGCCCGTAGGAGCCCAGCACGGGCCACGCGCGCGCGCGCGCGAGCAGCGCGGGCGAGCCGGCGGCGCCGCCGAGGATCACCGCGCGCAGCTTCGGCGGTGGCGGATCGGCGACCAGCGCCTCGAGTTGCGCCGGGACGAACGACGCGAGCGTCGCGCGGGGCAGCATCTCCGTCAGATCCGAGTCGCGCTGGACGAGCACGATCGGCTTGCGCGCGACCAGGCCTCGCACGACGATCGACAGACCCCCGGCATGCGCGAGCGGCAGCGCGAGCAGCCACGCGTCGTCAGCCTGCCAGCCGAGCCGCGCTTCACTCGCGAGCGCCGCGGCGATGATCGCGTTGCGCGACAGCACGACGCCACGCGCCGCACCGGTCGAGCCCGACGTGAACAGCACGAACGCGCTGCCCGGCGGCAGCGTCGCGGTCTCGACGGCGCTGCGCTGGAGCGCTTGCTCCGCGAACGGCAGCTTGGCGTGCAACATGCCGACCGGGCGCTCGGCCTCGAGCGCGCCGTAGATGCGCAGGATCGTCGCGACCTCGGTGGTCGCGGCCAACGTCGAGCCAGGTAGCTTCGAGAGCCGCGCGCACTCTCCAAAGGTCCACACGCGATCGTGCGTGATGATGGCGGGACGGTCCCCGGCTTCGGCGGCGGCGCCCTTGATAGATAGTTCGTTCACGTATGCTCCCAGAATTGTTCGAGGCCAGGGTGAGGCGCGAGCCCGACCGGAACGTCAGCGCCGATCGTACGCGCGAGCTCGATGCACGCGGCAAACCCGATCGGACCCTCGAGACTATGGCTGACGATCGGCGCGACGCCATGACGATGCGCGAGCGCCGCGAGCTCGATGCAGCGCGCGAACCCACCGAGCAGGGTCGGCTTGCACACCAGGGCCGCGAGCTCCGGCGAGGTCAGCGCTCGCGCGAGCGCCGCCGGATCGAGATCGACCAGGCTCTCGTCGAGCGCGATCCGGCACGGCAGGCGCTGGGCGAGCAGCTCGTGCGCATCGACGCACGGCTCCTCGACGAAATCGATCGGCAACAGCGCGAGGCGCTCGAGCCAGTGCATGACCTCGGAGCGCGGCCACGAGCGATTCGCATCGACGCGCAGGCGCACGTTCGGTACCGCCGCCGCGATGCGCAGGACGAGGTCGGGGCTGTTCGCCTTGATCTTCACGCACCGCGCTCCGGCCGCGACCGCGGCACGCGCGCCATCCGCGTCGTCGCACACGACCGCGCTACGCAGCTCGGCGTGCGGGATCTGCGACCACAGCGCCGCGATCCGGGTCCGCGCGTGTTGGGCGAGCGCCGCGAGCAACGCGGTCTCGATCGCGAACCGCGCCGCGGGTGCCGCCGTGATGCGATCGGCGACGCCGGTCGCGTGCCCCGGTGAGTCGATCGCGATCGGTACGCAGCCGGCGAGGTCGGTCGTCGCGCGGATCGCGTCGTCGAGCGTGTCGATCGACATCCCCGGCAGCGGTGCCGCCTCGCCGAGCCCGGTCGCGCCGTCTTCGGTCCGTACCGCGACGATCACGCTCTCGCGTTCGCGCCACCTTCCGCGCGCGGCGCCGCGAGGCTCGAGCGGCCAACGCACGCTGCGAGCGGTGACGGCGACGATGCGCATTACCAGCTCAATCCGACGGCAAACAACACACCGTACGTTAGCAGTAACTGTCCGGTCGCGGCGAGGCAGGCGTTGAATTCGGGACCATTCCTGGCGCGGACGAGGGCGCGCATGCGAGAAACCGCCAGCGGCAACGACGCGACCGGGAGCAGCAGCCATGGGTCGCGCGATCCGACCGCGAGGCCGATGGAGACCGCGTAGCTCGCGACGAGCAACAGCGCGTACTCGGCGAGCGCACCGGCTCGCCCCAGCCGCACCGCGAGCGTGCGCTTGCCGGCGCGCACGTCGCTCGTGCGGTCGCGCAGGTTGTTGACGACGATGATCGCGGTCGCGAGTGCGCCGACCGGGATGGCTGCCCACACCGCGAGGCGCGGCACGGCTGCGAGTTGTACGTACGCGGTGCCGCACACCGCGACGAACCCAAAAAATCCGAACACGAACACGTCGCCGAGCCCGTGATAGCCAAGCGGCCACGGTCCGCCGGTGTACGCGATGCCCGCGGCGATCGACGCGACCCCGATCGCGACGATCGGCCAGCCGCCGACGCTCGCGAGGTAGATCCCGAAGCCGGTCGCGATCGCGAACGCGGCGATCATCGCGCGCTTCATCGCGGCGGCCGAGATCAGCCCCGCGGCGACCGCCCGCACGGGGCCGATCCGGTCCGGACCGTCGGCCCCTTTCTCGGCGTCGAACACGTCGTTCGCGAAGTTCGTCCCGATCTGGATCGCGAGCGATCCGGCGAGCGCGGCGAGCGCCGGTCCCCACGCGATCTGGCCGACCGCCCGCGCGACCGCCGTCCCGACGACGACGGGGACCACTGCCGCCGGCAGCGTACGCAGCCGCGCCGCGGATACCCACACGTTCGCCATCGTTCAGCCCTCGTCAGTCATGGTGTGCGCCAAGGCGATCGAGCACGCAGGTGCGGAAATCGCGGGCCCCGGTCGGGGCGACGGGCGCGTGGATCACCGTGGGGCCGGCATCGGCGAACGCGGTCGCGACGGCCCGCGCGACCGCCTGCGGGCTGGTCGCCGCGATCGCCCGCACGCCGAGCGCGGACGCCACGGCGACGACGTCGACGTCGGGGGCGGTGACGAAGTGGCGCTCGAACAGTGCCGGATCGATCGAGCGCGCGATCGGCAGGCCGCCGAAGATCTGGCCGCCGCCGTTGTCGATCACGAGGATCGCGAGCGCGTGGCGAGCCCCTCGCGCGACGAGCAAGCCGCCGAGATCGTGCGCGAAGCTGACGTCGCCGAGCACGAGCAGGGTCGGGGCGACCGCGGCGGCGCCGGTCGCCGAGGCGATCAGGCCGTCGATGCCGGCGGCTCCGCGCTGGGTGAGCACGACCCGCGCGCCGCCGGTCGCGACGTGGTCGATGACGCGGATCGGGAGGCTGTTGCCGAGCTGGAGCGCTCCCGGCCACGCGGCGACCGCGGCCTTGACCGCGGCGGCCTCGCTGGTCGAGTGCTCGACGAGCGCATGCTCGACGGCGGCCGCGGCGCGCGCCTCGGCCTCGCGCCACGCGCGCGTGAACTCGGAGTCGCCGCGCGCGGGCACGGCGAGGTCGCGATCGATCTCGACCTCGCCCGTGATCACGTGGGCGCCGCCCTCGGGATCGCGATAGCGGTCGGCGAGCACCCAGCGCTCGGCCTGCGCGTACCCCGCCCAGCTCGCCGCGACCGGCGCGGCGCCGAGCTGGAGGATCAGCTTCGGCGGCGGCGCATGGGCCAGCGCGAAGTCGAAGTGATCGACCGTGGTGACGCCCGGCCGCGCGGCGAACCGCAGGCCGCTGCCGGCCTCCGCGAGCAGCGGATAGCCCGCACGCGCGCAGAGCGCGAGGATGCGCGGATCGCAGCAGCCCGCACCGGCGATCACGATGCCGTGCGGCTCACCTGCGATCGCGGCGTACAGGCGCGCGACGGCGGCGCGATCGGCGGTCAACCGAGGCGGTGCGATCACGAGCGGCGCGGGCGCGGGAGCGTCGACCCCGACCGGTTCGAGCGGCTTCACCAGCGGTACGTTGATGTGGACCGGACCGGGCAGCGGTCCGAGGCTGGTGGTCACGGCCTGCGCGATCGTCCGGCGCACGGCGGCGATCGCTTCGCTCGGGCGACCGAGATCGAACGCGGCGCGCACGAACCGGCCGTACAGGTCGACTTGATCGATCGTCTGGGCTGCTCCGCAGTGCTGGAGCTCCGGTGGCCGATCCGCGGTGATCGCGATCAGCGGCACGCCAGCCGCGCTGGCCTCGACGATCGCGGGCAGGTAGTGCGCGGCCGCGCTGCCGCTCGTGCACACCAGGCAGACCGGGCGCTGACTCGCGCGCGCGCGCCCGAGCGCGTAGAACGCCGCGGCGCGCTCGTCGATGATCGTGGGCAGCTCGAGCCGCCCCGACTTCGCGAGCGCGGCGACCAGCGGCGTCGAGCGCGACCCCGGGCTGACCACGCAGGCCGTCACGCCGGCATCGGCCAGGGTCGCGACGAGCATGTCGACCCACCGGGTCTGGACCGCCGAGGTGGCCGGCGTGGAGGTCACGCACGGACTCCGAGCGCGCCGAGCATCGCGCGCAGCTTGACGTCGGTCTCCGCGAGCTCGCGATCCGGATCGGATCCGGCGACGATGCCGCTCCCGGCATAGAGGTGGGCGCGCGGACCCTCGACGACCCCGCTGCGGATCGCGACCGCGAGCTCGCCGTTACCCTCGAGATCGAACCAGCCGACCGGCGCGGCGTACCAGCCTCGCGCGGCCTCGCGCTCCGCGATCCAGCGCTGCGCGACCCGCGTCGGTGTGCCGCCCATCGCGGGAGTCGGGTGCAGCGCGGCCGCGAGCTCGAGCACGTGACGACGCTCGTGCAGGCGCGCGCTGATCGGCGTGTGGAGGTGCAGCACGTCGCGCAGCGTGCGGATGCCCGGCTGCGCCGGTGCCTCGACCTCGGCGCCGAGGCCACGCAGCGTGTCGGTGATGGCCGACACGACGAGGGCGTGCTCGTTTCGATCCTTGGCACTCGCGAGCAGCGCCGCTGCGTCGCCGGGTGGGTCGATGGTGTCGCGGTCGCGCGCGTCGCGGCGTGCGAGCGATCCGGCGAGCGCGTCGCAGCGCACGGTCAGGCCGTCGAGCTCGACCAGCCGTTCGGGGGTCGCCGCGATCAGCGTTCCCGCGTTCGGAGGCCGCACCAGCACGCGGGCGAGCTCGGGATGACGCGCGTCGAGCTCCGCGAACAGGTCCGCGGGGCGGGCCTCGCCGGCGAGCTCGACGAGCACGTTGCGCGCCGCGACCACCTTCTCGCACTCGCCGCGCGCGATCGCCTCGGTGATCGCCTGGACGTACGCTCGCCAGCGCTCGGTATCGCCGGGATCGAGCCGGGTCATCGCCGGCTGCGGTCTCGCCGCGAAGCCCTTCGCGATCGCGACGCGGAACGCGGCGAGCTCGTCGCGCCAGCGCGCGTCTTGCTTCGCCTCGCGCGCGTCGACCGCGAGCACCAACCAGCCGCCACCGAGCGTCCAGCGCGGCAGCGCGAACCACGCATCGCCGAACCCGGCCCACGGCGCGAGATCCGCGCCGCCCTCCGCGAACGCGGCGCCGCCGAACAGCCGCGGCGTCCACGCGCGATGGCCCACGGTGGCCGTGACCTCGAGCTGCCGCGCCTGCGCGACGATCTGCGCGAAGCGCTCCGGCCCGGTACCGCGCAGCTCGCGCGCGATGCCGACCCCGACCAGGGCGGTGTCGCCGTGGCTCCACGCGACCACCGGCGCAGCGCGCCACGCCGCGATGATCGCCGCGGAGGCGACGAGCGGGACGGGTAGCGCGATGCAGGTCAGGCCCGTGGTGGCACGCGCGATCGCGAGCCCGGCATCGATCAAGTGATCGGCCAGGTGGTCGTCGAGCGGACGGTCGTGGACGGCGCTGTCCAGCCGCATCACGCGTCCTCCTGCGGGCTCGCGATGAACAGCGTGCATACGCCGAACGTCAGCGGGATGACCTTCCGGACCGCGAGGCCGTTGTCGCGCATGATCTGCGCGAACTCGTCCGCGGCTGGAAACGCCGCGACCGAGGTCTGCAGGTAGCGATACTCGCGCCGGCCGCTGAGCAGCGCGCCGATCCGCGGCACGAGCTGGCGGGTGTGAAACCGCGCCGCGCGGCCGAACAAGCCGCGCTTCGGCTCGCCGAGCTCGAGCACCGCGATCGTGCCGCCGGGCCGGACGACCCGCGCGAGCTCGCGCAACGCACGCGGTCGATCGGGCACGTTGCGGATGCCGAACGCGATCGTCGCCGCATCGATCTCGCAGTTCGCCTGGGGCAGGGCCTGGGCGTCTCCTTCGATCAACTCGACGCGCGCCTCGAGCCCGCGCTTGGCGAGCTTCAGGGTCGCGACCGCGAGCATGTTCGGCGAAGGATCGAGCCCGATGACCTTGCCGGCGGGCACCGCCTTCGCGAGCTCGATCGCGAGATCACCGGTGCCGGTCGCGACGTCGAGGACGCGTGCGTTCGGTGCGAGCGCGAGCTCGTGGATCACGCGGCGGCGCCAGCGCTTGTCGAGTCCGAGCGACAGCACGCGATTGACGAAGTCGTAGCGCGGTGCGATCCGGTCGAACATCTGCCCGCTGCCCAGCGCGGCCTGGGACTCGGACTTGATCATCTCGGTCATGACTTCCTCTCGAGGGACGCGAGCACCACGGTCTCGAGCGCATCGCGGGCCGGGCCCTCGGGCAACGCGGTCAGGGCCTCGAGCGCGCGGTTCGCGTGGTCCTCGGCCAGCTTGCGCGTCGCGGTCAAGGCGCCGGTCTCGCGGATCGCACTCGCGATCGCCTCGAAGTTGCCATCCACGGCGAGCGCGTCCTCGATCTGTGCGTGCAGCGCCGGCGCGCGTTCGAGCGCGACGACCAGCGGGAACGTCATCTTGCCCTCGCGCAGGTCGACGAGCGGATCCTTGCCGGTCCCGGTGCGGAAGTCGAGCTCGTCGTCGATCGCCTGGAACGCGACGCCGAGGTGGAGGCCGTAGCGATCGAGCGCTCCCTCCGCGCGTTCGCCGAGCCCCGCCGCGCGCGCGCCCGCGAGCATCGCCCAGCGAAACAGCGAGGCGGTCTTGCCCTCGACGATCTTGAAGTACTCGTCGCGGTTCGCGACGACGCGGCCGCGGCGCTCGAGCTGCAGCGACTCGGCGAGGATCATCTCGTCGATCACCGCGAGCATCTTGTCGAGCAGGCCATCGACCCGCGCGCCGGCGATCTTGCGCAACGCCGCGACCAGCAACCAATCGCCGGCGAAGATCGACGCCGCGTTGCCGTAGATCGTGCACGCGGCCGGCTGGCCGCGGCGATGCTCCGCGAGATCGACGACGTCGTCGTGGAGCAGCGTCGCGGTGTGCACGAGCTCGACCGCGACCGCGAGCGAACGCGCGCGCGGCGAGAACCCTTCGCCGAACTTGCTCGCGAGCGCGACGCAGGTCGGGCGGAGGTGCTTGCCCCGCAGATCGAGGAGGTGGTGCGCGGCCTGCTGGACCACGCGTGCGCCCTTGGGCAACACCGCGAGCTCGGTCTCGAAGTCCGCGAGATCCGCCCGCACCCAGCGGTCGAGCGCGCCCAGGCGCTGACCGAGATCGAGCGCACCGCGCGCCATGCTGACGTGGGCCAACCGATCCAGCACCACCGAACTTTCAACGGCGACCGTCATGCACTCTCTCCGATGAACAAGGTTGGTTCAAAGATTCTTGAAAACAACGAAGCAAAGCAAGGCCAATAGGCAACTAACCGAAACTGCAAGAAACCACCCAAGCTAACCGCCGCAAACGAGACATCGAAATGCCATCTCGCTAGACTTTCGGTGGTGGCCAATGCTCGCCGCGGTCGGGATCAACGACTCGTCAGCCGGTGTCGAGTCGAGTTCGACCGGCCGTCGGGCATCGTCGAAGCCGAGACCGAGGACGTTTCGGTGCGCGGGATCTTCATCCGCACCGAGGCACTGCTCCCCGTCGGTGAAGAGACCGAGATCCGACTGGTCCTGCCCGACGGCACGCTGCTCGGCCTCCGCGGCCGCGTCGCGCACATGCTGACGCCCTCGGCGGCGCGCGCGCTCGGCCGCCATCCGGGGATGGGCTTCGAGCTCGTCGACGGTGACACCACCTCGCGGCTCAAGCTGCGCGCGCACGTCGATACGTTGCGCACCGAGATCACGAGCCCGGGGTTGTCGACGACCACGCAGGTGATCGTCGTCGAACCCAGCCCGCCGCTCCGCGCGCGCATGGCGCGCTGCCTCGAGGGGGCCGGCTTCAAGGTCACGCCGTGCGCGAGCGCGACCGAGGCGCTCGAGGCCTGCGGGGTGTGGCGGCCGGACGTGATCGTGTGCGCGGCGCTGATGGAGGGCATGTCGGGGATCGATCTGGCCTATGCGATGGCCGATCACGAGACGCTCTCGGTCGTCCCGCTGGTGTTGACCGGCGACGAGGGTGATCTGAGCCGGCTCGAGGCGTTTCGCGCCGGCGTGCGCGACCACATCCCCAAGCCCTTCCTCGACGAGGAGCTGGTGATCCGGATCCATCGCGTCGTCGCGCCGCTCGCGCCCATCGCGAACCCCGGGCTGCGCGGCAACCTCGTCGACATCGGCCTCGGCACGCTGTTGTCGTTGTTCGAGTTCGAGCGCAAGTCGGGGATCCTGCTGTTGCTTCGCGACGGCGACATCGCGCGGCTGTTCGTCTCGGAGGGCAGGATCCTGAAGGTCGAGGCCTCGAGTGGCAACGGCGCGCCTCGCGAACGCATGATGGAGCTCCTCGACTGGCAGGCCGGTTCGTTCGAGTTCTCCCCGTGCGCGATCGGCGGCCGCGACGAGCTCGCCGCCTCGGTCACGCAGCTCCTGCTCGAGCACGCGCGCGTGCGCGACGAGCTCGACGCGGATCTGACCTCGAAGGTCCCGCGCGACTGAGACGCGACTGATACGCGAGGGGTCGCAGGTGTCGCACTGCTCGCGGGAACGATCGCGTAGCAACATGTGAGGTTCCGCGGCGTCCACCGGTTCGAATGGGCGCGGATCTCCGGCACATGCTTCGGGTTTGTACGCTCAGCCTCGTCGGTGCGATCGCGGTCGCGCACGCGGAGCCCCCGCCGGTCGTGTCGCCCGAGATCCGCGAGATCCGCGCGCACGCCACCAAGCTCGTCGGTACGATCCACGTCGACGGCCATCTCGACGAGCGCGCCTGGCAGGCCGCCCCGCGCCAGAGCCACTTCGTCGAGCGCTTCCCGAACGATGGCGGCAAGCCCGAGCTCGACACCGAGTTCGCCGTGCTCTACGACGACGCGGCGATCTATGTCGGGGTGTGGGCCGACGACCCCCACCCGGAGCTGATCCGCGCGCAGCTCACGCGCCGCGATGTCGACGCGCCTGCCGATGCGATCCTCGTCGGCTTCGACTCGTATCACGATCGCCGCACCGCCTACGTGTTCCAGCTCAATGCCGCCGGCGTCGAGCGCGACTTGCTGCTGTTCGACGACTCCAACGAGGACGACACCTGGGATGCGGTGTGGACAGGTGATTCGGCGATCGGTCCGCACGGCTGGACCGCCGAGTTCCGGATCCCGCTGAGTCAGCTCCGCTACGCCGACGACAACAAGCAGTGGGGACTCCAGGTCGAGCGGATCGTCGGGCGCACCACGGAGCAGAGCACGTGGTCGCCGTGGCCGCGATCGTCGCCGCAGGTGGTGTCGAAGTTCGGGCTGCTCGAGGGCCTCGACAAGCTCCCGCAGGCACGCCGCCTCGAGCTGTTGCCGTACGCGACCGGTGGGTTCGATGTCGCGCCGAGCGATCCGATCAATCACCGGCTCACCGCGCGGCACGGTCTGGGGCTCGATCTCAAGTACGGCCTCGGGCCCGCGTTCACGTTGTCGGCCACGATCAACCCGGACTTCGGTCAGGTCGAGGCCGATCCATCGCAGGTCAACCTCGGCCCGAACGAGCTGTTCTTCGCCGAGAAGCGGCCGTTCTTCCTCGAGGGCGTCGACCTGTTCAAGCTCGGTATCGGCAACGGCGACTCCCAGATCGAAGGCCAGTTCTACAGCCGCCGGATCGGCGCGACCCCCGAGACCTCGAACCTCGACTACCAGTACCTGCGCGCGCCCTCGTCGACGACGATCTTCGGCGCCATGAAGCTGACCGGCAAGACCCGCGACGGTTGGTCGCTCGGCCTGTTCGACGCGGTCACCGGCGGCGAGGATGCAGCGTTGATCGACAACCAGGGCAGCCGCCAGAGCCCGGCGATCGCGGCGCTCACGAACTACGCGGTCGGACGCGTCAAGCGCGACTTCCGGGCCGGCCAGACCTCGGTCGGCCTGTCCGCGACCGCGGTCGATCGCGCGCTCGACGGTACGGCGGTCGCCGATCTGCAGCACGATCAGGCGTACACGGGCGGTGCGCAGCTCGATCACCGCTGGGCCGACAACGCGTGGGAGATCAAGCTCAACGCGCTCGGCAGCTGGGTCCACGGCAGCGCGGCCGCGATCGCGAACACGCAACAGCTCAACCGTCACCTGTGGCAGCGCCCCGATGCGAAGGACGTCCACTTCGATCCGCTGCGGACCAGCATGTCGGGCTTCGGCCTGACCTTCAAGGCCGGCCAGATGGGCGACACCAAGCACTGGCGGATCGGCATCGGCGGCGATCTGCGTAGCCCCGGGCTCGAGCTCAACGACGTCGGGTTCCAGCAGACCTCCGACATCTTCGTCCCGTTCCTGTTCTGGAACTATCACCACGACACCCCCGGCGACACCGTCCTCAACTACGCGATCAACGAGGACGTGTTCGTGATCAACAACTTCGATCCGGTGATCGAGAACTATGGCTACGAGAGCGGCGCGAACGTCCAGTTCACCAACTACTGGAGCTGGAGCGCCGGCACGAACTACGTGGGCGGCGGGCTCGATCCGCAGGCGCTGCGCGGCGGACCGCTGCTCCGCTTCGACAACTCGGTCAACCCGTACATGGCGATCTCGACCGATAGCCGCAAGCGCTTTCAGGTCAGCGTCGCGGGCAACGTGGGACGCGACTGGCACGCCGACCTCATGGCCGGCGGCGTCGATGTGGTCGCGATGATCCAGGCGGCCTCGAACCTCGATCTGACGGTCGGTCCGAGCTGGTCGCGCCGCGACGACAACCTCCAGTATGTCGACCAAGCCACCGACGAGGCCGGCCAGCTCCACTACCTGATGGGGCGGATCAAGTTCACGAGCACGTCGCTGACGATGCGCGTGAACTGGACGTTCTCGCCGCACCTGTCGCTGCAGGCATACGCGCAGCCGTACATCGCCTCGGGCGAATACTCCGAGTTCAAGGACACGACCGACACCCACGCCGCGCACTACGCACAGCGCTTTCATCTGCTGTCGGGGCGCGAGGTCCGCGAGACCGACGACACGGTGTTCGCGAGCTTCCACGGCACGTACAGCTTCGCGAAGCCCGACTTCGATTTCCAGCAGCTACGCTCGACGATCGTGCTGCGCTGGGAGTACCGGCCGGGGTCGAACGTGTACGCGATCTGGAGCCACGGCCAGACCAATCAGCTGACCGATGGGCGCTATGACCTCGGTTCGAACCTCGCCGATCTGCTGCGCTCGGCGAGCGAGAACATCGTGATGGTCAAGGTGAACTACTGGGTCGGGCTTTGAGGCTACTCGAAGGGACGCGTGCGTGGTCGCGGACGGCAAGCTGTCGTGCTGGGGCGGCGACATCTTCGGCGAGCTCGGCGACGGTGTCGTCGACTGGCTGGTCCCTCGGGCGGTCGAGCTGCCCTGTCCCTAAGGCTTGGCCGGTGGCGGCGGATCGAGCTGCTCCCACGGTGCTTCGAGACCGAGGTACTCACCCCACTCGAAGCCGGAGTCGCTCATCGCCTTGACCTGATCGGGTGACAGCACCTGGCCGATCTGACCGTTGGCATCGCCGAGCAGGGCGCCGAGGCCGCCGGCGTATTCGAGCAAGCCCGAGACGTTGCGCTCGTACGGCGACAGCACGCCATCGGCGATCTCCTTGTTCGTGTAGTCCAGGACGTTCGTGTAGACCTTGTCGAACGCGGTATCGAGCTGCTTGGCTTGCTCGGCGGTGACGTGGGCCTTGGCCTCGGCCTGCGCGCGCAGCTCCTCGGCGCGTGCGCGGGGGATCGCGAGGCCGGTCTTGATCAGCGGCACGATGCGCGCGCGATACTCGTCCGCGGATTCGTTCGAGCCGCGGCCGAACATCGCCGCGAATTCGGCTTGCCGGCGCTGGCGGCGCTCGAGCCGGTCCTCGGGTTTGACCTCCGGAAGCGCCGGCGCGGGACCGTGGGCGTTCGCGCCGGCCCCGGTGTGCCGCGCCCGGCTCCACGGATCGGTGGCGGCCTCGACGAGGTTCTCGATGGTAGTAGGTGTGGTTGCCGAGCCAGCGGTGTGGTCGCCGAGGCGTGCGCGCAACGCGCGGTTGTCGGCGTACAGCCAGATCGCGGTGCCGACCGCGAGGGTCGTTGTCACCGCCAGCACCCAGGTGGCGCGCGCCATGCGTAAAGAGGCTAGCATTGCGCAGGCGCATGGCGAAGATCGACCCCTACCTGCGGTCCATCGAGAAGTTCGGGGCCGCGGGCGCGGTGCTGACCTCGGGGCAACCGATCACGCTGAAGTTCGCGGCCGGCGATCGCAACGCGACGCAGGTCGTCGGGCACGACCAGCTCGTCCAGATGGTGCGCGAGATCGCGCCGCCGCAGGCGCTCGAGCTGATCGACGGCAGCCGGCCGGCGCGGTTCGATTACGACTCGAACCAGGTGCGTTACACCGTGACGGTCTCACCGAAGCCGGGCGTGTGGCAGGTCGTGCTCGAAGCGGGTGGGGCGGGTGCGGCGGGTGCGGCGGCCGCGGCACCTGCCTCGGTCCCAGCGCGCGCGGCCCGCGTCCAGACCGCTCCGGCGCTCGATGCTGGCGATCTCGCGATCGAGCGTGGCCAGTATGCCGAGGACTCGACCACCGCGGCTCCGGCCACGAGCGGCAGCACCTTCCTCGACGCGATCACGCACGCGGCGCGCGGCATGCGCGCGAGCGATGTCGTGCTCACCACCGGTGCGGCGCCGCTCGTGCGCACGAACGGCGCGCTCGAGGCGCTCCCGGAGCGCGGCGCGCTCGACGCCGAAACGCTGTCGCGCGAGCTCGGCATCGTGGCGCCCGCCGAGGCGCGCGGCGCCTGGACCGGGCAGGGCAGCGCGACGTTCACCTATGGCGACGGGATGGGCCGCGTGCGCGTCACGCTCTCGCGCGATCATCGCGGCCCAGGCGCCACGCTCCGCCTGCTGATCGGGGAGGCGCCCGCGTATGACCGGCTCGGCTTGCCTCGTGAAGTCGGCGCGTGGCTGGATCGGCGTGGCCTCGTGATCGTCGCGGGCGCGGCGGGCTCGGGCAAGACCACGACGCTCGCCGCGCTGGTCAAGGCGCTCGGAGATCGCCGGCGCCGCGTGATCGCGATCGAGGATCCGATCGAGCTCGTCCACGCCAGCCCGTGGGTCAGCCAGCGCGCGGTCGGCGAGCACGTCGATGGCATCGCGGCCGGGGTCGCCGCGGCGGTGCGCGAAGGGGCCGACGCGATCGCGGTGGGCGCGATCACCGCAGCCGAGGACGCCGTGGCGGTCATCGATGCGGTCGCCGCCGGGCAGCTGGTGCTCGCGACGCTCGCGACCACCGCCGATCGGGCGGCCGACCACCTCGTGGCGATGCTCCCCCTGGACCGCCGCGAGCTCGGGAAGGCGGTGATAGCGCGGGGCTTCCTCGGCGCGGTCGCCGGTGTGGTCGAGGGTGGGAATCGCCGCTTCGAGGTCGTGGCCCGGTCCGATTGAGCGGGCTGCGTAGGCGGGATATAAAGGTTCAAAGGCTTTAGCCGGTGACCGACGACTACCGAGATGGTGGGACGCTCATCTTGAGTCGTCCGTTGACGCCGGAGAAGAAGCCGCCGGCTGGCGACGCGTGCCTCGTCAACCTCCATCCGCCGGGCCCCGACATCGGCCGCCGGATCCCGCTGATCAACGCGCAGTACATCGTCGGCCGCGATAGCGAGGCGGCCTTCGTGGTCAGCCGTAGCTCGGTCTCGCGCCAGCACGCTCGGCTCTACATCGATGACGACGGCAACTGGTGGGTCGAAGATCTCAACTCCACCAACGGGACGTTCGTGAACGAGGTCCGGGTCCGCGTCCAGATGCTCACCGATAGCGATCAGGTCCGGTTCGGCGACGCGATCTACAAGTTCTTGTCGGGCTCGAACATCGAGAGCGCGTACCACGAGGCGATCCACAACATGGCCATCCAGGATGGCATGACGGGGATCCACAACAAGCGGTTCTTCATGGAGTTCCTCGACCGCGAGCTCGCGGTCGCGCATCGCTATGGGCACCCGCTGACGCTCGTGATGTTCGACGTCGATCACTTCAAGATCGTCAACGATACCCATGGCCACCTCGCGGGTGATGCCGTGCTGAAGGACCTGACCGGCCGGATCAAGCCGCGCATCCGCCGCGAGGATCTGTTCGCTCGCTACGGTGGCGAGGAGTTCGCGTGCGTGCTCCCATCGACCGCGCTGCCGGGCGGGATCGTGTTCGCGGATCACCTGCGCCAGCTGGTCGAAGAGCGACCCTGCTTGTTCGAGGACAAGTCGATCAACTTCACGATCAGCGTCGGGGTGACCACGTTGCACCGCGAGAACGACGTCGATCCGGCCGCGCTGATCAAGCGCGCCGACGACAACCTGTACGCCGCCAAGCGCGGCGGGCGGAACCGCGTCGTGCCCACGCTGGCCGATCTGATTCCCGGGTGATAAACCCTCGCCCGTGTCAGGGCACGGGATCTCATCCAGGACGCTCGAGGACCTCGGCTGGCCGACGCTCGTCGATCACTGGGCGAAGCGTTGCGCCACGCGCCGCGGCGAGGCGGCCGTGCGCGGCGAGGTGTTGCTCGCGGCGATCGACGATGCCCGGACGCGCACCGCCGAGATCTCCGAGGCCCGCGGGCTCGCGTCGCGCGACCTCGCGCTGCCGCTGGGCGGGATCGCCGAGATCGCGGGTGCGATCGATCGCGTCCAGAAGTCCGCCGCGCTCGACGCGGCCGAGCTCGTCGCGGTCGCATCGACCGGCCGCGCGCTCGCGCGGCTGCGCGCCCACCTCCGCGAGCACGCCCGGGGCCGACTCCAGGCGTACGGCGAGCGGCTCGCCGAGCTCGGCCACGTGTTCCATCCGATCCTCGACGCGTTCGATGCGGAGGGCAAGCTCGTCGATCACGCGAGCGACGCGCTCGGTGGGCTGCGTCGCGCGGCCGCCGCGCTCAAGACCGCGCTCGAGAAGCGGATGGACTCGCTGCTCGGCGACGAGCGGTTCACCGCGTACCTGCAGGACGCGTACTACACGCAGCGCGAGGACCGCTACGTGTTGCCGATCCGCACCGACGGCAAGGGGTTCGTGCGCGGCATCGTGCACGGCACGTCGCAGAGCGGACAGACCCTGTTCATCGAGCCCGAGGAGATCGTCGATCTCAACAACCGCTTGAAGCTGGCCGAGGCCGAGGTGCTCGCCGAGGAGCACCGCATCTATATCAAGTTCTCGGGCTGGATCGCGGAGGAGGCCGAAGGCTTCCTCGCGTCGCTCGCGGCGGCGGAGACCCTCGATCTGGTCGCCGCGGCCGCGATCATGGCCGACGACACGGTCGCAGCCGAGCCGATCCTCGACGCAGCGCCGCGAATCGCGCTGCTCCACGCGCGCCATCCCTTGATGCTGCTGGCCGAGCGCCGCTGCGTCGCGAACGACGTGACCGTGGACGCCGGCCAGACGCTGTTGATCTCCGGTCCGAACGCCGGCGGCAAGACGGTCGCGCTCAAGACCGTCGGGCTCGCGGCGGTGATGGCGCGCGCCGGGCTACACCTGACGTGCGAGAGCGGCAGCGCGATCGGCTGGTTTCACGACATCGTCACCGATATCGGCGACGCGCAGAACCTCGACAAGGATCTCTCGACGTTCTCCGGTCACGTCGTCAACCTGCGCGAGTTGCTCGGGCGCGCCGCGCCGGGCATGTTGATCCTGATCGACGAGATCGCGGTCGGCACCGACCCGGATCAAGGGGCGGCGCTCGCGCAGGCGGTGCTCGAGGCGCTCGCCACCAGGGGCGTCACCGGTCTGGTCACCACCCACTACGATCGCTTGAAGACGCTCGGCAACACCACCGGCTTCTCGAACGCCTCGGTCGGCTTCGATCTCGAGCGGCTCGAGCCGACGTTCAAGCTTCACCTCGGCATGCCGGGCAGCTCCGGCGCGCTCGCGGTCGCGGCCCGGATGGGCCTCGGCAAGCCGGTCGTCGAGCGCGCGCGCGAGCTCCTCGGTGTGCAGGGCGCGAAGGTCGAAGACCTGCTGGCCAATGTCGCCGATCAACAGCGGCGGTTGGAGTACGAGCGGGCGGCCGTGCTCGCCGCGCTCGAGGATGCCGAGTCGGAGCGCGCCGGGATGCGGATGCACCGCGAGCGGTTGAACGCGCGCTACGACAAGCAGATCAAGACCGCGCACGGCGAGGCGTTCGCGGCGTTGCGCGCGGCACGCCGGGAGATCGACGACATCCGCAAGGACCTGCGCGCGAAGCAAGAGGCCCAGCAGCTCACGGCCGACGATGCACGTGTCGCGACCCGCCGGCTCGTCGAGCCGGGTGCTGAGATCGCGCGCCAGGAGCCGCGCCGCAAGCTGCCGCCGGGCACGCCCGCGACCGTCGAGTCCCTCGTCGTCGGCGCGCCGGTGATCGTCCCGAAGCTCGGCCGTGCCGAGGTCGTCGCGGTGCCGCACGACGGCAAGGTCGAGATCCGGCTCGGCCAGATGAAGGCGATCAAGGCGCTCGTGCCGATCGCGGACGTGTTGATGGATTCGCATCGCGCCGCGCGGGCCGCCGAGCGCGAGCGCGACCGCGTCGTCGAATCGGAGAAGCCCGACGGCAACCGCGTCGTGTTGATCGATGGCGTGCCCGCGGGCGGCAAGGCCACCGCGCGGACGATCGACTCGACGATCGACGTCCGCGGCCAGCGTGTCGACGAGGCCGTCGCCGCGGTCGATCAGTTCCTCGACGAGAGCCTGCTGGCGAGCCGCGATACCGCCTTCGTCGTCCACGGCCACGGCACCGGTGCGTTGCGCACGGCGATCCGCTCGCACCTCGGCACGCATCGCGGCATCGACAAGTTCCGCGCCGGCGAGCCGAACGAAGGCGGCGACGGCGTGACCGTCGCGTTTCTCAAGGGCTAGGCCGACGCTGCCTACGGGGCGACGACGTTGAAGTGGACCTGGTAGTACGTATCGCGCTCGGTCGGCCGCGGTAGCGCGATGCGCTCGGCGAGTGGCGCCAGGCAGTGCACCGCGGCATCCTCGGCGGCCTGCGTGATCGGCTCGAGCTCGACGCTCGGCGTGACCTTCACGCTCGAAGCGGGGATCGCGTAGTGCGGCCGCGCGGCCGCGGTCTCGTGCGGTCCCGATCGCACGATCGCGACGGTGAACGCTTCGCCCGGGAGCATCGCGACGCATGCGCGCAGCGCCGGCATCGCCTTGCGCACGATCGGGAGGTACGCGTGAGTATCGACCATCGCGGTCGACTGCGCGGTGCGCGGCAGCGATAGCGGGAACGGCAACGCGGCGAGCTCCTTGACGTGCTCCTCGGCACGCCGCCGCCACGGACTTGATCCGGCGATCCGGAGGAACCGGCGGAAGTACAACAGCGCGATCTCCGGGGTCGCATCACGGTCCTGGTTCGCCGACGTGCGGCGCGCGATGCCCATCATGTACTCGAGCTCGCCGGGCCGTAGCCACGGGTAGGTCGGGTTCTGGATCAGCGAGAAGCTCGGATCACGGTTGACCGCGATGCGCGCCTCCTCGTCGGCCAAGCTCGACTTGCGTGCGCGATCGTACGCGAGTGCCAGCAACCAGTGGATCGACGCCTCGACGCCGTCGTGCGCCTCGAGCGCCGCGGTCAGCGCATCGACGGCTTCATCGAGCTTGCCGAGCGCGATCCGGACTTCACCGAGCCGCATCCAGGACTCGCCGTGTGGCGCGACCGAGACCGCGTGGAGCAAGGTGCGCTCGGCGTCGGCGAACTTGCCGGCGCGGCCCTGACAGATGCCGAGCTGGAGCTCGACGGCGTCGCGGCCCTCGCTCGGATCGGTGGAGTCGGCGAGCTCGGGTGTGTCGGCGAGCGCGAGATCCTCCGCGCACTTGGCCCACTGGGCGGTCATCAGGTACGCGCGCCCGCGCAACGCGTGCGCGCGATAATCCTTCGGTAGCCGGGTGACCGCCTCGTCGAGCTTCGCCAGCGCCGCGGTCGCACGATCCCGCGGCGGGCGAAAGGTGTCGTCGAGCAGGCGGCGCGCATCGCGCACGAGCTCCTCGTACGGCTTGCGGTCGGGATCGAGCGCGGACTCCCACAGGTGCGAACGCTGCTCGGCTTCCTGGTCGAGATCCTTCGGCGGGGCCGGGTAGCGCTTGCTCTGCGCGAACGCACTGCTCGCGAGGGCCGCGAGGATCGCTAGCGGATAAAATCGCGCCACGGCGTCTCGAGGTGAACGGACTTGCGGGTGCGGTCGTGAAGCAGCGGATCGAGGTGCTCGTGTGCGCGTTGCTTGAACGCGGGGTGGACCGCGGCGGCCTTGGAGACGATGAACTTCTTCCAGTACTCGATCGCGCTATCCGTCCTGCCGAACGCCTCGTAGGCGAGGGCGAAGTAGTACGCCTCCTCGCCCTCCGGCACGAAGAACGTGACGTGCTCGGCGACGCGGCGGTGAAACTCCGCCATCGCTTGTTCGCCTTGCGCGTTGATCACGTCGTGCGCTTGATCCGTGCGTTCGTCACGATCGAGCGCGACCGCGAGGCCGTACATCGTCTCGGTGCTGCGGCTCGTCCGCAGCGCCTGGCGATAGGTGTCGATCGCGTCGTCGAGCCGGCCGAGCATCATGTAGGCCTCGGCGAGGTTCGACAGCACGGTCTCGTCGGCGACGTCGGAGCGCGCGAGGATTCGTTCGTAGTCCTTGATCGCGGCCGCGAGGTCATCGGGCGACGCCAGCTGGGTCTCGAGCACGGCGCGGTGAAACAACAGGTTGAACGCGACCGCGGCGCTCGTCTCGCGATCGATCGACATGCGGGGATCGAGCGGTGCGCGCGCCTCGAACGCATTCCACGCGTCGATGATCTCTCGCGCGTGGACGGCGTCGAACGCCTTCGGATCGTGCGGGCACAGCGGTGAGGGGTGCTGCATGTAGACCTGGCGCTCGTTGCACGGCTCGAAAAAGAACGAGTACAAGACGCGACCGACCTTGTAGTACGGCTCGGCGAGCTCGGGCTTCGCGGAGGCCGCGTTGCGATAGGACTGCACCGCGTGGCGCACGAGGTGCCCGGCATTCGCAGCCGAAACGCCGGCGGAGGTCGCCTGCAGCGTGAGCTCGTCGCCGGTCTTCATCTCGCTGTCGTAGATATCCTGCTGGGTATCGGGCGAGCCCTCCGCGATCGCGTGGCGCCAGACATCGCCACGCGCGGACCCGGTGAGCGCGAGCGCGAGCACGAGCAGCGCCGCGCGGATCACGGGTACCTCCGCGGGTGGCGGCTCGGGCTCGGCGGGCCCGGCGGAAACGCGGACGGCGCCGGCAACACCGAGACCTCGGTCTTGGGGCGCTTGTCGATCGCGGCGATGTGATCGAGCGCGCGCCGCGCGTACGCGCCGTTCGCGGCGGCGTACAGCGCCCACTCCGCGCGCGCGTCGGAATAGTGGTTCGTGGCCTCCAGCAAGAGGGCCTGATAGTACTGCTGGTCCTCGGCAGGTGCGAAGCGCAAGTCCGCCAATGCCTGGTGGAGCATCGTCCCCCACGACTCCTGCAGCGCGGCGTGCAGGTGATCCAGCGTCTCGAGCGCCGCGCTGCGTTGATCGTCGCGATCGTAGGCGACCGCGAGGGCGAACGCGACCATCTGCATCTCGTTCGAGTAGTACGGCGGGCTCGCGGGGACCGCATCTGCCAGGACGTCGAGCGCCTCGGTCGACTGGCCGCGCATCGCGAGCGCGGTCGAGAGGTGGATCAGCACGCGCGCGGTGATCGGTGCGCCGGGCACGATCGGACCCTGCGCGATCCGGAGGTAGCGGATCGCGTCGTCGAGTCGACCGAGCCGAAGGTAGATCTCACCGAGCTGGCCAGTGACCTCGGCGCCGGCGTTGTCGGCGCCGACCAGATCGATCGCGGCGTGCAGTGCGTCCAGCGCCTGGCGCGTCTTGCCGATCGCGTCGGCGGTCTGCGCGTAGAGCTCGAGCACCTGGACGTTGTCGGGTGCGAGGCTTCGCGCGTAGCGCAGCATCCCGAACAGGTCGCGATCCAGCCTCCGGCGATTCTCGCCGGTCGGATCGTAGTCGCCGAGCGATGAGAGGTCGCCTTGGCTGATCGCGGCGCGCGCCTTGTAGAGGATCAGCTGGATCTCGTCCGCGTGCGGCTCCACGAGGTCGCGCCAGAAGTTCCCACGATCAGGATCGACGGGCGGTTCGGGCGGCGGTGCCACGGCCCCGGCGTGGGCGCGCGCGCCGAACCCGGCGACGGCCACGACCAGCAGCACCGGAGCGAGCTTCACGGTTCCAAGTATGCAGGCCCCTCGGCGAGGGTGCCATCGGCCGCGTTCGGGGCCGGATGGGCCGTATGGGGGCGGATGCGGGTGGATGCGGGTAGATGCGGGTGGATGGGGGGACTCGCCCCGATCGAGGTGAGGACACCACTCGAGCTCGGTCGTAATGATCGTAGTCCCGCATACTTGGTGGCCGCGCAACCCTGGCCCATTGCTTGCTGTTCTCGGCAGCGTGGACCGCGGAGTTTTGGCCACGGCCAACGAGATGTTCGAGGCCCGGCACTTCCCCGGCGTCGTGGCGTTGGTCGATGCCGCGCTCGAGGCCGAACCGGACCACGTGCCGCTGCTGCTGCTGCGCGCGCGCGCGCACTTCGGCCTGCGCCGTGATCTCGAGGCGCAGGCCGACCTGCGCGACATCATCCGCCTCGATCCTCACTGCAGCCGCGCGTATCGCATGCTCGGTGAGCTCGCCGCGCGGCGCGACGAATACGAATCCGCCGGCATCTTCTTTCGCGAGGCGCTGCGCCTCGACTCCAACGATCAAACGGCGAGTGATTGGCTCGCGATCGTCGAAGCTACGCCTCGAGCAGCCGCAAACCTCCTCCCGGCACCTGCCCTGGATAGTCGTTTGGTCGCGCGCCTCGCGAAGGGTACGCGGCCACCCGCAGATCAGCTGGATCAGGCGGAGCCGCACGACGGCACCGTGCAGCTCGCGATCGGTGCCGAGCTGCAGGCGAACCCGTTCGCGCGGCGGGCGGCGCTGCCTGGCGCGGCACCCGCGCCGCGGCCGATGACGCGTGGCCCCATCCCCGAGATGCCGGGCTTCGGCGACTACCTGGTCACCTCGGGCATCCTGACCCGCGAGCGGCTGCGCGCCGCACAGGCGTATCAGCGCTCGATGAAGGTGCAGCTGTCGACGGCGGTCGTCACGCTCGGGCTCGCGACTCCGCAACGCGTCGAGTGGGCCGCGGTCGCGCATCGGGCTAACCTCGCGCGCCCGCGCTGAGGCACCACCTCGGTTGGGGATCTCGGCCGCACGCCGCGATCAATTCGGGCCTCCGAACCATGCGTGGCGGCCTGCGCGCGTGCGACCATTTCGGCGGATGTCGGAGCAGGAACGGATGGCCGAGGATGCACGGCGGGTCCGCAACTGGCGGAGGTGGGGACCGTATCTCTCGGATCGCCAGTGGGGCACCGTGCGAGAGGACTACTCCGAGTCCGGTGACTGCTGGACGTACCTGCCGCACGATCACGCGCGTAGCCGCGCGTATCGCTGGGGAGAAGATGGCCTGCTCGGCATCTGCGACCGCGAATGCAGGTTGTGCTTCTCGGTCGCGCTGTGGAACGGGCACGATCCGATCCTGAAGGAGCGCTTGTTCGGGCTGTCGGGGCCCGAGGGCAACCACGGCGAGGACGTCAAGGAGCTGTATTACTTCCTTGAGGCGACGCCGACCTGCTCGTACCTCAAGGCGCTCTACAAGTATCCGCACGCCGCGTATCCCTACACCCAGCTCCTCGACGAGAACCGCCGGCGCGGCAAGCACGATCCCGAGTTCGAGCTCGAGGACACCGGCGTGTTCGATCACGGCTACTGGGACGTGTTCGTCGAGTACGCGAAGGCGGGGCCGGACGACCTCTTGATCGAGCTGACGGTCGCGAACCGCGGGGACCGGCACCAGACGCTGCACCTGTTGCCGCAGCTGTGGTTGCGCAACACCTGGAGCTGGGGTCGCCACGGCGAGGGCTACGATCGAATGGGCTCGCTCGACCGGATCTCGCCGACGGCCGTGCGCGCGACCCAGCCGACGCTCGGCAACTTCCGGCTCGATCTCGAGACGGCGGGCGAGCTGCTGTTCACCGACAACGAGACCAACTTCGCGCGCCTCTACGGCTCGCCGTCGCCCCGCTACACGAAGGACGCGTTTCATCGGCGTGTCGTCGGCGGCGAAGGCGCCGCGGTCAACCCGGCTCACACCGGCACCAAGTGCGCCGCGTGGTACGCGCTCGATGTCGCGCCGGGTGAGCAGCAGGTCGTGCGCTTGCGGCTGTCCGCGGACAACGCCGCCGTCTCGCATCCGTTCGCCGACTTCTCCGAGATCATGGCGGCGCGCAGAGTCGAGGCCGAGCATTATCACCGCGCCGTGCGCACGGCGCCGATGACCGAGGAGGAGCGCACCGTCGTGCGCCAGGCCGACGCCGGCCTGGTGTGGTCGCGCAAGTTCTATCACTACATCGTCGAGCACTGGCAGGACGGCGATCCGAGCCAGCCGCCGCCGTCGCCGGCGCGCAAGCGCGGACGCAACCGCGGCTGGGAGCAGCTGTGGGCGCGCGACGTGATCTCGATGCCCGATGGTTGGGAGTATCCGTGGTTCGCGGCGTGGGATCTCGCGTTTCATTGCGTGGCGCAGGCGCGGTTCGATCCGGAGTTCGCGAAGCACCAGCTGCTGCTGTTGATGCGCGAGTGGTACGTTCACCCGAACGGCCAACTCCCCGCGTACGAGTTCGCGTTCGGCGATGTCAACCCACCGGTCCACGCCTGGGCGGTGTGGCGGATCTATCAGCTCGCCGGCGAGGCCGGGCACGGTTACGACCGCGAGTTCC
>JBDTEH010000164.1:0-3304 GCA_039922635.1 Kofleriaceae bacterium | reverse complement strand
CGATCTGCGGCCTGGTCTACGAGCTCCTCGCGGGTACGCTGGGCAGTTACCTGCTCGGCGATTCGGTCACGCAGTTCTCGCTGGTGATCGGGTTGTACCTGTCGGCGATGGGCGTCGGCGCGTGGCTATCGCGCAAGCTCGAAGGCAACCTGGCGCGCAGGTTCGTCGAGATCGAGCTCGCGGTCGCGGTCGTCGGCGGGCTGTCGGCGCCGGTGCTGTTCCTGTCGTTCGGCACGGTGGTCCACTTTCAGGTCGTGCTGCTCGGGTTCGTCGCGGCGATCGGCGTGCTGGTCGGCCTCGAGCTGCCGATCCTGATGCGCCTGCTCGAGGGCCAGGTCGAGTTCAAAGATCTGATCTCGCGCGTGCTGACGTTCGATTATATCGGCGCGCTCGCCGCCTCGCTGATGTTCCCGCTCGTGCTGGTGCCCAAGCTCGGGCTCGTGCGCAGCTCGCTCGCGATGGGCTGCTTGAACGCCGGCGTCGCGCTGTGGGGCACGTGGCTGCTCGCGCCCTCGCTCGGCAAGCGCGTGTTCGGCCTCCGCATGCGCGCCGTGATCGTGTTGATCGGGCTCGGGGTCGGGGTCGCGATGGCGAACTACTTCACGACCTGGGCCGAGGACGAGATGTACGCCGATCCAGTGGTGTTCACCGAGACCACGCCGTATCAGCGGATCGTGGTGACGCGCGGGCGCGCCGGGTTCCAGCTGTTCCTCAATGGCAACCTCCAGTTCTCCTCGGCCGACGAGTACCGCTACCACGAGGCGCTGGTTCACCCGGTGCTCGCCGCGGCCGAGGTGACGCCGCACAAGATCCTGATCCTCGGCGGCGGCGATGGACTCGCGCTGCGCGAGGTGCTGACCCATCCGGCGACCGAGCAGGTCACGCTCGTCGATCTCGATCCCGCGATGACGAACCTGTCGAGGCGGTTCCCCGCGCTCGCCGCGCTCAACCACCACTCGTTCGCGGACCCGCGGGTCACGGTGATCAACGACGACGCGATGGTGTGGCTCGACCAGCACCCCGGGCAGTGGGACGCGATCATCGTCGACTTCCCCGACCCGAACACGTACTCGCTCGGCAAGCTCTACACGCGGCTGTTCTACCGGCGCGTGCTCGCCCACGTCACGCAGGCCGGGGCGGTGGTCGTGCAGGCGACCTCGCCGCTGTTCGCCCGCAAGTCGTACTGGTGCATCATCCAGACCATGCGCGCCGCGGGGTTCTTCGTTCACCCGTATCAGGTCACGGTCCCCGCGTTCGGGGTGTGGGGCTACGCGCTCGCCCGCCGCCACGAGTTCCAGCCGCCGACCCACGCCCCGAACCTGCCGCTGCGGTTCCTCAACGACGAGACCCTGGTCGCGATGTTCGACTTTTCGGTCGACATGAAGCCGCTGCCCGTCGAGATCAACCAGCTCGATAACCAGGCGCTCGTCCGCTACTACGAGCGCGAGTGGCGCAAGTGGGAGTAGGCCGCGCGTGACGGCCACGCGGCGCGAGTTCGTCGCGATGTTGCTCGGCGCGCCGATCGCGTACGCCGCCTGTCGCGCGCACGATCGCGCGCCGCCACCGGGCGCGTTGCTCGAACCGGGGATGTCGCGCGCGCATGCGCTGATCCGCGACCACCCACCGCCGGTGCCTTCGACGTGGCGATCGGTCGAGATCGCGATCGTCGGCGGCGGGGTCGCCGGGCTCGGCGCGGCATGGGAGCTGCGCCGGCGCGGCGTCAAGGACGTCACCGTGTTCGAGCTCGACGACGTCGCCGGCGGCACCGCGCGCGGCGGTGCATCCGCCGTCACGCCGTACCCGTGGGGCGCGCACTACATCGTCGCGCCGCAGGTCGAGCAGGTCGAGGTCACCGCGCTGCTCGACGAGATGGGCGCGATCGAGGGGCGCACCGGCGATGGCACCCCGATCGTCGACGAGGCGCTGCGCTGCCGCGAGCCCGAGGAGCGCGTGTGGTACCTCGGGCGCTGGTGGGAGGGCCTGTACCTCGAGGCCGGATCGAACGCGAGCGATCGCGCGCAGCTCGCCGCGTTCCGCGGCGAGATCGATCGGTGGAGCGGCTGGCGCGATCCGCAGGGCCGGCGTGCGTTCGCGATCCCGCGCGCGCGCGGCAGCGACGCCGCGGAGGTCACGGCGCTCGATCGGATCTCGTTCGCGGCCTGGCTCGACGCCCGCAAGCTGACCTCGCCGCGGCTGCGCTGGCTGTGCGACTACGCGTGCCGCGACGACTACGCGCTGACCGCGGCCGAGACCAGCGCGTGGGCGGGCATCTTCTACTTCGCGGCGCGCCAGCGCGGGCCCGGCAGCGCCTCGCAGACCGTGGTGACCTGGCCCAACGGCAACGCCGCGCTGGTCGCGCAGCTCGCGAAGTCCGCGACGATCGAGCAGGGCGTCTCGATCGTCG
Source organism: Kofleriaceae bacterium (assembly GCA_039922635.1). Taxonomy (GTDB): domain Bacteria; phylum Myxococcota_A; class Polyangia; order Haliangiales; family Haliangiaceae; genus JABFXX01. The sequence goes on along the minus strand of JBDTEH010000164.1, from coordinate 900 downwards.
ACATCGCGGATGACGGCACGATGATCGGCGTCGGCCCGAGCGGACCGATCGGGATCCACGCGCGCCACGTGATCGTGGCGGCCCCGAGCTTCGTCGCGAACCGGATCGTCGCCTCACGGCGGGGCAGCTCGCTGGGCACGGCCGACTACGGCGCGTGGGTGGTCGCGAACGTCCACCTCCGCGACCGCCCCGAGGAGCGCGGTCACGGCGCGCCGCCCGCGTGGGACAACGTGTTCCGCGATAGCCCGAGCCTCGGCTACGTGTGCGCGACGCACCAGCGCGGCCGCGATCGCGGGCCGACCGTGTGGACCTGGTACTACCCGTTCAGCGACGCCGACCCGGCCGCGGTGCGCCGCCGGCTCGCGGGCGCCGGCCACGCCGAGTGGGCCGAGACCATCGTGACCGACCTCGAGCGCGCCCACCCGGACGCGCGCTCGAAGATCGACCACATCGACGTCACGTTCTGGGGCCACGGCATGATCCGGCCGCGGGTCGGCGCGTGCTGCGGCGCGGAGCGGCTCGCGCGGATCGCGCCGCACGGCGCGGTGCACTTCGCGCACACCGATCTCTCGGGCATCGCGCTGTTCGAGGAGGCGTTCGATCACGGGCTGCGCGCCGCGCGCGAGATCGCGACATGAACAAGTGGTTGTTCTCGGCGCCGGTCGACCTCGTCGTGTTCGGCGGCACCGCGGTGGTCGCGCTGGTCCTCGTCGCGCTGTTGCCGGTGCACGACGCGGGGCCCTTCACGTTCGTCGCCGGCGTCGTGCTCGTCGATGTCGCGCACGTGTGGTCGACCGCGTTCGTCGTCTATCTCGATCCCGCCGAATGGCGCCGGCGACCGGCGATCTACGCGGGCGTCCCGATCGCGTGCTTCATCGCGGGCCTCGGGCTGTATGCGTG
>JBDTEH010000163.1:0-63449 GCA_039922635.1 Kofleriaceae bacterium | reverse complement strand
GCGCGATCGCGATACGCCGCGACCGCGCACAGGATCGACTCGGTGCCGCCCGAGGTCACGGTGCCGACCGCACCGGTGCAGTGAAACAGCGCGCCGGCCGACCGCACGATGTCGGTCTCCATCTGCTTGAGGCTCTTGAACGCCATCGGGTTCAACAGGTTTGTCGACGCGTACAGGGCGTGGGCGCGATGGAGCAACGCCTCGTGCTGCTCGCCCGCATGGCCGGGGATATGATAGACGAGCGAGAACACGCGCCCGCCGCGCCAGTCGGTATCGCCCGCGCTGCGCTCGGCGAGCTCGCGCAAGATGTCGTCGGCCGCACGGCCGTGCTCGGGAATCATAGGTGGGCCTCCACCGAAACCGTGAAGATGTTGTTGCTGCCGGAACCACGGATGTTCGACGGCGGCATGGTGATCGAATCGGTGATCGTCGGAATCTCGTACCAGTAGTGGATGTACGACAGGCCGAGCCGATAGCGCCCGACCGTGTAGCGCGCGCCGGAGTGCAGCCCGAAATGGCTGAACGACGGCGAGTCGAGCGTGACCGACCGCGGCGGCGCCGGAGAATGATCGTATTGACCACCGACCATGAGGTCGAGCTTCGGCGCGGCGGCGAGGTCGTGGACGCGGAGCCCGCCGGTCCACTCCTGCGAGTCGTGATAGTCCTTCTCGGTATCGAGCTCGCGCAACAAGAAGATTCCGACGATGTCGGTGTGCTGGTTCTTGTACTGGCGGTACAGCCAGTAGCGCAGCTCGGTCCCGATCTCGAGGTTCGGCGTGACGTCGACGTTGACGCCGGCCTGGAAGGTCCACGGCAACAGCTGCGAGGTCTTCTGCTGGCCGACCAGCGTGTCGCCCGGCGACGACGAATCGGCCGAGTACGCGACCGTGATCGGGCCCTCGAGGGTCGCGTCGACGCGCCCGACGATCGCGGCGCCCCACGTGATCCGCGAGTGCGGCTGGCCATACGCGCCGATCATCCAGCTCGGTGCCCAGCCCGAGCCATCGAGCGTGAGCTGCGGCTTGGTGCCGGTCAGCTTCGAAAGATCCGCGCCGTCGATGATCGGGAACACGTCGCGTTCGCCGTGGACGCGCAGGTTGATCACGCCGACGGTCGCGCCGAGCGCGAGCGTCGGGGTCAGCTGATACGCGGCACCGACCACGGCCTGCGGCGCGATCACGTAGCCGTCGATCAGGTGGTAGCGCGTGACCGCATCGGGATCGAACGCCGCGCCGGTCGCGTTGCCGACGAACATCGCGGCGCCGATGTGCAGTTTCGGCAGCAGCTTGCCGGCGACCGCGATCATCGGGATCACGCCGAATGCGCGGCTCGGTTTGACCGGCGCGTAGTAGCCGTCGGCCGTGGGCGTCGCGCCGAGGAAGCGGTCGCTCTGGTCCCACGGCGCGAGCTCGAACTCGGTCGACAACAACGACACGCCGGCCGAGACGTAGATCGTCCAGTCATCCTGCAGCACCAGCCCGGCGGGGTTGTGATAGAGCGCCGACGGATCGTCGGGGCGCCCGATCACCGCGCCCATCGCGGTGCGCCGCACCCCGATCTCGGGGATCCCGAAGCCGCCGGCCCACACCTGCGAGACCGGCCAGACCTGCGCGACCTGCGCGGCGAGCGCACACACCACCAACAGCGACTTCACTGTTCGCAAGTACCTCGCCGCACCGACCCGGTCCACCCAGAACCGCGCGGTGTCGCGATCTATTCGGAACGCAGCGCGGCTTGCACCGCGCTCGGCGCCGGCAGCTTCGCGTCGCGAAATGCGCGCGCCATCGCGATCGGGCTGCCATAGCCGACCGCGCTCGCGACGTCCGCGACCGAGGACTCGGGGCCCGACAGCAGCAGCACGGCCATGCGCAACCGCAGCGTCAACAACGCGTCGCGATACCCGCTACCGAACCCGAACGTGGTCGCGAGCTCCTTCGCATCGCGGCCGACCTGGCGCATCGACATGTCGAGCGCCGCGGCGAGCTGCTTGAGCGAGACCGTGCCGCCGTAGGTCTCGTAGAGCGGGCGCAGCGCATCCCAGAACCGGCGATAACGCTCGGGCTCGTCGTGGATCTTCGCGGTGCCACGGATGACGCCGTCGCGCGCGAGCACGTCGAGCAGCTCGCCGATCGCGTGCGGTGCCTCGACGACGCGCCGCGCGGTGTCCCAGCACACCGGGGTCAGCCGCAACGGCCCCGCGGCGAGCCCGATCGGCGCGGCGAGCTCGCGCTGTTCGAACCGGAGGTGGACGACGTCGATCGTCGAGCCATCGGTGCGAAACGTGCGCGACTTCGCACCGACGCGCTCGATCTCGTCGTCGCCGAGCACGAACGCGACCGGCCCGGTGAGCGGCTCACCGACCGCCGGCGCATAGCGGCCGCTGACGATCAAGTAGACGTGGCCGACCTGCTCGGGCTTGCCCGCCGCCGGCGGCGAGTAACGCGTGTCGAACGCGAGCCTGTCGCGCCGCACGATCGTCGCGCGCACCGCGCGTTCGAACACGACCGTCGAGTGCACCCCGGCGTTGCCGATCCGGATCACGGAGGTCGCGGTGAGCACGCGCAGATCCTACACTGCCGCATGGCTGACGACCTGGCTTGGCGGCTCGGCGCGCGGCTCCGCGGCGCCGCCTACCGCGTGTTCACGGCATTCGCCCATTTAGCGTTTCAAGAGTGCTAAAACGCCCGCCATGCCCTCGAAGACTTCCTGCCCCGTCACGCTCACGCACTTCCTCGAGAAGGCCGAGCCGCTCAAGGTCTCGATCAACGGGCAGGAGATGCTCGCCGAGGTCAAGCAGTTCTCGACCGGCAGCTTCGGCTGGTACATGAACGCGAAGACCGTCGTCAGCATCGACGGCAAGGCCGTGTCGGTCCAGATCGGCATGAACATGACGATCGTCGGCAGCAAAGACGCCGAGCGCTAGGTATGACGCCGACGCGGATCGCGCAGGTCCTGGCCGGGCAGATCGCCGTGGGCTCCAACGTCACGATCGAAGGCTGGGTCCGCACCCGGCGCGACTCGAAGGCCGGCCTGTCGTTCGTCGCGATTCACGACGGCAGCGCGTTCGAGGCGCTCCAGGTCGTCGCGCCCCAGGAGCTCGCGAACTATCAGAGCGATGTCCTGCGCATCACCTCGGGCTGCGCCGTGCGCGCGACCGGCGAGCTCGTCGCGTCGCAGGGCAAGGGCCAGGCGGTCGAGCTGCGCGCCGATGCGATCGAGGTCGTCGGTTGGGTCGAGGACCCCGATCACTATCCGATGCAGCCGAAGCGCCACACGATGGAGTACCTGCGCGAGGTCGCGCACCTGCGGCCGCGCACGAACGTGATCGGCGCGGTGACCCGCGTGCGCCACACGCTCGCGATGGCGGTCCACCGGTTCTTCCACGACCACGGCTTCTTCTGGATCCATACGCCGATCATCACCGCGTCCGATGCGGAGGGCGCCGGCCAGATGTTCAAGGTCTCGACCCTGGACTTCGCGAACCTGCCGCGTACGCCCGACGGCAAGGTCGACTTCGACAAGGACTTCTTCGGCAAGGAGGCGCGGCTCACGGTCTCGGGCCAGCTCAACGTCGAGACCTACTGCATGGCGCTGTCGCGCGTGTACACGTTCGGCCCGACGTTCCGCGCCGAGAACTCGAACACCCGCCGCCACCTCGCCGAGTTCTGGATGATCGAACCCGAGATCGCGTTCGCGGATCTCGCCGACGACGTGCAGCTCGCCGAGGACTTCCTCAAGTCGATCTTCAAGACCCTGCTGGTCGAGCGCAAGGACGACATGGAGTTCTTCGCGAAGTTCGTCGACAAGGATTGCATCACGCGGCTCTCCGCGATGGTCGAGTCGAAGTTCGCGCGCATGGACTACGGCGACGCGATCAAGGAGCTGCTCGGGGCGAAGCAGAAGTTCGAGTTCCCCGTGAAGTGGGGTATCGATCTGCAGAGCGAGCACGAGAAGTACCTGACCGACGTCGTCGTGAAGGGGCCGCTCGCGGTGATCAACTACCCCAAGGACATCAAGGCGTTCTACATGCGCCAGAACGCCGACGGCAAGACCGTGGCGGCGATGGACGTGCTCGCCCCCGGCATCGGCGAGATCATCGGCGGCAGCCAGCGCGAGGAGCGGCTCGACGTGCTCGACGCGCGGATCACCGAGATGAAGCTGAACCCGCACGACTACGGCTGGTACCGTGATCTCCGCCGTTACGGCACCGTGCCGCACGCCGGATTCGGGCTCGGCTTCGAGCGCGCGATCATCTACGCGACCGGGATCGAGAACATCCGCGACGTGATCCCGTTCCCGCGCGCGCCCCGCCAGGCCGAGTTCTAGTGGGACGACGAGCGTGACCGACTGGGTGTCCGCGATCGAGCGCGCCTACGTCGCGATCGCCACGCACGGGGCCCCGCCGGTCGCGGTCCAGCTCCCCGGCGAATCGCCCGCACGGCTCGCCGCGGGCTCGGCCGCCGTGGCGTCGCACTTCCTCGCGGTCAGCTCGCCGCGCAGCCTGTCGCTGATCGTCGACGACGACCGCCAGCTCGAAGCGGCGGTGCTCGCGCTCGAAGCGCACCGCGCGTGGTTCGCGCCACGCGACGTCCGCTGCACGACGGCCGCGCTCGCGGCCCGGACCGGTGGCCGCGAGGTCACGATCGGCGAGGCGCTCGCCGCGGACATCGTGTGCAGCCATGGCCGCACGCCGATCGCCGCCGCACACCTGCGCCGCGGCACGCACGTCAACGCGCTCGGCGCCGCAAGCGCACTCGATGCCGACCTGCTCGCGCTCGCGACGATCGTCGATCTAGCCGCGCTGCCCGCGATGGCCGCCGGCTTCGTCGATGGCCGCCAGCTCGACGAGCTGACCGTGTTTCGCTATTTGCCCGGGTGATCGCCGCGCTCACCAGCCGTGCGCGCGCAACCAGCGCTCGAGCCGCGCGGCCCACACCAGATCGAGCAGCGTGATCGCCTGCTGGTCGTGGGTGTGGATCGCCAGGGTCGTGCGCGGATAGTCCATGACGATGTGAGGGTGATGATCGAGCTCGTCGGCGAGCTCGGTCGCGTACGCGACCGCGGCGCCACACGTGGTCATGCCGGTCTGGCCCGCCAGCTCGCACACCAGATCCGGCCCCACGACCCTCCAGCGCGCGCCGAGCGTGGCCACCCGGGGGCGCAGCTCGTCGGGCGTCAGGCTCGACCGGCTGATCGTATGGTTCGCGAGGGCATCGAGATCGTCGGTCATGACGCGAGCGTAGCGTCCCGATGCCCTCCGACACACCCTCGATCACTCGCGACGCTCGTGGTAAGTAGGGTCGTGAACGCGGTCGCAGCCGCCAGCTCCAAGAGCTGGCGCCACATCTACTTCAACGTGCTCTCGATCCCGTTCTGGGGTGTGCACGTGCTGGCGATCGTCGGCCTCGCGATCCTCGGCTGGTCGTGGACCGGCCTGGCGCTGTGCCTCGCGCTGTACGTGCCACGGATGTGGTTCGTGACCGGCGCATATCATCGCTACTTCTCCCATCGCAGCTACAAGACCTCGCGGTGGTTCCAGTTCGTGCTCGCGCTCGGCGCGACCGCGACCGCGCAGAAGGGCCCACTGTGGTGGGCGGCGCATCATCGGTTGCATCACAAGCTGTCGGATCAGCCCGGCGACCTCCACTCGGTGATCCAGTCCGGATTCTGGTGGTCGCACATGGGATGGATCCTGTCGCGCGACCTCGAGACCACCGACTACGCGCGGATCAAGGACTTCTCGAAGTACCCGGAGCTGCGCTGGCTCGACACGTACTGGATGATCCCACCGGTCGCCGCCGGCGTGATCACGTTCCTCGCGGGTGGCTTTTTCGCGCTGGTGTGGGGCTTCGCGCTCGCGCAGGTGCTGTGCTGGCACGGCACGTTCACGATCAACTCGCTGTCCCACATCTGGGGTGGGCGCCGCTACAAGACCGGCGATGACTCGCGCAACAACCCGGTGCTCGCCGTGATCACGCTCGGCGAGGGCTGGCACAACAACCACCACCACTATCAGGTGAGCGCGCGCAACGGGTTCTTCTGGTGGGAGTACGACGTCACCTACTACGCGATCAGGGCGCTGTCGTTCGTCGGCCTCGTATGGGACCTCCATGGCCTCCCACGACACGTCCGCGACCAGGTGCCCGAGCCCGAGCCCGCCAGCGCCCACCCCCCCATCGCGCTGCCTGACGTGGCGTAGTGCGGTTTCCACCCGCGAACATCCAGTTGCGACGAGCTCAGCTCGTGCTGATGCTCGCGGTGCTGGTGCCGACGATCTTGATGACCGGCGTCGGGATCATCTTGCTCGTGCTCGGTGGCGGGACCACGACGGTGGTCGCCGGCGTGCTCGTGCTGACGTTCTGCACCTCGGGCATCACCGGCTACATCCTCGTGTCGATCTTCGTCACCAAGGGCGCGGGGCTCGCGAGGGTCCAGAACGACTTCACCTCCGCGGTCTCGCACGAGCTGCGCACCCCGATCACGTCGATCACGCTGCTGCTCGAGTCGCTACGCGACGATCGCCTGTCGGCGAGCGATCGCGCCGAGGTGCTGACGCTGCTCGCGCGAGAGACCAAGCGGCTCGAGATGCTGGTCGACAAGGTGCTCGAGCTGTCGCGCCTCGAGACCCGGCCACGCGATGTCTGGCCACGCGGCACGGTCGACGTCCGCGAGCTCGTCGATGAAGCCGTCGCGATGTTCGACGCGGCGACCCTGTCGAATCCGACCGCGGTGGCGATCGACGTCGAGCGTGGCCTCCGCGCGAGCGGTGATCGCGCCACGCTGGTCCGTGCGATCGGCAACCTGCTCCACAACGCCTGGAAGTACAGCGGCGCCGACAAGCAGATCGGGATCGAGGCGCGCAGCGCCGGCCGCCGCGTCGAGATCCTCGTGCGCGACAACGGCATCGGCATCGAGCGCGCCGACCAACCCTCGATCTACGAGCAATTCATCCGCGGCCGCGAGATCACCGAGAGCGGGATCCCCGGGGTCGGGCTCGGGCTCGCGTTCGTGCGCACCATCGTGCGCGGCAACGGCGGCAAGCTCGACTTCGAGTCCGAGCCCGGTCGCACGACGTTCCGGATCCGATTGCGCCGCGAGGATCCCCGCACCCACCAGATCGCGGTGGCGTCGTGATCTTGATCGTCGAAGACGACGACGCGATCGCGACCGGCCTCGCGCTCAACCTCAAGCTCGCGGGGCATCGCACCGCGATCGCGCGCGACGGCGACGAGGCGGTCGAGCAAGCATCCGCCAGCGAGCTCGAGCTGATCCTGCTCGACATCAACCTGCCCAAACGCAACGGCCTCGAGGTGCTCTCGGCGCTGCGCGCCGCCGACAACCTGGTGCCGGTGATCGTGTTGTCCGCGCGCGACGGTGAGTTCGACAAGGTCGCCGCACTCCGGCTCGGCGCCGATGACTACGTCACCAAGCCGTTCGCGCTCGCCGAGTTGCTCGCGCGCGTCGATGCAGTGCTCCGGCGTGCGCAGCCACCTGCCGCCTCGCCCGTCCCGGCCGTGGCCGGCGAGCACCTCGGCTTCGACGATGTCTCGATCGACCTCGCGCAGCGCGTCGTCGCGCGAGCCGGCGTCGAGGTGAAGCTGACCCACCTCGAGTTCGAGCTGCTGGTGTTCTTCGTACGCAACCCCAATCAGGTGTTCGCGCGCGCCCAGCTGTTCAGCCTCGTGTGGGGCCAGAGCGTCGGCTCGGTGCGCACGGTCGACAACTTCGTCGGACAACTTCGCAAGCGGTTCGAGGCCGATCCGGAACAGCCACGCCACTTCATCACCGTGCGCGGCTCCGGCTATCGGTTCGATCGCTAGCGCGCGGTGCGCGCCCTGACATTTGCGTCTCAGTGTGACGGCAAACGTTGCCACTCGTACGCGGAACTCCTGGGAATTCCCCGCACGGTTCGATGGCACGACCAGTGCTTCAAGACGACGGTCATGAACCGCCTCGCCTTCGCTTCGTTGCTCGTGCCCGGCCTGCTGATCCCCGCCTGCTTCGGCGGCGAGCGCGCGGCCACCGGTGAGTGTCCCGCCGGTGAGACCTGCTCGGCTCTGACGCCGCGCGGCCTGGAGTTCGTGGGGGCCGACATGACGAACGTCCTGGGCCTGTCGGGCCCGTCACCGACCGCGATCGGCGGCACGCAGGACGTCCAGCTCCGCTACGATCCGACGCAAGGTCGCTTCGTCGCGCTCGACCTGCCGTTCGACGCCGACGACGACGGTGGCAACGGGGTCAAGGTCGATCACACCGCGGGGAACATCGTGACCGTACGGGGCGTGGCGGCGCGCTCGAACTACCTGCGCATCACCGATGCCGCGACCGGCGAGCTGTTCGATCGCAAGGAGCTCGCGGGCGCCGCGATCGACTCGATCGAGCTGGTCCCCAACACGTTCGACCTGGTGCCGACCGATCGAGAGCTCGCGTTCATCGCTGGCGATGTCGAGGTGGGCGTCGCGCTGCTCGGCCAGGTCCAGGACAGCGGCGGACCGACCGAGCAACGGATCGTCGATCAGAGCATGCAGCTGACGCTCGCCGGGGCGACCCAGCGCGCGTGGGACCGGGTCGAGTTGCCGGCGGCGACCGCCGGGACCTCTGCACTCGCGGTGACCGCCGGCGAGCGGCCGACCGCGAACCTCGACGTCGTGGTCGTCGACCATCTCGATCAGCTCGTCATCGATCCGGCGAGCTCCGCGACCGTGGCCCCGAACGCCACGGCCGAGGTGTGCTTCGACGGCCTCGCGAACGACCGCTACGTCGCCGGCCTGGTGTGGCACTTCCTCGTCGATGGCGTGGCCAAAGCTGGCTCGGGCAACTGCGTCGGCGTCACCACCACCGCGACGTCGGGCACGATCACGGTCATCGGCAGCGCGGACGGCATGTCGGCGACCGCGACCGTGGCGATCGCGGCCGCGCGCAGCGACCAGCCCGCCCGGGCGCGCTGGATCCGTCCATCGCCCGCCGGTGATCGCGCGGCGCTCGTGTCGCGGTAAGCTCGGCGGATGACCATCTTCGCCAAGATCTTGCGAGGCGAACTTCCCTGCCACAAGATCTTTGAGGACGACCACGTCCTGGCGTTCCTCGACATCATGCCGATCGCGCGCGGCCACACGCTCGTGATCCCGAAGCTCGAGGTGGCGACCCTCGATCGGCTGCCCGACGACGCCGCCGCGGCGATCGGCCGGGTGTTGCCGCGGATCGCGCGCGCGGTGCTCGCCGCGACGGGGGCGACCGCGTTCAACATCCTCCAGAACAACGGCGAGCTCGCGCATCAGGTGGTCCCCCACGTCCACTTCCACGTCATCCCGAAGTACGACGCCGCGACGGGGCTCGGTGTCGGCTGGCCCGCCGGCACGCTGACCGACGGTGACACGCTGCGCCAAGCGATCGTAGCGAAGCTGTGAAGGTCGCCCTCGCGTTGGTCGCGCTCTCGGCGACGGGCTGCCTGTACACGCGGTACGTCGCGCAGGCGGCCGATGGTCAGTTCGAGCTGTTGTCGAAGGCCCAACCGCTCCAGAAGGTGATCGACGATCCGAGCACGCCGCTGCGCACGGCGCTGCTGCTCTCCGAGATCCCCGAGATCAAGCACTACGGGCGCAGCTACGGCCTCCACATCCGGCACAACTACGAGGCGTATACCGCGCTCGACCAGCCGGCCGCGGTGTGGTTCGTCGGCGCCGCCGACCCGGTCGCGTTCAAGCCGAGGCGGTGGTGCTTCCCGATCGTCGGCTGCTTCGCGGGCCTCGGTTGGTTCGACGAGGACGACGCGCTCGCGTGGAAGCGCGAGCTCGACCACCAGGGCTACGACGCGCTGATCCGTCCGGCCTCGGCGTACTCGACCGGTGGCTGGTTCCCCGACCCGGTGCTCTCGACGATGCTCGGCGGCGGCGACGACGCGCTGCCCGAGCTCGCGAACGTGATCCTTCACGAATCGGTCCACGCGACCGTGCTGATCAACGACGAGCCGTTCTTCAACGAGAGCTTCGCCTCGTACATCGCCGACGCGCTCACCGATCACTGGATCGAGACCCACTTCGGGCCGGGCTCGCCCGAGGAGCTCGCCTGGACGCTCGGCCAGGCGCTGCACTACCCGCGCACGGTGCGGGTCCTCGCCGCCTACGAGGCGCTCAAGACGGTCTACGAGTCCCCGCGCACCCGCGAGCAGAAGCTCGCCGAGAAGGCCAAGATCATCGACGAGCTGGTCGCCGATCTGAAGCTGCGCCGGCGACCGAACAACGCATCGTTGACCGAGGCGCGCGTCTATAACGGCGGCGCCGCGCCGATCCTGCTCGCACACCGGGCGTGCGGCGATCTCGCCTCGCTGATCGCCGCCGGCAAGACCCTGCGCCGGAGCGACTTCACGAAGACCTTGCAGGACGACCTCCGTCCGATCGGCACGCTCCTCGCCGAACGCTGCGCGAAGCTCCGGCGCTGACCGTTGGTGGTCCAACATTGTTCGCCGAAAATTGGCTCACCGTGCGCGCGCTCGGCACCATGGCTTCGGGGGTACCTATTGATGCGTCTCGTCGCCGTCGTCTGTTCGCTCGTGTGGATCACTGCTGCCTCGGCCCAGGCCAAGCCCAAGCGCGACGCGCACCACCGCAAGACGGCACACCGCAAACGCAGCGCTCATGCGGCACCGGTTCCGCACCACCGGCTCGTCTACGTGCCTCGCGACCCGATCGCGGGGCAATCCCTCGGCCTGCCGTGGTCGGGACAGCTCCACGAAGCGACCGAGCTGCCGGCCGGTGAAGGCTACGTGATCCGCCGGCCCTGGCGCGCGTTCGGCACGCGTACCACCGTCGACATCGTCCACCATGCGCTCCGCGACTTCCGGACCGAATTTCCCGAGGCGCATGCCGTCGCGGTCGGCGACATCTCGCAGGAGAGCGGCGGTCAGATCACGCAGCACCACTCGCACCAATCCGGCCGCGACGCCGACATCGGGCTGATCTACAAGGCCAAGCCGGCGAACTACCCGCGCGACTTCGTCACCGCGACCGCGGCGAACCTCGACTGCGCGGCGACCTATGCGCTGCTCGAAGAGTTCGCCAGGACCGCGCACCAGGACGGCGGCGCGCAGGTCATCTTCATGGACTTCAACGTCCAGGGTCTGCTCTATCACTGGGCGCAGCACCACGGCGAGGACCAGGCCGTGCTCGACAAGTTGTTCCAGTACCCGGACCGTGGCGGCTCCGGGCTGGTGCACCACATCGCGAACCACGCCAACCACATGCACGTGCGGTTCAAGTGCCTGACGGCCGATACCTCGTGCCGTAACTAGCCCGGCTTCGGCATCACCGGGATGGGCCGGGGAATGGGGCGGAGCGCCCGCGTGTCGGGATCCACGACGAACCTGCCGCTGGTCAACACCGATGGATCGTCGACGTGCAGCACCTTCGCGGTCGCGACGTCACGGCCGAGATCCTTCGCGATCTCGAAGGCGCGGCGCTCGGCCTGCTCCGGCGTCGCGATCGTGCCGCCGTTGACCGCGTACATGACGTGGGTGTGGATCACGCGGCCGTCGTCGCCGTAGAGCACGACAGCGCGCGACTGCTGCTTCGAGGCGATGGCCTTGTGGATCTGCATGGTCCGACCTAATCCCAGATGAAGGCGTGGAGGGTGAAGCTCGCGAGCACGCCCCAGCCTTCGCCGCAGCCGAGCCCGTGGCTGAAGGTGACGCGCGTGACGTTCGGCTGCGCGATCACGCCGCACACGCCGTTGTAGCCCTGCGAGGTCACGACCTCGTTGTCGCGCACGTAGCTCCGGACGCCGGCAAACGCGTAGGCATTCGCCGAGTGCTGCTGGTACATGCTGAGGTTCGCCGCCGCCATCACGAACGCCGGCGGCATGTCGATATCGACGGACCACGTCCCTTCCTGGCCGGCCGTCGCGAAGCTGTCCCACGCGCTCGAGAACAGGGATTCCGCCATACCTCGAGGAGAGCGCGCACCGCACGTGGCGTCAATGGTGCGCTCCAGCACGGCGCGCGCACCCGCACGCTCGCTCAGGCCGCGCAGCAGTGCTTGGATTTCTTGCCGGAGCCGCACGGGCACGGTGCGTTGCGCGGGACGCGGACGTCGAGCAAGCGATGCACGGCCTCGACCAGGAGCTCGAGCCCACCGTTCGGGCGCAGCGCGTGGTGAATCGCACCACGCATCGGTTCTTGCTCGTCGAAGGTCATCTCGGTCCGCGCGTGCTCGAAGTAGCGGACCTGGCCGTCGCCGGTCGCGCCGCAAGCGGCGCTGGTGTCGAGCGCGTGGACCTTGCGACAGCGCGCGGGGCGCGCATCGTAGACGAGGCACAGGCCGTCGCGATTGAACGCGCACATCACGTCGTGGCGGCGGAGCTCGCGTGCGGCGGCCGCGCGGTCGTCGTCGGACCTCGCGCGGACGAGCGCCTCACCCGCGCTCCCGATCGCGCGCTTCCAGACCGGATACGCGGCGGCGAACCGCGCCCGCTCCTCGGGATGCTCGACGAGCCACGCGGCGACCGTCACCGCCTCCCCCTCGGAGACCAGCAGCGGCGACGTGCAACACGCCGCGCAACCGGCGCCACACGCGAGCTGGAGTCCCTGCGCGGCAGCCTCGGTGGCACGCTCCGCGATCGCCACGTCGAGCTGGGCGTGCATCACCATGACGAGGCCGGCCGCATCCTCGGCGGCGATCACCGGCAACCGAACGCGCTTGCCGGCGCGCGCGTCGCGCACCGCCGCGCCCAGCGCGTTCGCGATGCCAGCGAGACGTTCGGGATCGGTGGTGATCACTGGCTCGGCGCCCGCGGCCCTAGCTGCGGAGCTTGCGCAACAAGTCGCCGGCCTTCGACACCACGCCGTCGCCGTACAGTTGCTTGATCATGCCGCGCAGCCGCTTCGCCGCGTCCTTGGGCTGGCGAAAGCTCATCATGTTGACCGGCAACGCGAACGCCTGTTCCGCGGTCGACTTGACGCGCGTGAACTCGCGGATCCCTTCGTCGCCGTGGATCCGGCCGAACCCGGACTCGCCGACGCCGCCGAACGGCAGACCGTAGATGCCGGCGAACGCCATCACCGAGTTGATCGAGGTCATGCCCGCGCGCAGCTTGCCGGCGATCGTACGCGCGGACTTGCCGGCGAACACCGAGGAGCCGAGCCCGTAGCGCGTGTCGTTCGCGAGCCGCACGGCCTCGTCGATCGACTTGACCTTCTGGATCGGGATCACGGGACCGAACGTCTCCTCGGTCATCACCTTCATCTGGTGCGTGACGCCGGTCAGCACCGTCGGCTGGATGAAGCTGCCGACGATCGCGTTCGGTCCGCCGGTCAGCACCTTCGCGCCCTTGGCGATGGCGTCGTCGAGGTGATCCTTGACGATCTGGACCTGCGCCTCGCTGGTCATCGCCCCGAGATCGCCGTCGTCGCCGCCGACCTTGAGGTCGCGGACCTGCTTGACGACCTCGTCGACGAACCGGTCGTGCACCGCCTCGGCGACGTAGACCCGCTCGACCGAGATACAGGCCTGGCCCGCGTTCGTGAGCCCGCCGTAGACCGCGGCCTCGGCCGCCTTCGCGAGGTCCGCGTCGTCGCTGACGATCATCGGATCTTTGCCGCCGAGCTCCATCAACACCGGCGTCAGGCGCTCGGCGGCCGCGAGCATGACGCGCTTGCCGGTCGCAGCCGAGCCCGTGAACGAGATCTTGTCGACCGCCGCCTTCGCGAGCGCGGCCCCGGTCGCGCCGGCGCCGGTGACGACCTGCAGCAGATCGGGCAACGCGAACGTACGCTTCGCGATCTTCTCGATCTCGAGCGCGACCAGCGGCGTCAACTCGGACGGCTTCCACACCACCGCATTGCCGGCCGCGAGCGCGTACGCGATCGATCCCATCGGCGTGTTGAGCGGGTAGTTCCACGGACCGATCACGGCGACCACGCCGAGCGGCGCGTACGAGATCGTGGCGCGGAAGTTCGCGAGCAGCCCTGCGCCGACCTTCTTCGGCGCCATCGCGGTCTCGGCGCGTGCGACCGCGTGCTTCAAGTGGCCGAGCGCCATCATCACCTCGGTCAGCGCCTCGACCTCGGGCTTACCATTCTCGCGGTGGAGGATGTCGGCGACGGTGTCCGCGGCGGCGGCGAGCGCGTGCCGGAACGCGACGAGCTCCTCGCTGCGCGCCGCAAAGCTGCGCGTCGACCAGGTCTCGGCGGCGACTCGCGCGCGGGCGACCGCGGCCTCGACCTCGGCGGCGCTGAAGATCGGCACGCTGCCGAGCAATTCGCCGGTGGCGGGATTGAAGCTCGAGAGACGCTCCTGGCTGATCGCGGTGGCCATGCCGCGACGATGCCACGAGTTCAGGGCGAAGACGACGTCGGATCGCCCTCGAGGGTCACCGCGATGCCGACGCCGGCCGCAAGGCCCAGGATCATGAGCACGACTAAGATGATCCAACCACGCCTCGACCGGATCTGGTACTCGCGCGGCACGTTGGTGTCGATCCGCGTCGCACTACCACCATGCTGCTGGAGCTGCTGGATCCCCGTCGACCAGCCGAGCTTGTCGTCGATCAGCGGCCGCGCCCCCGGCTCGCTGAGTGGCTCGCTACCGAGGCGCGCGATGTCGTGCGGCACGCTCGCGGGGTTCGACGGGGTGCGGGTCTCGAACGGCAGCGACGCGGGCTGCCGGGTCGGGGCCGGGGTCGGGGTCGGGGCCGCTGGAACGCCAGCAGCGGCGGCACGCTCGTTCGAGGTTACCGCTCGATCCTGCGCGCCGCGGTCGTTCGAGGTCGCCGCGCGTTCGCGATCCTCGACGACGAGCGTCTTCTCGTTATCGCTCTCGTCACGAGCAGAATCGGGTTCGATGCTGATCTCCGTGCGATCGCCGGCGTGCTCGACCCACGGCTCCTTCTTCGCGCCGAACAGCTGGGCCATGAACCGGCTCATCGCGGTGTTCGATCCGGTGAGCTTCGTGCGTACGGCGAACGCGTCGAGTGCTTCGGTCATCTCCTGCGCGGTCTGGAACCGCGCGTTCGGATCGTTTGCCAGCGCGGTCAGGACGATCGCCTCGAGCTCGCGCGGATAGCCCGCGACCGCGACCGACGGCAGGATCACCTCGCCAGCGACGATCCGCTTCATGGTCTCGAAGTCGTCGTTGCCCTTGAACGCGCGGCGCAGCGTGGTGAGCTCGTAGAGGCAGATGCCGAGCGCGAAGATGTCGCTGCGCCGGTCGATCGGCTTGCCCTTGCACTGCTCGGGCGACATATAGCCGTACTTGCCCTTGATCGTTCCACCCACGGTCTTGGTCGCGCGCTCCTCGGCCTTGGCGATCCCGAAGTCGAGCACCTTTACGCTGCCGTCGTAGCCGACCATGATGTTCGCCGGCGAGACATCGCGGTGGACGATGTTGAGCGGCTGGCCCTGCTTGCCCTTGCGCTCGTGCGCGTGGTGCAGGCCAGCCGCCGCACCGCTGACGATCATCACCGCGAGCTCGAGCGGGATCGTCCAGCCGCGCCGCAGCGTGGTCTCGAGGATCGCGCGTGTGTTCTCGCCGTGCACGTACTCCATCGCCATGAAGTACGCGCCGTCGGCCTGGTCGACCTCGTAGACCTGGGCAATGTTCTGGTGGTTCAGCGTCGCGGCGAGCTTCGCTTCGTCGAGGAACATCGTGACGAACCGCTGATCGCTCGCGCGCTCGCGCAGGATCGTCTTGAGCACGATATGGCGCTCGAACGCGCCCAGACCGGTCTGGCGCGCGAGATAGATCTGCGCCATGCCGCCGGTCGCGAGGTGACTGATGACCTCGTACCGACCGACTTTCACAGGGGTCCCTACCGTGGGGTCCGGCGGCACCACCTTCGAAGGATCGGCTGGCCATGAGCGAGAGTCAAGGTGCGCTTCAGCTTCTAAGGTCAGTCCCGCAACACCCAGATCGGCGTGACGAACGCGAGCACGACGGCCGCGACGAACATGTACACGCCCTGCCCGACCGTCATCCCGGTGGGCGCGGGGAGCTTGACGATGAAGTACGCGCCGGCGAGCGCGGTGGTCACGAGCGCGGTCAGCGAGCTCTTCGCCAGCGCCTTCGGCATGCGGCGCGCGGCGAGGGCCGCGGCGATCGCGAGCAAGAGGATCATCGACATCAAGCCGCCCGCCCACACCGCGGTACCGCAGCGTTGCCACAGCTGGGGCGCACCGCCGATGGTGGTGGAGCGGCACTCACCGCCGAAACATTCGTGTGCACCAAAAGGCCCGATCTCGAGGCCGCCGACGCTCCACCAGTTTCCCACCCACACGGAGATCGCGAGCAAGCCTGCGGAGATCACGGAGATCGCGACGAACAGCCAACGAGACTTCACGGCGCGCGCATCTTGATGATGCCGGGCCTCAGGTGCAACCAGAATCTGGCACCGGCTTACATAACCTCGAAAATCCAACCGCCTACATTGAATCGGCGGCGCGGATCGCCAAACACTTGGGGCTCCATGTATCGGGTGTTGTTCGCGGTAGCGATCGCGCAGGGGTGCGCGATGACGTCCAAGCCCGTCGTCGCGCCAAGCGCGCCGGTTGCCCAAGCGCAAGCGCAACTGCCGGACTCGTTCGCGATCGCGATCGCACGGATCGCGGCAAGCTTCGATCTGCCGGTCGCCCACGCGGTCCTCGATCGGTTCGTGCAGTGGCAGCTCGATGCGCGCGACTTCGTGCACGACGCGACCGACAAGCTCGTCGCACTCGTGATCCATCCGAAGGACGGAACGTCCCCGCTCCCCGACCTCACGATCCTCACGACGCAACCGATCGCCGACACGCTGAGCTCGGGCTACGGCTGGCGCGATGATCCGATCCGGCACACCTGGAAGTTTCACGGTGGCACCGACTTCCCGGCGCACTCCGGCACGCCGGTCGCCGTCGCTGGCGATGGTGTCGTCAAGTTCGCCGGCCGCCAGCGCGGCTACGGCAACGTGGTCTATGTCGATCACGGCGGCGGCGTCATCACGCTGTACGGTCACATGCGGAAGATCGAGACCAAGAAGGGCGCGACCGTCACCGCCGGCGAGCGCATCGGCCAGGTCGGCCAGACTGGCCGCGCCACCGGCCCGCACCTCCACTTCGAAGTCCGGCTCGACAACCGCCCCGTCGATCCCGTGATGGCAATGCGGGTCGCCGACCTCGAGCGCTCTTCGCCCGCGCTTGGTCAGCTCGCGTCGCTCGCGCTGTCGCCCGACATCCAGAAGCACCAGCGCGCGTTCAGCGATCGTCACTCGTCGCGGCGCCCCGAGCGCCGCGGCCGTACGAAGCGCGAACAAGTAAACTGGTAGCGAACGGAGCGAACGGGGACGTACTACAGTTTCACAAGTTCGCTTCGCGATGTCCCCGATTTCATTGAGCGACGATCCGGGGACGTACTACAGTTTCACAAGTTCGCTATCGTCGGCCGCACGGGATCGATCGGCGGTGTCCGGCGATCGGCATCACGAACACGACGCACCCGCAGTCGCGCTTGGCCACCGCCGGATCGCTGGCCGATCGCCGACGATCGGATCACGAACCCGATGCACCGGCAGTCGCGAACTTGTGAAACTGTAGTACGTCCCCTTTTGGGCACGGCTGATCTCGCGGGGTTACGAGCGCGAACTTGTGAAACTGTAGTACGTCCCCGTCTACGCTGGCGCGATCGCGCTCACGACTTCTTGCCGTCGGCGCCCCACTTGTAGAAGCCGGCGCCGGACTTCTTGCCGAGCAGGCCGCCGGAGACCTTGTCGATCAAGATCTGCGGCGGCGCGAAGCTGGGGCCGAGCGTGCGCTCGAGGTACTCGGCGATGCCGAGCCGGACGTCGAGACCGACGAGATCGGTGAGCTCGAGCGGACCCATCGGGTGGCCGTAGCCGAGCTTCATCGCGGTGTCGATGTCGGCCGCGGAGGCGACGCCTTCTTCGATCATGCGCATGGCCTCGAGGCCGATCGCGAGGCCGAGCCGGCTCGACGCGAAGCCGGGCGAGTCCTTGACGGTGATCGGGGTCTTGCCGAGCTTCTGGGCGAGCGCGACCGCGAGCGCGACGGCCTGGGGGGCCGCCTTCGGGTGGCGCACGATCTCGACGAGCTTCATCAGGTGCACCGGATTGAAGAAGTGCATCCCGACCATGCGCGTCGGATCGGCGAGGCCGCTCGCGAGATCGGAGATCGGGAGCGACGAGGTGTTGGTCGCGAACAGCGCGCGCGGCGGTGCGAGCTTGTCGACGATGCCGAAGATCTCGCGCTTGAGCTCGATTCGCTCGGGCACGGCTTCGATCACGACATCGGCGTCGGTCACGGCCGCGACCAGCTCTTCGGTCGCGCTCAGCCGTCCGAGCGCGGCTTCGCGATCGCCGGCGGCGAGCTTGCCGAGCTCGACCCCTTTCGCGAGGTTCATCGCGATCCGATCGATGGCGGTCTGCGCGCCTCCTCGGATCGCATCCTGGATCCGCACCGTCATGCCGGATTGAGCGGCGACCTGTGCGATCCCGTGTCCCATCGTGCCGGCGCCGATCACGGCGATCGTTCGAACTTGATCGAGAGTGGGGAGTGTCACGTCGCGACCATACTTGGTACCGTTTGCGCGTGCACGCGATAGCCGATATCGATCGCCTTCAGCGCGAGCTCGAGGCCATCTTCGGGCCGCGGCGCGTGTCGACGCGCACCGTCGATCTCGAGACCTATTCCCGCGACATGTGGCCGCGCCTCCTGATCGCGTACCGCGATGGCATCGGTCCGGGCACGCGACCGCACGCGGTAGTCTGGCCCGAGCACGTGCGCGAGGTCGTCGCGGTCGTCAAGCTCGCGCGCGAGCACCGGATCCCGATCATCCCGTACGGCGGTGGTTCGGGCGTATGCGGTGGCGTGGTGCCGGTGTTCGGCGGCATCACGATCGACATGAAGCGGATGCAGACGCTGCGCTCGATCACGCGCGCCGAGCTCGTGTGCGACGTCGAAGCCGGGCTCAACGGCGAGCGGTTCGAGCGCGAGCTCGAGCGCCGCGGCTACACGTTCGGTCACTTTCCATCGTCGATCTATTGTTCGACGGTCGGCGGCTGGCTCGCGACCCGCGCCGCCGGGCAGCTGTCGACCAAGTACGGCAAGGTCGAGGATCGCGTCGCCGGGCTGACGGTCGTGACCGGGCGCGGCGAGGTGATCGAGACCGACGGCCCGTCCCGCGCGCTGCGCGGCCCGAACTGGACGCAGCTGATCTGCGGCAGCGAAGGCACGCTCGGCGTGATCACGTCCGCGCGGCTACGCGTCAACCCGGCGCCGCAGCTGCGCGTGTTCCGCGGCTACGAGATCGAGGACATCCCGGCCGGCATCGAGGCGATCCGGCGGGTCGTCCAGAAGGGCCTGCGCCCGGCGGTCGTGCGGCTCTACGACGAGCTCGACACGCTGATCAACTCGATGAGCCACAAGGATCCGAATGAAGCGGACCACGCGCTCGTGCCGCCCGTGCTCGGCGTCGAGACCGGCGCGTTACCGGCGTGGCCGGAGCTCCAGCGCGAGGACAAGCGCTTCGTCGACAAGCTGATCGGCCTCGCGAAGGGCGCGGGCGTGCGGCGCGGCGCGATGAACTTCGCGCTCGACAAGAGCGCGATCGCGAACCGACTGTTCGGCGTCGCCGAGAAGGTCGCCCGCCGCGGCTGCCGGATGGTGATCGGGCTCGAGGGCGCGAGGATCCGCACCGAGGTCGAAGCGGCGCTGACGTTCGCCGAGCTCGAGGCCGCAGGCGCCCAGGATCGCGGCGAGGATCCCGGCTGGGCCTGGCTGCGCCATCGCTATGCGGTCAGCTATCGGATGTCGCCGGTGTTCCGCGACGGCGCGTTCGTCGATACCATGGAGGTCGCGTCGACGTGGGAGCGCCTGCTGGATCTCTATAACTCGGTGCGCGCCGCGATCGGTCGTCACGCGGTCGTGATGGCGCACCTGTCCCACGCGTACGCCGATGGCTGCTCGATCTACTTCACGTTCGCGGGCCACGCCTCGGATACCCCGAGCGCGGAGCGGCTGTACGACGCGATCTGGCGCGATGGCATGGAGGCGACGACCCGGGTCGGCGCGACGATCAGCCACCACCACGGCGTCGGCCTGCTGAAGGCGCCCTACATGGCGCGCGAGCACCGCGAGGCGATGGCGATCTTCGAGGCCACGAAGCACGCGCTCGATCCCGACGGCGTGTTCAACCCCGGCAAGATGGGATTGTCGCGGTGACCCTGCGCAGCGAGATGATCGCCGCGGTCGGCGAGGACCACGTCCGTGACGACGTGATCGGCGACCGCGCGGGCCTGCGGGTCACCCCGGGCTCGGCCGCCGAGGTCGCCGAGGTCCTCCGCCGAGCCAACGTGCTCGGCGTCGCGATCCACCCGATCGGCGCCGGGAGCAACATGGCGACGCCGGGGCGCGACCGGACCGAGCGCGAGCGCGTGTTCGTCTCGACCGTGCGGCTCGATCAGGTGCTCCAGCTCGACGAGCACTCGCTGCTCGTCCACGCTCAGGTCGGCATCACCGGCCTCGACCTCGAGCGCATCCTCGCGCCACGCAGCCTGTCGATCGGCGATTATCCGCCGGTCGTGCTGACATCGTCGCTCGGCGGCATCATCGCGGTGCGCACGCCAGGCAAGTCGAGCGCGCGTCATGGCTTCTTCGAGGACGCGGTCGTCGGCGTATCGGCCGTGCTCGCGGATGGCCGCACGATCCACACGCGCGTCGCGCCGCGCCGGTCGACCGGCCCGGACCTCGCGCGCGCGCTGTGCGGTAGCGAGGGCACGATCGGGTTCATCACCAGCGCGGTGCTGCGCATCCACAAGAAGCCGGAGGCGCGGCTCGTCGCGGCGTACGTGTTGCCTTCGATCGACGCGGCGGTCAGCGCGATCTACCTGGCGCTGCGCGAGGAGGCCGCGCCGTCAGGGGTACGGATCTACGACGCGATCGAAGCGAGCCGACACTTCGACGGGCTACGCCTCGAGCCCGGCGAGGCCCTGATGTGTGCGGGCACCGCGGGACCGACCGATCTCGCGGCGTGCGACCGTGACTTGATCACCAGCGCGGTGATCGCGGAAGGCGGTCGCGAGACCGATCACACGCTCGCCGATCTGTGGTGGCGCCGGATCCACGCGGGCGCACCGACTCCGGTCGCGGCCCCGGCGCTGCAGATCATGGGCACGCCGACCAAGCTCCGCGCGGTCTATCACGCGGTGATCGCCGAAGCGGCAAGGCTCGGCATCGCGGCGAGCGCGCACATCTCCCGGTTCGATCCGGATGGTGGGCTGGTGTTCTTCACGCTCGGCAGCGAGCCGCACATGATCGATGTTGCACGAATCGAGCAAATCGCCGAGGCGGCGGGTGGCTGGCTGCTCGGCGCGCGGGCGACCAAGCTCGACGGCTACCTTCGGGCGCTGCGCGCGGAGCTCGATCCTCGCGGAATCATGAACCCCGGGACGCTCGCGTAACAAACCTGCGACCGGCGGTCCGACACCGCGATGAATCTGCCAGCAGCGGCAACCAGGTCGTACACGCCGGCGATGTTCTAGCGCGGTACGCTGCGGTCCGTGCCGGTCGTCGCCGGCGTGTGCTCTCGATGATCTGGATGATGCGAGCCTTCGTGGTACTGGTCGCCGCCGCTGCGCACGCGCTCGCGGACCCTGCGCCGTGCGCGGTGACGATCGTGCGCGCACCCGACGACGTCCGCGCCACGGTCGAGCACTGGCTCGCGAGCGAGCGCTGCGAGGTGCCGCTCGTCGTGCGGATCATCCCGACCGAGGGCCAGCTCTACATCTACGCGCAGGACGAGCGCGGCCGCGTGCACGAGCGCACGGTGCCCGACGCGCAAAGCGCCGGCGTGCTGATCGCGAGCTGGACCGCGGACGACGGCATCGTCCTGCCGGCGCCGGTTCCGGTCGCACCGGTTGCCAGGCCCGCGGCGCCACCTGCACGCGACGTGTTTGCACCGACGCTGCTGCGCGACCGTGCGCCGGTCGTGGCCCGGTCGAAACCGGTCGAGCACTGGCTGACGTTCGGCGCCGCCGCCGGGACGAGCGGTAGTATCGGCGTGCGCGCGGAGCTCGAGATCGTCCGCCGCGACGGGTTCTCCGCCGACCTGGTGATCAAGTGGGGCGAGGCGTCGATGAACGAGCTCTCCGACCCGCTCGGCGACGGCTCCTACCTCGCGCGATTTCGCGACGCGAGCGCGCTCGCCGGTGCGCACTACACCTGGAAGCTGTGGGATCGGTGGCGCGTGCGCGCGGGGCTGGCGGCCGGCATCGTCGGGTCGGAGCTCGACCTCCACTACGTCGCGCTCGCGACCGGCATGATCTCGACCGCGACCGCATCGATGATCTCGGCGACGGCGGAGGGCTCGCTGCTGGTCGGCCGGAGCTTCGGCGACGACTGGGAGCTCGACGTCGGACCGATCGCCACGATCTCGAACCAGGGCTGGTACATGGTCGATCAACAAGAGCTGTTGGTGCGGCCACCCGGTGCCGTGCTGGCATTCGCGGGGATTCGCCGAGCGCTGTGATCGCCGCGATGAAACCGCCGGCTGCGGCAACCCCCTAGCTGAAATCAGGAGGATCCCGGTGCGCGCCACGTTCATACTCCCCTTCGTCCTCGCGGCCGTGCCGGCTCTGGCGCAGCCCGGGCCGGATCCGGGCCCCGCTCGGGCCCCCGCTGCGGCGTCGCCGATGGCGGCGACCGGTACGTGCAGCGTCAACATCGTGCGCGCGCCCGATGCGGTGCGCGAGACCATCGAGCACTGGCTCGCGAACGAGCGCTGCACGCTCGCGCTCGAGGTCCGGATCATCCCGACCGAGGGCGGCCTGTACGTGCTCGCGACCGACGAGCATGGGCGGGTGCGCGAGCGCATCGTGCCGGACCCGCAGAGCGCGGGTGTCTTGATCGCGAGCTGGGCCGCGGATGATGGCCTGGGCGGCGCGACACCCCCCCTGAGCATCGCCGAGCTCGCTCCACAAGCGGCAGCGCCCACCGGCGCACCGATCTACGGGCCACCTCCGCAGTCCGGCGCTCCACCCGCGGCGTACGGCGACGCGTACGCCGGACCACCCGCGAGCTTCAACGCGATGCCGTTCCGTGCGCCCGGTCAGTACGGTCCCGGTCAGTTTGGGCCGACCGACGAGCTGCCCGGGCCGGCCGAGGTCCAACACCCGACGAAGCTGGTGTCGTTCGCGGCCGGGTTTGGCGCGAACAGCTCGGGGGGGCTGCGCCTCGAGCTCGAGCTGTGGAACCACCGCAACTGGATCATCGGCGCGTCGGCCAGCATCACCGGAAGTCAGATGATCGCCATCGACGGCTCCGGACCGGCGACATTCTACAGGGCGAACATGACCGACCTGATGCTCGCGGTCACGCTCGGCCGGATCGCGCGCTGGGGCGACTGGTACGTGCGCGGAAACGTCGGCGCCGGCGTGATGGTGTCGTCGCTCTCGCTTCAGGGCTTCGACAATCAAACCGGCATGGAGAGGACCGGCAGCGGCAGCGAGGCCACCCCATATGTCGAGGCTGGACTCTACCTCGGGCACTCGATCGGCTCGACGAAGCAGTGGGAGCTCGAGGCCGGTCCCGTGCTGGCGTACTCGAAGCAGGACTGGTACGTCCTCGACGCGATGACACCGATGTACCGCGACGCCGGCAACGCGATGGTCATGCTGGGCTTGCGCCGCGGCTTGTGATGACCAAGCGCGGCGAGCTGATCGAGCTACATCCGGCGCGCGCCGCGCGTGGCGAGGACATCACCGATCCGGGGCTGGTCGCGGCCTGCGCCGCCGGCGATCGCGCCGCGCGCGCGTTGTTGTTCGAGCGCCACGTCGACGCAGTCCATCGCTTCGTCGCGCGGATGCGGGGCAGCGACGCCGACGCCGTCGACGATCTCGTCCAGATGACGTTCTTGCGTGCGTTCGGGGCCGCGGTCCGGTTCCACGGCACGACCGCGCGCGCGTGGTTGCACGGGATCGCCGCGAACGTGGTCAAGGAGCACGCGCGCAAGGAGATCCGCCGGAAGCGCGCTCTCTCGCTGGTCGCCGAGCTCGCACCCTCCGTGGTCTCGCCGCGCGATCCGACGCTCGCGCGCTTACCCGGGGCGATCGCGGCGCTGCCGCATGCCCAGCGCGCGGCGTTCGTGCTGATCGATCTCGAGGGCGAGAAGGGCTCCGATGCCGCCTCGGCGCTCGGCATCCCGCAGGGCACGTTGTGGCGGCACGTCTACGAGGCGCGCTGCGCGTTGCGCGAGACGCTCCAGGGAGACGACGCGTGAGCTGCCCGAGCCTCGAGGCACTCGCCGCCGCGGCCGCAGCCGAGCACCCGCGCGCGGCCGCGCACGCCGAGCACTGCGCCGCGTGCGCGAGCCTGCTCGCGCAACAACGCGAGGTCCGCGCGTTCGTGCGCACGCTCGAGCCGCCCCGGTTGTCGCCGCTGCGCCGGGCGAAGCTCGCGCTCGCCCACGATCCCGCCGACGAGATCCGCGTGCTCGCGCAACGCCTGCCGGTGCCGGTGCTCGCGCCCGAACGCCGCGCGCAGCTCGCCGCCGCGACGCTCGCGTCCGCCGATACGTTGCCGGCGCATCGCGTCCGCTGGCTCCCGATCGGTGCGATCGCGGTGGCCGCTGCGATCGCCGCGGTCGTCTATGCGGCCCATCGCGAACCGCTGGTAGCCGTGCGCTGGCCGGTGCTCGCGGTGCCAGCGGTACAGGCGGTCGCGAGCGTCGTGCCGTCGCCACCCCGATCTGCACCAAACGTCGTGGTCCTCGCACACACGCCCGCGCACACGCCCGCGCCCCGACCCGCGGCGATCGCGCGCGCGGCGGTGGTGCGCGCGTCCAGAGGCGCCGCGACGATCAGCGGCGCTGCCGACTTCACGCGCGACGCCCACGATACGATCCAGCTCCGCGACGGGACGATCTCGATCGACGCGCGTGATCGCACGCCGGTCGCCGTCGCGATCGGGGACACCACGTTCCGCGTGGCCAACGCGCACGTCGAGCTCCGCGCCGCGCGCGGCGTGGTCGTCTCCGCGCACACGTTCGCCGGCTCCGTCGAGCGCACCTCGCCCGAGTCCAAGGCGATCATCTCCGCCGGCGAGGTTTGGACGCCGTCGCCTGCCGCGGCCTCGCTCGCCGCGTTCCGCGCGGGCTGGTCCGCGCTCCACGACGGCCACAACGCCGATGCGCTCGACGCCTTCGAGCGCGCGAGCGATCCCGTGATCGCCGAAGAAGCCGCGTTCTGGGCCGCGGTCGCAGCGCGACGCGCCAATGATCGCGAAGGCGCCGCGCAGCGGTTCCGCGCGTTCCTCGAAGCCTATCCGCAGTCAACCCGCGCCGAGGCCTCGCGCGCGGCGCTGCAGCAGCTGCCGTAGTACGCTGCGCCCGTGCGCACCCGGTACTACGCGGCGCTCCTGATCGTGTCCTCGATCGTCGGTCAGCTCGTCGGCTGGCGTGCGCTCCATCGCTTCGAGCTCGCTCCAATGTCGCCCGGGTACCTGCGCGTCGCCGCGTCGCCGCTGTGGGGGATCGGTGTGCCGGTCGCCACCGCGGGGCTCGCCCTGTGGCTCCGCAGCAGCGCGAAGCCGCGGACGGTTGCCTGGATCGCGCTCGCCGTGGTCGCGTTCGCCTGCGAGTGCGCGATGCTGATCCTGGGTCACGTGATCTGACGACCAAGCGAGGTCCGGTCCCGCGTCGGTCCGATGGCCGTGAAGACGCATCGTCCGGCGACCAGGTCGTCGAGCGAACTTGTGAAACTGTAGTACGTCCCCGATCGGCGCCCAATGAAATCGGGGACATCGAGAATCGAACTTGTGAAACTGTAGTACGTCCCCGTCAGAGGCGCTTGAGCAGGGCCTTGAGGTTCGGGCTGGTGTGTCCCTTGGCGAGCTGCGCGAGCTCGTACGGGTAGCTGGGGAACGGCTCGGCACGCTGGATCAGGTGGACGTGCGCGCCGAGCGCGGCGGGCATCGCGAGATCGAGCTCCCAGATGTCGCCGACGACCAGGGTCTCGGCGAGCGGGAACCGGGTCGCGCACAGCGCCTCGAAGTAGGCGCCGCGCCGCAGGTAGACGGGACGGGCGAGCTCGCCGATCCGGATGCCGGGCGCGAGCTGATCGAACTGCGCGCGCTGCGTGGCGGTGACCGGCGAGTCGACGAGCAGCTCCTTGACGAGGAACTTCTGCGCGCCGCCGAACACCTGGATCTGGGCCGCGCGGTGCGGCTTGTCGTGAAACAGATCCTGGATCCGGTGCGCGATCTTGGTCTTGTCGGAGTTCGAGATGAACGCGACCTCGAGCCTCTTCTTGAGCAGCGCCTCGATCACGTCGCGGAGCTCGGGCCGGAACGGCGCGACGTTGTGGTCGTAGACCTTCGCGAACACGTTCGGCGCTTCCTGCTTGCGCTCGCGCGCCATCAAGGCCGCCGCCTCGCCGGCGAGGATGTAGGGATCGGCGCCGGCGGGCGCGGTCGAGGGCGCGTTCATCAGGTTCCAGCCGGCGTTCGGCGAAGCCTTGGCGATGCGCGCCTTCGCGGCCTCCCAGGGTTTGTCGTCGGCAAAGATCGCCCGGCGATAGTCGTCGAGGAACTTGGCCTGGACCTGGTCGACCTGGGTGCAGGTGCCGTCGAAGTCGAAGATCACGTAGCGGATGCGCGCTGCCATCGCGCGGAAGGTAACTCAGCCGGCGTCGGTCTTGGACATGTCGGCGACCAGCTTGCGCATGAACAGCTCGATGTTGTGGCGCAGGTTCGGGTCCTCGCACACCGGGAGCGCGCGGCGCCAGGTCTCGACCGCGCGCGCGTGCAGGCCCTGGCGAAAGTACAGGTACGCGAGCCGGGTCAGCGCCGGAAAGTACTGGGGCTGGAGCTCGACGGTCGCCTCGTACTCGTCGACGGCCTCGGCCCAGCGCGACGCACGCTGCAGCATGTTCGCGAGCATGAAGTGGAGCTTCGAGCTCGCCGGATCCGGGATCAAAGCGCCGCGCAGCCGTTGGATCGCGCCGTCGATATCACCACCGTGGTAACGCGCGCTCGCGTCGGCGAGCACGGCCTCGTGATCGATGCGATCCTCGGGATGTAGGTCGCGCAGCATGCGGTGCAGCCGGCGCGAGTCCAACGGCTTCTCGAGATAGCCGTCGGCCTGGTGGCGTTGCAGCACGTCGTCGGGGACCTGGCCCGAGTCGATCACCGAGGTCGTGACGACGACGTGAGTGCGGGCCAGCCGCTTGCTCTGCTTGATCGCCCGGCACAGCTGCAGCCCGTCGATCTCGGGCGCCGCGACATCGGCGAACACCAGATCGAACATCACGTGCGTCAGCATCTCGACCGCCTGGGTGCCGGTCGAGCAGGCCTGGCATTCCCAGCCGAGCTTCTCGAGCTCCGCGACCAGCTGGATCCGACCCGGCGGATCGGGGTCGATGACGAGCGCGCGGATCGACGTCCCCGGCGCGGGCGACGCCAACCGGACGCGATCGAGCTCGGCGACGAGCCTCGCGGTGCGCTCGAGCTCCGGTTCGGCGAGCTCGTCGGTCGAGGTCGCCGCCGGGCTGTGCCAGTCGCCGGTCAACGTCGAGAACCCGGGACCGTCCTCGTCGGGCAGCTCGTCATCGTCCTCGATGTTGCGCGCCGCATCCTCGGCGAGCGCGCGCTGGGCGAGGCGCTGCTCGTCGCTCGACGGCGCGCGATCGGCGTCGGGTTGGACGACCGCGAGGTAAGGCCCTGGCCGATCGGCCTCGGGTCCTGCGAGGAACGGCTCGCCGCCGCGCAGCGCACGAAACGCGCGGCGGATCGTCCGCGCGAGCGTGACATCGAGCGCGATCCGCAGCTCGACGTTCTTGCCGCGCGCCGCGCCGAGCTCGCGCGCCGGCACGATCGCGTCCTCGGGCCGCGCCGCCGCGACGACCAGCGTGTGCGGGTCCTCGAACACGACGAGCGCGTTGAAGATTCGCGCCCACTCGATCGACACGTGCTCCAAGACGGCGAGCTGGATCGTCGACTCGTCGAAGATCACCGCGGGCCACCCGGTCTGCACCGCCAGCGCGGCACAGAGCTGGCGCTCCGAAGCGTAGCCGAGCACGTAGAGCTCCGATGCGACGGGGTGCCGTCCACTCTGCCGCGCGAGCGCGTCGGAGAGACCGCTCGCGTCGATCGCGCCCATCGCGATCAGCAACTGGCCGATAGACCCGTGCACGCTCCAAACAAGCGTATCAGTGCAACCATTGGAAATCTCGTACGCAAACTGCGACAAGGCGGCTACAGCGGCTTCCGGCTCCGGAACTGCTCACGATTTGACTGGAACTGGCCCCAGCCGCTGGTATCCTCCGCTCCCCGCCAGCCGGCGGTGTGACACTCTGGCGCAGCTCGGCAGCTATCGAGATCGACCCAATAGCGAACCAAGCTCATGAAATCTGACTAGATTCAGCGGAGCGCCGGATAGCTGGCACCAGCATTGCTCATGGCTGGGCCCGGAGATGTGAAATGGCCAACGACTTCAAGATCGGCGAGAAGGCTGTCTACCCCGCCCATGGCGTGGCGGAGGTGATCGGCATCGAGAAGAAGGAGATCAACACCACGGTGTGTTCCTTCTACATCTTGAAGGTGCTCGCGACCGGCATGCAGATCCTGGTTCCGAGAGAGAAGGCCGACCAGGTCGGCCTTCGTCCTGTCGCGACGACGTCCGAGATCGAAGAGGTGTTCGACATCCTGCGCGAGAAGGACGTCCACATCGACAAGCAGACCTGGAACCGGCGATATCGCGGCTTCATGGAGAAGATCAAGACCGGCTCGTTGTTCGACGTCGCCGAGGTCTACCGCGATCTATATCGCCTCAAGAGCAGCAAGGTCCTGTCGTTCGGCGAGCGCAAGATGCTCGATAATGCGAAGCAGCTGATCGTGAAGGAGCTCGCGGTCGCCCGGAAGTGGACCGAAGAGAAAGTCGAGAGCGAGCTCGAAAAAGCCTGCGCCTGACCCGGCCTGTGGGCTCGAAACCCGTTGAATCACGAGCGTAGCCCGTGGTAGGGCAAGCCCGCATGCAGGTTCACGTCGCGAAGGCAGAGCTCTGGACGTTGCCCGTGGACGCCGTGGTCAACCCGGCGAACTCGCTCGGCATCATGGGTGGGGGGATCGGTGGGTCGCTCCGGCGTCAAGGCGGCGACGTGATCCAGCAAGCCGCGATGGCCGCAGCGCCGATCGCCGTCGGCGCCGCGCTGGTCACGACCGCGGGGCAGCTGCCGGCGAAGAACGTCATCCACGTGCCGACGATGGAAGAGCCCGGCATGACGATCGGTGCAGAGAACGTGCGCCGTGCCGCTCGTGCCGCCCTGATCGCCGCGGATCGCAACGGCTTCAAGGTGATCGCGATCCCCGGCATCGGCACCGATCTCGGTAACGTACCGATCGACGAGGCCGCCCGCGCGATCGTCGAAGAGGTCCGCGCACACCGCCGCCCGAACCCGGAGACCATCTACCTGGTCGACACGGACGCGGACATGATCGCCGCGCTCGAAGACGCGCTTCGCAACGCCCAGGCAAACCTGTAGTCGGACCTGTAACCGGCGATCACTCCACCGAAAATCGGTGTGCGGTCCGATTGACCGCTACGACCAGCGCCATATACTGCGCTCGCTTTGCAGCTACAAGCGTACTTGCCGGCTGGCGTCGCCATCGTGCTCGCGCTTGCCTTCTGCGGCTTGTTCACCGCGCTCGCGGTGTTGATCGGCCCGAAGGCGAGCAATCCCGTCAAGCTCCAGCCATTCGAGTGCGGCTCCGAGCCGATCGGATCGCCGCGCGGGCGTTACTCGGTGCGGTTCTACCAGGTCGCGATCCTGTTCCTCGTGTTCGATATCGAGGCCGCGTTCATGTATCCGTGGGCGGTCCTCTACAACAACCTCTCGCACACGATGGGACCGAACGGTCCGATGATCAGCGTGTTCGGCTTCGCCGAGATGTTGCTGTTCATCGCGATCCTCGTGATCGCGCTCACGTACGTCTGGAGAAAGAAGGCGATCGGATGGGAGTAGAGCTCACCACCACCCGCCTCGAGGATGCCGCGAAGTGGGCGAAGCAAGGCAAGCTCGCGCGGATCCCCGAGTGGGGTCGCAAGTTCTCGCTGTTCACCTACCCGTTCGTCACCGCGTGCTGCGGCATGGAGTTCATGTCGGTCGCGGCGCCGAAGTACGACATCGCGCGGTTCGGCGCGGAGTTCCCGCGGTTCTCACCGCGCCAGAGTGACCTGCTGATGATCGTCGGCACGATCACCGAGAAGCAGGGCCCGGCGCTCAAGCGCGTCTACGATCAGATGGCCGAGCCCAAGTGGGTGATCGCGTTCGGGGTCTGCGCGTCGACCGGCGGCTTCTATCAGAACTATCACGCGATGCCCGGTGCCGATCAGGTCATCCCCGTCGATGTCTACATCCCCGGTTGCCCACCGCGGCCCGAGCAAGTGCTCGACGCCCTGATGATGCTGATGGATCGGATCCAGGACGGCCGCGGTCACAGTCAGCTCCGTTTGAAGCGCGAGCAGATCATCGCGAAGCAGACCGAAGCCGAGGAGTAGCCCCATGCGACCAGCGAGTTCGGAGCGCCAGGGCGCGCCTCGGCGAGGAGCCAAATAGATGTCTCAACAGGTTCTCGATGCGTTGACCGCGGCCCTCCCGGGCGCCGTCGTACGCACAGGCTCGCCTCACGGCGACGAGGTCGCCTGGATCAAGCGCGACGAGCTCGTCAAGGTCGCGACCTGGCTTCGCGACGATCCCAAGACGCTGCTGGACGCGCCGGTGTTCTGCACCTGTATCGACTGGCTCGACTACAAGCCGGTCGGGCGCCCGCTCGTCGAGCACTGGGACGAGCAGAAGCCACGCTACACCGTCGCCTACCAGCTGCGCTCGACGACCCACAAACATCGCCTGCGGCTCGAGATCGAGCTGCCCGAGAGCGATCCGCGCTGTCCGTCGCTCGCCGACCTGTGGCCCGCGTTCAACTGGCAGGAGCGCGAGACGTTCGACATGTACGGGATCCGCTTCGAGGGGCACCCCGATCTGCGCCGGATCTACCTGTACGAAGAGTTCGTTGGCTATCCGCTCCGTAAGGACTATCCGAAAGAGAAGCGGCAACCACTCGTGCGCCGCGACGACCTCCCGATCAACCCGATCAAGGGTCCACACGCCGGGGAGCACAAGTAATGCCGGCGACGCCGATGAATGACGCGCAGACGCTCCGGCAACTCGTCCTGGGTCACAAGGAGGCCCAGGACTTCTCGGATACCGAGCAAGAGCTGCCGCCGGACCTGATGACCGTCAATATGGGGCCGTCGCATCCCGCGATGCACGGCACCGTGCGGATCGTGCTCACCGTCGACGGCGAGAAGATCGTCAAGGGCGACGTCCAGCCCGGCTATCTCCACCGCTGCTTCGAGAAAGAGTCCGAGTACGCCACGTACACCCAGGTGTTCCCGTACACGGACCGCCTCAACTACGTGTCGCCGATGATCAACAACGTCGGCTGGGCGATGGTCGCCGAGAAGCTGATGGGGCTCACCGCCAAGGTGCCGCGCCGCGCCGAGTACGTGCGCGTGATCGTCAGCGAGATGGCGCGCATGTCCGATCACCTGACCTGCGTCGGTGCGTCGGCGATGGAGCTCGGCGCGTTCACGCCGTTCCTGTACCTCCTGAAGGCCCGCGAGTGGCTATACGAGCTGCTCGAGCAGGTCTCGGGCGCTCGGCTCACCCACACCTACGTGCGGATCGGCGGCGTGTCGAAGGATCTGCCGGAGGGCTTCAGCGCCGAGCTGTCGCGGTGCCTCGACAAGATCGCCCCCGTGGTGGTCGAGTGCGAGATCCTGCTCAACAACAACAAGATCTTCCGCGACCGCATGGCCGGCATCGGCGCGATCTCGAAGGCCGATGCGATCCGCACCGGTTGCGTCGGGCCGATCGCGCGCGCCGCGGGCGTCGACTACGACGTCCGGCGCGACTATCCGTATTCGATCTATCCCGAGCTCGAGTTCGACGTCCCGCTCGGCACGACCGGGGACTGCTACGACCGTTACCTGGTCCGGCTCGAGGAGCTCAAGCAGTGCATCCGGATCCTCCGGCAGTGCCTCGTGCAGCTCCCCGACGGCCCGGTGATGTCGGACGACCACCGCGTCGCGCTGCCCGCGAAGCAGGCGACCTACAACACGATCGAGTCGATGATCCGGCACTTCAAGCACATCATGGATGGCGTGCGCGTGCCGGCCGGCGAGGCGTACGCGTTCCTCGAGGGCGGCAACGGCGAGCTCGGCTTCTTCGTCGTCGCCGACGGCACGGGGCGTCCGTACAAGGCGTACTGCCGATCGCCATCGTTCGTGCATCTCTCGACCGCGGAGATGCTGTTCAAGAATCACTTCATCGCTGACATCGTGCCGATCTTCGGCATGATCAACATGATCGGCGGAGAGTGCGATAAATGAGCCGGATCGATCGTCCGCGTGTCCGAGTCCGCGAGGATGCGCGGCTCCTCACGGCGAAATTATCCCCGAGGGACAAGTGACCGAGACCGTAACGTTAACCATCGACGGCCAGAGCATCACCGTGGCGAAGGGTTCGAACGTGCTCGAAGCGGCGAAGCTGCTCGGCAACGACATCTCCGCGTTCTGCTATCACGCGGGCCTCCCGGTCGTCGCGCAGTGCCGCCAGTGCCTCGTCTCGGTCGAGAAGAACCCGAAGCTGCAGCCGAGCTGCCAGCAGGTCGTCGCCGAGGGCATGGTCGTCCATACGACCGACCCTCACTCGACGCTCGCGCGCAAGCAGCAGCTCGAGTTCACGCTCGTCAACCACCCGATCGACTGCCCGATCTGTGACAAGGCGGGCGAGTGCACGTTGCAGCGGCTGTACTTCGATCACGACAACTCCGACTCGCGCGTCGATACCCCGAAGGTCCACAAGGCGAAGGTCGTCGACGTCGGCCCGCACATCGTGCTCGATCAGGAGCGCTGCATCCTGTGCTCGCGCTGCATCCGGACCTGCGACGTCGTCGCCGGCGAGCACCAGCTCGAGTTCGCGAACCGCGGCGATCACCAGATCCTGACCACCGCGCCGGGCGAGCAGCTCGACAACCCGTACTCGCTCAACACGGTGGATGTCTGCCCGGTCGGTGCGCTGACCGCGAAGGACTATCGGTTCACGATGCGCGCGTGGGAGCTCGAGGCGACGCCGAGCGTGTGCAACGGCTGCGCGACCGGCTGCAACATCGAGATCCACCACAAGGACGAGCGCGCGTGGCGGCTCGTGCCTCGGCTCAACGCCGAGGTCAATCAGTACTGGATGTGCGACGAGGGTCGCTTCACCTATCACGGCCTGCGCGAGCAGCGGCTGGTGTCGCCGATCGTCGACGAGCTGCCGGCGAGCTGGGACAAGGCCGTGCAAGCGGCCGCCCGCCGCCTCGGCGTGTTCCTCAAGGACGCGCCGCAGGTCGGCGTCGTGCTGTCCGCGCTGTGCTCGAACGAGGACAACTACGCGCTGGCGAAGCTCGCGAAGGCGTGGGGCGCGGGCCACGTGTACCTCGCCGCCAAGCCGCCGGTGCCGGCGCGCGCCGACGGCCGGCTGCGCGTCGCCGACGTCAACCCGAACACGGCGGGGGTCAAGGCGATCTGTGAAGCGCTCGGCTTGACCGCGATCCCGACGTACGAGCTCGACCGCGGGCTGCCCGAGAACCTGCGCGCGCTCGTCATGCTCGGCGATGTCGCGCCCGGCCTCGATGCAGCCAAGCTCAAGGAGCTCGAGCTGATCTCGCTGTCGGCGCACGAGCGCGGTCCGGTCCCGCACGCGCGGGTCGCGCTGCCGATCGCGGCGTGGGCCGAGGCCAGCGGCACGACGACGAATAACAAGGGTCACGTCCAGCGCATGCATGCGGCGTTCGCGCCGCCCGGCGCGGCGGTGGCCGGATGGGAGGCGATCGTGCGCCTCGCGGCCGCGACCGGCCAGAAGCTCGCATGGTCGCACACGCGCGACGTGTTCAAGGACATGACGCAGGCGGTGCCGGCATGGAAGGATCTCACGTGGCAACGCGACGTGCGGCCGCTCGCGCTGCGCTTCGCGGGGAGCCGAGGCTGATGCGCACGTCACTGGTCGCGAGGATCGCCGTCGTCCTGTGTTTCCTCGTCGCCTGCGGCGGCGGCGGCGACCCGGCGTCGGTCAAGGCCGTCGACTGCGGCGCGAACGGCGATAAGCTGCCGGCGCTCAATGTCGGCGAGACCGGCTTTGGCCGGACCGCGCTCGTCGTCCACCCCGGCGACCTCGTCAAGGTCACGACCGGCGACGTCGCCGTGCAGCCGGGCCACCGCGACGCGGACCAGACCATCGCCGCCCCCGCGCTCGCGGTGGCGGCGGGCATCAAGTGCTTCGCGTTCGGCGCGACCGGCGAGTACGGCGTCCACACCGCGTCTGGCTTCGACGCCACCGTCTACGTCCGATCGTCGCTATCGCAGACCATCTTCGGGATCCTCGACTTCGCGGCGATCAAGTGGGTGTTCCTCGTCCTCATCCTCGTGATGCCGCTCGCGTCGCTGCTGACGTGGGCCGAGCGCCGGCAGAGCGCGATGATGCAGGACCGGCTCGGTCCGAACCGCGCCAACATCGGCCCGATCAAGCTCAAGGGTATCCTCCACTTCGTCGCCGACGCCTTGAAGATGATCTTCAAGGAGGACTTCATCCCGGCGAACGTCCACAAGGGCCTGTTCGCGCTCGCGCCGCTGATCGCGATCGCCCCCGTGCTGATCGCGTTCTGCATCATCCCGTTCGGACCGACCGTGTACCCCCACATGGTCACCCACGTGATGCCGACGACGCCGGATGCGGCGCAGCTCGCGGACTCGATCCGCATGCAGATCTTCTCGATCGACTTCGGCCTGCTGTTCTACTTCGCGGTGCTGACGCTGGCGAACTATGGTGGCCTGATCGCCGGCTGGGCGTCGTACAACAAGTGGGCGCTGCTCGGCGGCATGCGCAGCTCGTCGCAGATGATGTCGTACGAGGTCGCGATGGGCCTGTCGCTGGTCGGCGTGTTCCTGATCTGCGGCACGCTCGAGCCCGGCGCGATCGTCCTGCACGGCGCGAGCGAGACGATGTCCGCCGCGAACCCGCTCAACTGGCTGTGGCTGTGGCAGCCGGTCGGCCTCGTGTTGTTCTTCACCGCGGCGATCGCGGAGACCAAGCGCGCACCGTTCGATATCCCGGAAGGCGAGCCCGAGATCATCGGCTACTTCGTCGAGTACTCTGGCATGCGCTGGGGCATCTTCTTCCTCGCCGAGTTCATCGAGGTCGTGTTCATCGCCGCGGTCGTGACCACCGTGTTCTTCGGTGGCTGGCAGGTCCCGTTCCTCGAGCCCGATGGCTTCCACGGCTTCGGCGGCATGCTCCACCTCCCGCACGGCGTCGTCGCCGCGCTGCAGTTCGGCGCATTCGGGCTCAAGGTCGTGCTGCTGTGCTGGTTCCAGCTGATGGTGCGCTGGACGCTGCCGCGGTTCCGCGCCGACCAGCTGATGAACCTCGGCTGGAAGGTCCTGCTCCCGACCGCGCTGGGCTGGATCATGTTCACCGCGCTGATCAAACTCATCTTCATGGCCTAGGCTGGGCCCAGGAGCCGTTCATGTCTGCCGCCCACGAACCCATCGAAGAGACCTCCGGCCCGAAGATCGTCGCCGAGCACACCAGCTCCGCCGGCAAGGTCGTGCGCTCGGTCCAGGTCATGCGCCCGACCGCAGCGGACTCCACGTTCCTCGTCGCCAGTGCGCAGGGCTTCGCCGTCACGCTCAAGCACTTCGCGAAGAATCTGTTCCTGCCGCTGCGCAAGAAGGCTGCGCGCGCGCAACCCGGTGCGCCCGGCGATCTGTCGTGGATCAACGAGATCGAGACCGTCCAGTATCCAGAGGAGAAGGTCACGTATCCGGAGCGGTTTCGCGGCCTGCATCGCCTGATGCTGCGCGAGGACGGCGCCGTGCGGTGCGTGGCATGCATGTGCTGTCCGACGGCTTGCCCGGCGCACTGCATCACGATCATTCCGGAAGAGTCGGACTCCAAGGGGATCGAGAAGCGCCCCGCGGTGTTCGAGATCGACGAGCTGCGCTGCGTGGTGTGCGGGCTGTGTGTCGAGGCGTGCCCGTGCGATGCGATCCGGATGGACACCGGGATCCATGCGGGCCCCGTCGAAGATCGTGGTGACGCGGTCGAGACCAAGGAATCGATGATGAACCGCGGAATCAAGTCAATCGCAAAGCAGGGCGGCGCCGGGCCGAACTGGCGCGAGATCAAGTAACGCGCACTGCGCGTTCGCGCTCTCCGGATCTTGCTCGCGGTTCTGCGTGCTTTGCGAAAAGTGATCGCCCGCGACTTTTTCCCGTTGACGGATTCGATCGCGATCTTTAGCTTAGGGATCGAGCACGGGCTGTTCGATGCGATACCCGGGGCGAATCAATCTCCTATATTTCTATCCAGGGATCTGCCTCTGATCCGGGAGTGCACGCCCGCTCGTCGGGAAGCCCAATGGATTACTGTGGAGCCCACCTACTGAATCGTAGGGGATAGATACGTCCCACGGTCGAACGGTCGTGCTCGTTATGGGCCGGACCAGCCAACAGCTGGTCCGGCCCTTCGTTTATCGGCTGATTCGCCCCTCGATCGGCCTACCGTGCTGAACGCGAGCCGGGGAGTAAGCTTCGGGCATGCAGCGCATCTTCATCGCCCTGGTCGTCGCGATGGTCGGCTGCCACGCGCAAGCCGCCGATCCGACCTACGCTCCCGCGCGCCCGCTCGTCACCGACGCCCTGCCCTATCAGGTCGCGCGCGCCGACGTGCGCGCGTGGCACGACCGCACCGGTTGGTGCCTGCGCCGCGTGTGGCCGACGACCGACGAGTTCGTCGTGTGCGACGCGATCCACCCGTACCTCGACCTCCACACGCCGCCGATGTACGCGATGGCGAAGTACGACGCCGCCGGCCGATCGATCGCGTACGCGACGTTCACGCCGGTGCCGTGCCGGATGTACGGCCGCTGCGATCGGATCTACGGCCGCACCGTGTACGCCTCGGAGCACGAGTTCGTCGATCACTTCAACGGCCTCTACGATCACCTCGCCGACCGCGGCCGCGCCGAGCAGGCGCAGCTCGTCGGGCTGCCATCGATGCAGCAACGGATGTGGACCGCGCTCGCGGGCGAGCTCGCGCGCCGATTCGGCGCTCCGACCTGGGCCGAGCCGCACAACTATGGCGCGACGTGGGCGACGCCGACCTCGACGATCGGCCTGTTCGTCGCCGGGCGCGGTGGCTGGATCGTCGAGACCCACGAGCTCCGGCCGCGATCGAGCTCGTGAGCCCGTCGCCCGTTCCTACGGGGTGATCTTCGCGCTCGGGCTGACCGTGCCGGTCAGCATCGTCGTGGCGGTGTCGAGCAAGATCCGTCCGACGCCACCACCGCCCCCGCCGCCGTTGCCATCTCCTTGCGTGTAGTCACCTCCGGCCGTGGCGGCGGTCGTCCCGAACGCACCATCGCCGCCGGCCGCGCTGTACACACCGGCCGCCGTGCCGCCGTGTGCGACCGCCGCGCCGTGCATGGCGTCGTCGCCGGCCACGCCATGAACGCCCGGACCGTTCGGGTTGTTCGTGGCGCCCTCACCGGCGCCACCACCACCCGCGCCACCGTTCGCCGCGACGGCGCCGGTCACGCTGACGCTCGCGCCCTGCAGCACGATCGCGCCACCCGCACCACCGCCGCCGGCGGCGCCCCAGTTCGTGAAGTTCGCGCTGCAGTTCGTCCCTCCGTCGCCGCCACCACCGCCGGCGAACACGCCGCCGCTGATCGAGATCATCGCGGGCGTGCTGAGTTGCACCGCGCCGCCGCCCGCACCACCACCGCCGCCTTGCTGCATGCCGCAGGTCAGCTGGGCGGCGTTGCCGCCACCCGCGCCGCCGATCAACACCGCGATCAGATCGGTCCCCTGGGCGGGCCCGCCGGCGCCGCCGGCGGCGCTCGTGTTCGCACCGTTGGTCGAGTTGCCCCCCCTGGCGCCCGCCGTGCCGAAGCCCGC
Organism: Kofleriaceae bacterium; assembly: GCA_039922635.1. GTDB lineage: Bacteria > Myxococcota_A > Polyangia > Haliangiales > Haliangiaceae > JABFXX01. The sequence goes on along the minus strand of JBDTEH010000163.1, from coordinate 25,422 downwards.
GCCGCCGCCGCCCGAGTCGAAATACGTGGCGGTGTTGAGGCCGACCCCGCCGGCGCCGGCGCCGCTCTGCGCGAGCGCGCCCCCGGCACCGGGCCGAGCCCGCGCCGCGCTGGCATCGAGCGATCCCATCACCGAGATCGCGTCGCTCGCGACCACGACGAACGCGCGGCTGCCGATCACCGTGACCTGCGCGGACGCTCCGATCGTGAGCGAGCGGACGTGGAGCACCGCGAGATCGGGGCCACCCGCTTGTGGCCACTGATCGAACGTCACACCGGTCGGGATGGGCACGCCGATCGTGAGCGCATCGGTGTCGATCGTCGCGGTCGCGCTGATCACGAGATCGCCCGTACCCGCGCTCTGGCCACCCGGCGGGACGTGGAGCGGAACGAACGGCGTGTTCGATCCAGATCCCGATCCGGAGCCGTCCGAGCCCGAGCCCGAGCCCGAGCCCGAGCCGTCCGAGCCCGAGCCCGAGCCTGAGCCCGAGCCATCCGAGCCCGAGCCCATCGTCGTATCGGACATCGGCCCACCGTCACCGGAGTTGTTCGACGCCGGCGCGAACCCGCAGCCGATAAAGCACAGCGCGACGAGTGCGGGCCGCATCACCGGATCATACGGCCGAACGGTGGCCCGACGCGATGTCGGTCGTCCACGCACCGGAGATGTCTGAAAGCTCACGTTCATTACCCGCCGCACCAACCAGCCAGCGTCGGGCAACCCTGGAGCGCGAGCAGGTCCATGGTCAGCGCGACGCTGATGTGGATCACCACACCGCCCCAGATCGAGCGCGTGCGGAGCGCGAGCGTCCCGAGGATGAGGCCCGCGCCGATCGCGCCGAGCGTCTCGGGCAGCGGCTTGCCGTAGTGAATCATGCAGTACGGGACGATCATCACGAACACCGCGTTCGCGCCCATCACCTTGCGCAGGCCCTGCAGGATGAAGCCGCGGAAGAAGAACTCGAGCGCGACGAACTGCGCGGAGTACAGCCCCTCCCATGCCCACAGATCGAAGCGCGAGCGCGTCGCGAGCCGATAGAATGGATAGGTGTGGCGGAACGCGGCCGTCGTCGACGCGTAGAGCACGGCCGGCAGCACGAGCGCGAACAGGAACACGTAGATCCACAGGTGGCGGAAGAAGCCCGCGAACCGGATGTGGACGTCGCGCAGCCGATAGCCGCGCCACCCCAGGATCAACATCACCGGCATCACGACGTAGCCGAGCACGCGCCAACCCGACCACCACGCGAAGCCGGCGAGCTCGTGGTAGTAGCGCGCCGGGCTCTGGATGCCCCACGAGCCGGGCCAGGTGATCGCGCCGATCTTGTAGTGCTGCCACGACGCGAGCGGGAACAGGTGCTCGAAGTACGAGCGGTCGCCGAGGTACTCCTGCAGCGTCAGCGACACCGCGACGAGCACCATGACCGCGAGCACGCGCCACGAGAACGTGCCGGCCTCGCTCGGCGTGCGAACCGTCTCGGCGTCGATCTTCGCCCACTGCCCGAACGTGACCTCCCACAACCAGGTCCGGAACGGACGCACGCGAAACACGAGGAACAGATCGAGCGTCACCACGCACGCCATCGCGAGGTGCGAGCGCGTCTTGGTCAGGGGCTCGAGCTTCGAGATCCAGTACAGCGCCGCCGCACCGATCCACACGGCGGCGAAGATCCGCGCGAGATAACGCAGCGGCACGCGCTCGGTCCCGACGATCTGCGCTCGCGGCGCATCGTCTGCGGCATCGGCCTCGATGGGGGCATCGGCCGCAGGCTCGTCGTCGCGCGGAGGATCCGCGGTCGCCGGCTCCGCGTCGTCGTTCACTTGCGCGCGCCGATCCAGTCCGCGGCGCGGCGCAGGCGGCGGCGCGTGATCTCCTTGCCGAGCACCACCATCGTCTCCCACAGCGGCGGCGAGGCCTTGCGGCCGGTGACCGCGAGCCGCAACAGCGGATAGCCCTGCTTGAGCGTCCACTTGTGCGCCTCGAGCCACTTCGTGCCGACATCCTCGAGCAGCTCCTTGGACCAGCCGTCGCGCGCCTCGAACGCCTCGACGAACGCGAGGATCGCCTTCTTCAGCTCGCCGTTGGTGACGCCCTCGATCTTGAACTGCTCCGCGACCGGCGCGAGATCGAGGTCGCCCGAGAAGAAGAACTCGGTCAGCGGGATCACGTCGTCGAGCTTCTTCATGCGGTTGCGCACGAGCGGCACGAGCTGCTTGAAGTAGTCACGGTTGAGCCGCCAGCCGATCAGGGCGTCGGCGAGCTCGTCGTCGGACAGCTTGTGGACGTACTGCTCGTTGACGTGCGCGAGCTTCGCGAGGTCGAACACCGGCCCGCCGAGCGACACGCGGTCCCACGAGAACACCTCGATCATCTCGGCGAGCGAGAACAGCTCGCGATCATGGCCGAACGACCACCCCATCGTCGCGAGGAAGTTGAGCAACGCGTGCGGCAGGTAGCCAGCGTCGCGGTAGTAGAAGATCGAGACCGGGTTCTTGCGCTTGGAGATCTTGGTCTTGTCTTTGTCGGCGTTGCGCAGCAGCGGCATGTGGAAGAACTTCGGCGGTTCCCAGCCGAACGCGCGGTAGGTCAGCACGTGCTTCGGCGTCGAGGACATCCACTCCTCGGCGCGGATCACGTGGCTGATCTCCATCAGGTGATCGTCGATCACGTTCGCGAGGTGATAGGTCGGCAGGCCGTCCGACTTGAGCAGCACCTGATCGTCGATGTCGTGGACGTCGCGCGATTGCTCGCCGTCGCGCAGCTCGTCCTTCCACGTCACCGTGCCCTCGAACGGCACCGCGAGCCGCACGACGAACGACTCGCCTGCGGCCGCGCGCGCCTCGGCCTCGGCCGGCGCGAGCCGGCGGCACAGCCGATCGTAGCCGGCCTTCTTCTCGAGCTCTTGCTGGACCTTCATCTTCGCGAGCCGCTCGGGCGTGCAGAAGCAGCGGTAGCCGCCGCCGGTCGCGAGCAGCTTTGCCGCGTGGTCCTGGTAGATCGCGGCACGCTCGCTCTGGCGATACGGGGCATGTGGCCCCCCGACATCGGGGCCTTCGTCCCACGTCAGCCCGAGCCAGTGCAGCGCGTCGAAGATCATCTGCTCCGAATCGGCGCGCGCGCGGTGCTGATCGGTGTCCTCGATCCGCAGCACGAACTTGCCACCGCTGTGCTTGGCAAAGACGTAGTTGAACAACGCGATCCACGCGGTTCCGACGTGTGGGTCACCAGTCGGTGATGGTGCAATTCGCACACGCACGAGCGCCATAGCGCTGCCTTTTAACACGCCATGGTAACGTCAGGTAGCAATGGGACCGATGACGGTGGACGGCAGCGTCGTCGACGTGCAGAGCCACTGGACCGCGGACGGAGGGCGCATCGTCACCGATGCGACGATCCAGACCCCCGATGGCCCGGTCGTGGTCTCGCAGCTCGGCGGCCACGCCGACGGCCTCGGCCAGACCGTGTTCGACGGCGCACCGCTGATCGAGCTCGGCATGCGCGTCACCGTGATCGCGCACCAGGACTTCGACCTGTCGAACCACCTCCACAACGTGGTCGATGGCGTGAAGATCACGGCCGACCCCGCGGGCTTCGTGCGCACGGGGCCGACCAAGGCGGGCAACCCGCTGTACTGGGAGTCCGGCTGCATCTTTTTGACCGTCGACAGCGACGGCACCAAGGAGATCGCCGGCGACGCCGAGTTCCCGGTCATCGATCAGTGCATCGCGACCTGGAACGACGACACCAGCAGCTGCTCGTACCTCAAGGTCGAAGACGCCGGCAAGGCCTCGGTCGAGGTCAACGGCAAGGACTACACGAACGTCCTCAAGTTCCGCGATACCTCGTGGTGCCGGCCGGCGACCGCCGACGATCCCGCCAAGTGCTATTCGGACTCGTCCGCGGGGATCACGACCGCGACCTATGTCGACGACGGCGGCAAGCGCGACGGCGCGATCGTCGACGCCGATATCGAGATCAACGGCAAGAACTTCTCGATCTCGGTCGACGGGGTGACGCTGGGCACGACCGGCTGCAACGCGGAGCTCGCGAACACCCTGACCCACGAGCTCGGCCACCTCCACGGCCTCGAGCACACGTGCCTGGCATCGGGCGATCCGCCGCGGACCGATGGCGATGGCAACCCGGTGCCGAGCTGCTCGGCGACCACGGACCCCACGATCACGGAAGCCACGATGTACCCCTTCCAGGACTGTGGCGAGACCAAGAAGGAAACGCTGGAAGCCGACGATATCGCGGCGATCTGCACGATCTATCCAACCGCGAAGGACCCCCACTCGTGCTCGCCCGTGAAGTCGGGCGGCGGATGTAATTCGGGCCGGGGACCGCTCGGACCGTTCGCCCTGATCGCCGTGATGGGCCTCTGGGGACTAACCAAAACTCGACGCGCGCGCTAGCCCAGGTATTCTGTTCTGGATGAGTGGCGCGACCTGTCCCGCCTGCGGGGTGGCAGTCGTTCCGGGCTACGTGAAGTGCCCGAAGTGTCACCGGCCGTTGCCGCGATACCAGCGCAACTCGGTCTCGCCGGTCGGCGGTACGGCGGTCGAGACACCCGCGTCGAAGGCCTCGCCGTTGTTCGCGCTGCTGATCGCGGTCGTGGTCGGCGGGGGCATCATCGCGTACTTCGTCCACCGCAAGCACGAAGCGAGCGCCGTGGCGCCGGTGGCTGCGCCGGGCCCGGTCGCGGTCACCGCGGCCCAACCCACCGCCCAGGTCCAGCCCGCGCCAGCACCCACACCTGCGCCGGTGCCAACCACCCTGCGCGCCGATCAGATCGCGAAGAACCTCGAGAGCGATCTCACGAGGCAACGGTTGTGGTCGACGGTGACGGTCACCGGCGATCACGTCGACGTGCGCTCGAGCTCGTGTCACGACGGCCCCATGAAGGCCGCGATCGAGCCGCAGCTGGCGTCGTTCCATGCGGTCGGCTTGACCAAGTTGCGCTGCCTGGAGCAGAGTGGCGCGGTCGTGTTCGCTCGTGACTTGTGACGCCCTCGCACCCTGGCTCGCTCACGCCGCCCACAAGGCCGCACCGCCTGATCCTCCCGCTGGGGATGCGCGTGCTGGCATCATCGATGTCAAGTATGTGCTCGCGACCGTCGAGGAAGTCCTCGCGGCCGAGGCACACTAGCGGCGATGGAGTCTGCACCACCCCGCGCGGAGATCCCGGTCCTCGCGTCGCTACCGCTCGTGATCGAAGCGTCGAAGTTTCGGCTGCGGCCGGTCGCAGCGAGCGACGTCGACGCACTGTGGCCGTGGGTCTCGGATCCCGCGCTGCCGAAGCACATGAGCTGGCGCGTGCATCGCGATCGCGCGGAGACCGCCGCGTTCGTGCAGGCGCAGGTCGACGGCCTCGCCGCCGGCACGCTGATCAGCTGGGCGATCGAGATCGAGGGCAAGGCCGCGGGCCTGATCACGCTATCGAGGATCACCTGGCAGTTCTCGACCGACTGGCGGGTCGATCGCGCCGAGCTCGGTTACTGGCTAGGCCCGGCGTTCTGGGGCCAAGGCATCATGACCGAGGCCGCGCTGATCGCGACGAAGTTCGGGTTCGAGACGCTCGGTCTGCACAAGATCACCGTCGGTCACATGGATGGCAACGAGCCGTCGAAGCGGATCATCGAGGGGCTGTTCTTTCGCCCCGTCGGGCTCCAGCTCGAGGACGCGTGGAAGGACGGTGCGTGGCAGCACCACCATCGCTACGAGCTGACCGTCGGCGAATGGAGCGATACCGCGCGGACGATCCGGTTCAGTAAACCTCGCCGGCCTTGATCCGCGCGATCATGTGATCGAGGCGGACGCGCGCGTCGTCGCCGCACTCGACGATGCGGACGCCGAACCCGGTCGGATACGTCGACGATTCGGTCGTCCCTGGCTCGACGACGCGAACCACGACGACCTTGCACACGACCGCCTCGTCGAAGTCGTAGAGCTCGAGCTCCAGCGTCGAGCCGACCTTGAACGGATACGCGCGCGCGACCTTGGTGTAGAGGAACAGCCCGTGCTCGGAGAGGTCGCGCGTGCGGAACACGAGCTCCTGGCCGTCGGCGCCGTGGACCTTCACGAAGGCATCGACCCGAACCCGCTCGGCGCTGCGCTCACGCAGATCGTCGGACATGCCGCGAGAATATCGCGGATTCCGTGGTAGCGTACGCCCTAACCCACGGAAACCAATGGACGTCCGCTGCGAGAAGTGCCAGACGGAGTACGAGCTCGACGAGAGCCGCCTGAAGCCTGGCGGTGTCACCGTCAAGTGCACCAACTGCGGCCACATGTTCAAGATCCGCAAGCGCACGCCGACGAACGTCGGCCTGCCCGCGGTGACCGGGCGCGACGAAGCGGAGACGACGCGCCGCGAGCCGTCCCCCTCCAATCCGCAGCGCCTGCAGACTCCACCCTCGGGCTCGCGCGCCGACTCGATGCTCGGCGACGCGACGCCCGGGTCGATCGCCGACGGCGGCTCGGGCCCGACGGAGCGGCAATGGTTGGTGCGGCTCGAGAACGGCGAGCAGAAGACCTGCCGCGAGCTCGCGACCCTGCAGCAATGGATCGTCGCTGGCGTCGCGACCCGCGAGTCGTTGATCTCGCGCTCCGGCCGGACCTGGAAGCGGCTCGGCGATATCGCCGAGCTCGGCCAGTACTTCTCGATCGCCGACGAGGCGCGCGCGCAGCGCGCACACAAGCCGACCCCGAAGCCGGCCGCGGCGACGATGCTCGGCGTCGGCGCCAAGCCGACGGCCTCGGGCGGCACGATCCTGCCCGAGGACGGCGGCGACGAGATGAAGACGACCGGTAGCTTCCGGGTACGCCGCTCGACCCCACCGCCACCACCACCACGAGGCAGCTCGGCGCCGCACGCGATCCCCGCGTCGCCCAACTCGTCGGAGCTCGCGCTGCAACAGACCGAGATCTCCGGCGCGTCCCGCCCTCGCGTGCCGACACCGGCACCACCGCACGTGCCGGAGGGTCCAGGCCGCGCGACCGGGACGTGGGCGTCGAGCGAGATCAAGCACAGTGATTCGATGGCGTCGATGCCCCAGGGACCGCGGGGCGGACGCCTGTCGATGCAGGACAACGAGCCCGCGTTCGCCGCGGGACGCGTCCGGATCTCCCCCGGCGCCGAATCGTCGTTCCAGACCGGCAAGGTCAGCCGGCTCGAGAGCGGCGACGACGACGACGACGACATGATCGCGCCGCCGCGCGGCTCGCGGGCCGGGACGTGGATCGCGCTGCTCTCGCTCGTCGTGATCGCCGCGGGTGCCGGCGCGGTCTACATGTTCGTATTCAACAAGCACGGCGGCGAGCCGGCGGCGATCAAGCAGGACGCCGCGACGATCGCGCTCGCGGCCGATGCGGGTGCGGCCGGTGCGGGCGCGATCGTGTCGCCGATCATCGACGCCGCGACCCCCAGCGCCGATCCGCTCGACGGCGCGCGCACCGAGCTCCTCGCGGGGATCGAGCCGCGCATGAAGGGCGTGTTCGACGCGCTCGCGCCGAACGCCGATCCGGCGTCGCTCGCGATGCGGGCGCGGCTCGCGACCGGGATGGCGCAGTCGATGCTCGAACGCGCGGACCTCGCGACCGAGAAGGCCGAAGCCGACAAGCTGCGCAAGGAGTCCAAGCAGCTCGTGATCGACGCGGCCCCGCTCGCCCAGAAGGCGTTCAAGGCCGCCGCGGATGACCCCAGCGCGAACCTCGCGATGGCCGACGTGCTGCGGCTGCAGGGCAAATCGCAGAAGGACGTCCAGCGCTACCTCGAGGCCGCGAAGGCCAAGGGGGCAGCCGACAAGGAGCTCGCCCGCTCGATCGCCGTCGGTGAGGCGCTCGTGCTCGAGCGCGACGGCAAGCTCGGCGATGCGCAGAAGGTGCTGGTCGGCCTCGATGGGGCCGGCGACACGCGCGTGCAGCAAGAGCTCGCGATGGTCGCGTACGCGCAGGGCAAGCCTGGCGACGCCAAGCCGTTCGTCGATCAGATCCTCGCGAGCACCCCCGATCACGACGTCGCGCGCGCGCTCCAGAAGCGGCTCGACACCACGGTCGCGAAGACCGATCCGATGCCCTCCGAAGGCTCGGGCTCGGTGCACCACGAGCCGAACCCTCACAACGGTCCGGCGCACAACGAGGGTCACGAAGGTCACGAAGGTCACGAAGGTCAAGGTGGCGACTACGACACGCTCGTCGCGAGGGCCGACAAGCTCGCCGAATCGGCGTGTACGGCGGCGATGCCCATGTACAGCAAAGCGCTCGAGCAAAAGCCGACCGGCGTCGAAGCGCTGACCGGCATGGGCTACTGCTACTTGAACGGCAAGCAGTTCTCGAGCGCGTTCTCGAAGTTCCGCTCCGCGCTCGCGGTGTCGCAACGGTTCGAGCCTGCGCTTGCCGGCGTCGCCGAGACCTACCAGCAGCAGGGCAACCGCGACCAGGCGGTCGCCGCGTGGCAGCACTATCTGGAGACCTACCCGGGCTCGGCCAAGGCGACCAAGCAGCTGCAGATCCTCGGCGCCGGCACGACGCCGGTACCCGCCGGCGGCGGCAGCGGTGAGCCACCCGCACCCGCACCCGCACCCGCGCCCGCGCCCGCACCTCTGGTCCCTGCGCCTGCGCCGGCGCCGGCGACTGCAGACGGATCTGCCTCGTGATCGAACGGGCCTGCCGGCGATGACCCGGGCCGCGCTCGGCCTGATCCTCGTCGCGGCGTGCGCGAGTAAGCCGTCGCTGCTCGACTCGGCGGCCGAGAGAGGCCCCGCCGATCCGTGGGCCGCGACGTTGACCGGTAGCGGTAGCGCCGGACACGATAAAAGCTTCGATCTGCCGGCGATGCTCGGCAAGATCAAGGACTCGGTCGAGAAGCCCGGGTTCTACGAGGCGCCCGAGCACAGCGCCGGCTACGCCGCCGACAAGCCGCACTGGGGCGTGCTGAGGCTGCACGGCGAGCTCGTCGAGCGCGAGGCGTGGACCTGGACCGGAGGCCATGGCACCGAGCTGCGCCAGGTCATCGATCGGCTGCGCGAGCTCGCGAAGGACGAGCAGCTCCGGGGAGTGATCCTGCGCGTCGGCGAGATCACCGCGAGCCTTCCGGATATCGTCGAGCTCCGCTCCGCGATCCACGACCTGCGAGCCGCGCACAAGCAGCTGTACTGCCACGCCGAGGCCGCGAGCAACATGACCTACCTCGTGCTCGCGGCGTGCGACAAGATCGCGATCGCGCCGCTCGGCGAGGTCGCGATCACCGGCCCGACCGCGATGCCGATCCACGTCAAGGGGCTGCTCGACAAGCTCGGCGTTCAGGCCGACTTCATCCACGTCGGCGCGTACAAGGGCGCCGCCGAGCCGCTCACGCTCGACGCGCCGTCGCCGCAGATGCTGGAGACCCTCGGCGCGATCCTCGATCGGCGCTACGCGACGATGGTCGACATCATCGCGGCCGAGCGCCACCTCGACCCGGCGGCGGTGAAGGCCTTGATCGACACCGGTCTGTTCACGGCGGAGCAGGCGAAGCAGGCGAAGCTCGTCGACGAGGTCACGTCGTTCGAGAGGCTGCGCGACGAACCGCAGATGGCGTGGACCAACCTCGAGCCGCAGCAGCGCGATCAGCTCGCGGCGTACTTGAAGCTCGCGCGGTTCATCGGGGCGATGCCGCAAGAGCGTCCGCTCGGCGGTCACGTCGCGGTCGTCTACGCGGTCGGCAACATCATCGACGGCGACGGCGACGGCCTGATCGGGGCACGCCACGAGATCGCCGCCCACACGCTGATCGCCGCGCTGCACGCGCTCGCGAGCGATGCGACCGTCAAGGCGGTCGTGTTGCGGATCGACTCGGGCGGCGGCAGCGCCCAGGCCTCCGAGCTGATCTGGGCCGCGGTCGCGGACCTCCGGGCGAACAAGCCCGTGATCGTGTCGATGAGCGACGTCGCGGCGAGCGGTGGCTACTACATCGCCAGCGGCGCGACGAAGATCTTCGCGCTCGCCGACACCTTGACCGGCTCGATCGGCGTCGTCGGCGGACGGATCGCGCCGGCCGCCGCGCTCGCGAAGCTCGGCGTCACGACGTTCCCGCTCGGCCGCGGCAAGCACGCGACGATGATGACGAGCCTGCAGCCGTGGACCGCCCAGGACAAGGCGCTGATCGAGAAGTCGATGCAGGTGGTCTACGACCGGTTCAAGCAGCGCGTCGCGGCCGGCCGCCACAAGACTCCCGCCGAGATCGAGCCGATCGCGCAGGGTCGCGTGTGGGTCGGGGCCAAGGCGAAGGAGCTCGGGCTCGTCGACGAGCTCGGCGGGCTCGATGCCGCACTCGCGGAGGCGCAGCGGCTCGGCCAGGTCGGCGCGGCCGCCGGCATCGAGGTCTATCCACCGCCGCCGACGCTGCGCGACGTGCTGCACGGCTTCGCCGGCGGTGCCACGCCGTTCGGGATCCAGAGCGAGTTGATCGGCGCGATCGACCCGCGGCTCGCCCGCGCGGCGGTCGAGTTGCTCGCACTCGCGCGCACGTTCGAGACCACCCACATCCAAACCCTCGCGTTCTTGCCGGAGCTGTCCCGATGACCACCAAGATCTACCTGTTCGCGTTGCTCGCCGCCTGTGGCGGGTCGAACCAACCTGCTCCGCCCGCGCCACCGCCCGCGTCGGCCCCGCTCTCCACTCCAACCGCCGCCGCACCCGCAGCGCACGGACCGCGCGGGGTGCTCGCCGAACGCACGTTTCACTCCGAGGCCCTCGGGGTCGACAAGACGTACGTCGTCTACCTCCCGGCGGGCTACGCCGACAAGCCGACCGCGAAGTACCCGGTGCTCTACTACCTGCACGGCCTCGGGGGCGACGAGCACAGCTGGACCAAGAGCGGCCATCTCGACGAGGCCGCGGACGAGCTCGGCCTCCAGGCGATCGTCGTGATGCCCGATGGCGATGATGGGTTCTACTACGACAGCGACAAGCATCCCGACTACGCCGCGTGCCTCAAGGATGGCACCGGCCTGTTCATGCCGCAGATCAAGAATCTCAAGACCACGTGCGTCAAGCAGTGGCACTACGAGACGTACATCACGAAGGACGTCGTCGCCGATGTCGACGCGCACTACCACACGAACCCGACCGCCGCGGCACGCGGGATCGCGGGCATGTCGATGGGCGGGCTCGGCGCCTGGGCGCTCGCGCTGCGTCACCCCGACGAATTCGCCGCGGCCGCGAGCCACTCGGGCTACCTCGGCCTGCTGTACAAAGGCCCGCATCCGTACGTCGCAGGCAAGGTCGAGTTGATCCCGGCGTTCCAGCCGGGGACCACGGGCAACGAGCTGATCGACTACGTGGTCGGCGTGTTCGGCCGCGACCACGCGAAGTGGGAGGCGGACGACCCCGAGCTGCTCGTCGCGAAGGTCGCCCCCGGCAAGCCGGCGCTGTACCTCGACTGCGGCACCGAGGACGAGTTCCACTTCCAGGACGTCGCCGCGTACATCCACGACACGCTCACCGCGCGCCACATCGAGCACGCCTATTTCATCGGGCCGGGCCACCACAACTTCGAGTTCTGGCGGCCCCGCGAGGCCGCGAGCCTGACCTGGTTACGGGATCACGTTGCCAGGCCCTGAGCCGCTCACCGGCCCGCGCAAGCTGGCCGGCGAAAGGTTCGAGCTCCTCGAGAAGTTAGGCGAAGGTGGGATGGGCGTGGTCTATCGCGCGCTCGATCGCGAGCGCGGCGTGCAGGTCGCGCTCAAGACCCTGCGCGGCGCGACGCCCGACGGCGTGCTGCGGTTCAAGACCGAGTTTCGGTCGTTGCGCGATATTCGCCACCCGAACCTCGTCGAGCTCGGCGAGTTGTTCGAGGCCGAGGGCACGTGGTTCTTCACGATGGAGCTCGTGCACGGCGCACCGTTGCTGGCGTGGATCCGCGGGCGCGCCGACGACCACAGTCCTGCACCGACCGACTCGCCGCTCCTGCTGCTCGGCGACGACGTCGCGACCGTGGTCAACCCGGCCCAGGAGCACACCTCGACGACGATCATCGGCGATAGCGAGCGCGCGCCGGCGATGCGGCCGGGGCCGCGCGCCGACGAGCCCAAGCTGCGCACCGCGCTCGCCGGGCTCGCGAGTGGCCTCGCGGCGCTCCACGCGGCCGGCAAGATCCACCGCGACGTCAAACCTTCGAACGTGCTCGTCGACGCGAGCGGGCGCGCGGTCCTGCTCGACTTCGGTGTCGTCGCAGAGCTCCGTCAGGCCACGTTCGAGGATCAGCTGATCATCGGCACCGTCAACTACATGGCGCCCGAGCAGGCGCGCGGCGACGCGGTCGGCCCGGCCGCGGATTGGTACGCGCTCGGCGTCGTGCTGTTCCAGGCGCTGACCGGGCGGCTGCCGCTCGCCGCGGCCTCGCATGCGCTGCTCGTGTTGAAGCAGCACACCGCGGCGCCCGAGGTGTCGCGATTCGTCGACGCGCCGCCAGACCTGGCGCGGCTGTGCATGCTGCTACTCGAGCGTGAGCCAGACGAGCGACCGACCGAAGCCCAGATCTTCGAGCTGCTCGGCGCGCGGCGCACCGAGCACGATGCGGCCTGGATGCCCGCGGTGACGGAGGGCCGGCTGTTCGTCGGCCGCCGGGTCGAGCTCGGCCTGCTCGAGGCGGCGCTCGACGCCTCGGCCCGCGCCGCGGTCGCGATCGTCGTCGAGGGCGAATCCGGCGTCGGCAAGACCGCGCTCGTCGATCACTTCTGCGAGCTCGCGCGCGCGACCCACAAGAAGTCGACGATCCTGCGCGGGCGCTGCCACCAGCGCGAGCGCGTCGCGTTCAACGCGTTCGACGGGATCGTGCACGAGCTCGCGCGCTGGCTGATCTCGCGGCCAGACCCGAAGGTCGCCGCGATCGTGCCGGAGCGGGTGTCCGAGCTGACCGCGGTGTTCCCGGATCTCCGCGCGGTGCCGATGTTCGCCGCGGCGCTCGCGACGGACACGGCGAGCGGACCGCGCGACTCGGTCGGTGTGCTGCAAACGCCCGCGGACCTGCGCGACCGCGCGTTCATCGCGTTGCGCGAGCTCCTCTCGACGATGGCGCATCGCGGTCCGATCGTGCTGGTGATCGACGATCTGCAGTGGGCCGACGCCGACAGCCTCGCCGCCCTCGAGGTCCTCCTGGGCGGAGCTCACGCCCCGCCGGTCCTCGTGCTCGCGACGCTGCGCAGCGGAGCCACCATGCCGGCGCTCGCGGCCGATACGCGCGAGCTCGCCCTGGGCGGCCTCGCGCCGATCGACGCCGAGAAGCTACTCCACCGGCTCGCGTCCGACGCCGGCGTCGAGGACCGCGACGACACCCACCTGATCGCGGAGAGCAACGGCCACCCGCTGTTCCTCGCCGAGCTCGTGCGTCACCAATCGCGTAGCGGCCCCGCACCGCGCCTCGACGACGCGATCTGGACGCGCGCCGCCGCGCTCGATCCCGAGGCGCGCAGGATGCTCGCGACGATCGCGATCGCCGGTGCCGAGCTGTCGCGTGACCTCGCGCTCGACGGTTCCGGACTCTCGGCGACCGCGGCGGAGGCCGCGCTCGACCGGCTCGCGCGCGCGCAGCTGATCAAGATCCACGGACCACGACGCAGCGATCCGGTCGAGCCGTTCCACGATCGCGTGCGCGAGGCGGTGCTCGCGAACGAATCGGCCGATAGCCTCAAGAAGCTGCACCTCGCCCTCGGCCTCGCGCTCGAGGAGCGCGGCGCAGCGGCCGATGTATTGTGGAGTCACTTCGAGGCCGCGGGAGATCGCCCGCGCGCCACGCGCTACGTGCTCGTCGCGGCCGCGCAGGCCGTGCAGAGCTTCGCGTTCGGCCGTGCGGTCGAGCTCTACCGCCACGTGCTCGCGGTGCTCAACCCGCACGCTCGGCAGCGCAGCGAGCTCCTCGCACAGCTCGCCGACGCGCTCTCGATGACAGGGCACACCGCCGAGGCGGCGAAGCGCTACCTCGAGGCGAGCTCGCTCGTCGAGCCGGACTCCGATCGCCAGCTCGATCTGCTGCGCCGGGCCTCGGAGCGGTTCCTGATGAGCGGCAACATCCAGCCCGGGCTCGAGACCGCGCGCCAGGTGCTCGCGCGCGTCGGCATGTCGCTGCCGAACTCGAAGGTGCGGACGCTCGCGGGGATCGGCTGGAGTCAGATCCAGACCCGATCGTCGGCGCTGGTGTGGAAGCCGCGCGTCGAGGTCGATCCGCGCTCGCTGCGCGCCGACGTCTGCTGGTCGATCGCGGCCGGGCTCGCGATGGTCGACACGCTGCTCGGCGCGTACTACTCCGGCCGTGCGGCGGTGCTGGCGCTCCGCTACGGCACCTCGTTCCAGATCGCGCGTTCGCTCGCCGCCGCGACGGTCGGTGCCGCGCTGATGGGCCAGCGCAAGCGCACCCAGCGCTGCCTCGAAGCCTGTCACCGCGCCGCGGAGGAGGCCGGCTCGCCGATCGCGCAGTGGTATGCGCGCACGACGCACTGCACCACCGTGTTCCTGCTCGATCATCAGTTCCGGCGCTGCCAGGGCCTCGCGACCGAGCTCGAGCGCGAGTGGCACGCCGCGGGCTACGGCGAGGGCTGGGAGACCGACATCATCCGCCACTTCAACCTCGCGTCGCAGCAGATGCTCGGCATGCTGGCGGAGCTGAGCGCGCGCGTCGAAGTGCTGACCACGAACGCGGCGCGCATGGGCGACAAGTTCCAGGAGGTGTCGTTGCGGGTGCGGTTCGCCATCCGCCACCTGCTCGTCGATCGACCGGAGACCGCGCACGAGGATGTCGTCGACGCGCTCGCCGCGTGGCAACCGAGCGCCGAGGCGTTCGGCAACCAGAGCGCGTGGGCGCTGTGGACGCGCACGCGCGTGATGCTGTACCAGCGCGACTTCGGTCGCATGCACGAGGTGCTCGACGCCGACTGGCAGCGCATGCGGCGCGCGCTGATCGGTCGCGTCCCCGCGCTCAAGATCGAGTGGTTCCACGCGTACGGCACGTACCTGCTCGGCCGCGCGATCGACGCGCGCGATCACGGCCGTCACTTTGAGGCTGCGGCGCTGACCCGGACCTGCACCCGGCTCGCGAACGCCCTCGATCGGATGCGGTTTCCCGGCGCGCCCGCGACCGCGCGCATGCTCGAGGCCGGCATCGCGTGCGTGCGCGGCGGCGATGTCGTGACGCCGCTGCGGATCGCGCTCGAGGCCGCCCTCGCCGCCGAGTTTCTGGTCTACACGCCGTTCTTGCGGCGCCGGCTCGGCGAGGCGATCGGCGGCGGCGAAGGCAGCGCCCTGATCGCAGCCGGCGACGCCGAGGCGATCGCACAGGGCTGGCGGCTGCCCGAGCGTGGCGCCGAGCTGTGCATCCCCCGCGGCTAGCCCGAGCCCGAGCCTACCGGCTCTGATTGAACGCGACGAGCAAGCGCAACGAGTCGCGCGCGCGCTCGACGTGCTCGGCGGCCTGGCTGACCGCGGAGGCCACCGCGACGACCGACTCGGTCTGATCCATCATCGCGGTCTCGTCGCTGGCAGCGCGCATGTTCGCGCGCAAGGAGTCGATCGACTCCTCGAGCACGTTGAGGTGCTCCGCAAACTCGAGCGGCAGCGCGTTGCCGGTGTTCGTCGGCTCGTCCTCGCGAGCACGCGCTTGCGCCTCGGCGCGCACCTCGGTCTCGGCGAGCTGGCGGCGTAGCGCGACCAGGTCCTTGTCGAGCTTGGTGTTCTTCTGCTCGAGCTCGCCCGCGCGTGCCACGAGCTGGGTGTAGCGCGCGTGTTGGGATAGCGCCTCCTCGGGGAGGGTCGGGGTCTTGCGGTGGGTGGTCTCGCTGTCGTCGCGCAGGTCGCGCAGCTCGGACTCGAGGCGATCGCGCTCGAGCGCGATCTGGGTGACCTTGGCCTTGTGATCGCGGAGCTCGCGCTCGAGCTGTGCGATCTCGCGCTCGGTGTTCGCGGCGAACTGCCGGACGTTCTCGGCCGCGTCGACCTCGCGCTTGAGCTCGCCGATCCGTTGCTGCGCCGCCGCGAGCTGGCGCTCGAGCCCCGCGCTGTTGCCCGCACCGGCCGCCGCCGTACCGGCCGCGCGGGCCTCGGCGATCTGCGCCTGGGCCGCGTGCATCATCTGCGTCACCTCGGCGAGCTGGTTCTGCGTATCGCGCGCTCGCCGCTCGGCGTCGACGATGCGCTCGGCGGCATCCTTCGCGCGCTGCTCGATATCGCGGGCACGCGCGTCGACCTCGGAGGCTCGCTGCTCGGTCGCGCGCAACGATGCCTCGAGCTCCTGCACGCGCGCCTGCGCCTCGTGGGCCTGGCCCTCGAGGTCGTCGGCGTGCGCTTGCATGCGCGCCGCCTCATCCATCGCCTCTTGCAGCGTGGCCCGGGCGGCGCTCTCGGCCTGCTCGAGCTCGCTCGCGCGCCGCGCGCCCTCGCGCATGCGATCGGCGTACTCGCGGGCGTGTTGATCGGCCTCGCGGGCCTGGAGCTCGGCCGCGCGGGCGCGATTCTCCGCAGCGTCGAGCTGTTGCGTCAGCTTCGAGACCTTGTCGTCGTCCTCGTGACCGCCGCGCGTGTCGTGCTCGCGCTCGGCCCATGACAACTTCTGGAGCGCCTCGTCGAGCTGGCGCTGCAGCGCGCTCGCGCGGCCGATCGCGAGATCCGCGGCCTCGGCCTTCGCAGCGAGCGGTTCGAGCTGCGCTTCCGCCGCGAGCGCCCGGCGCTCGGCCTGGGCGGCGAGCGCCTTGACGTCGCCCTCCCCGGCGATCGCGAGGAGCTGCTGCTTGGCCTCGGCGACCTCGGCCTCGGCGGCGGCTCGCGCGGTCCGCGCCGCGGCGAGCTCGGTCTCCAGCGCGGCGGTGCGCTCCTCGAGCCCCGCGGCGGTCTCGAGCGCGGTCTTCGCGGCCGCCTTCGCCTCGGCGAGTTGCTCGTCGAGCTTGGTGACCCGCGTCTTGGATTCGTCGACCGTCGATCGCGATGCGGTCTGCTCGACCTCGATCCCGCTCTCGAGATCTTGGATGCGCTCCTCGAGCTGCTCGATCTGCGCCTCGTACTCCGCGAGCTTGACCTCGGCGTCATTCGCGCGGGCGCCCGCGCCGCCGCTGGACGTGCGGAGCTCGTCGAGCTCGCGCTCGAGCTGGGTCTTGCGATCGATGATCGCCATCGAGCTCTGGCGCTCGGCCGCGAGCTCGCGCTGGGCCGCAGCGAGCTTGTCGCGGAGGTCCTGGATCACCTGGTCGGCGCTCGCGGTGAGCGCCTTCTCGAGCTCCGCGAGCTGGGCCTGGACCTGGGCCTGAACCTCGACGACCTGTTGCTCGGCCGCCTTCGCGCGCGCCTCGGTTTCGGCCACCGCGAGCGCCCGCGCTTCCGCTTCGTCTGCCTTGCGATGCGCGCCCGCGAGCTCGCGCGACACCCCGCGCGCCCGGGTATCGGCCTCGACCGCGCGGCGCAACGCCTCGGCGACATCCTTGGCCATCGCCTTGGCCATGGTGTCCGCGGCGCTCGCACGCGCCTCGGCGACATCCGCGCGCGCGACGGCCACGACGAGCTTGTGCTCGGCGGCGCCAGTCGCGGCCGCGGCGTCCTCGCGCGCCTTCTTCGCCGCCGCGATCTCGGCCTCTGCCGACGCGGCGGTGCGCAGCCGTGCCTCGAGCTCGCCGATCCGAGCCTGCGCCGCTGCGAGCTCGGAGCGCGCCTTGGCCTGGGCCTCCGCCAGCGTCGCCTGGATCTTCTTCTCCGCCTCGCTACTCGCACCCTTGGCCTCGTGGGCGTCGGCGAGATCGCGCTCGAGCTCGGCGAGCCGATCGCGACGCGTCTCGAACTGCTGCGTCATCTCGGCGAGCTCGCCGGCGAGCTTGGTCGCGCGGGCCTCGGCCGCGTCGAGCTTGTGGCTGACCGGCCCCGCCGCGACCCGTGCCTCGAGCTGCGCGATCTGTTCGCGCGCCGCTTCGAGCTCGGCGAGCTTGTGGTCGAGCTCGGCCGCGCGGGTCTCGGCCTTCGCCGCGTTGGTGGTCGCGGCCGAGAGGTTGCGCTCGGCGCCCTGCGCGCGGATCTGCGCGGTGCCGAGCTCCTTCTCGGCCTTCTCGGCGCGCAGCGTGATCGCGGCGAGCTGATCGGCGAGGGCCTTCGCGGGCGACTCGTCGCGCGCCGTGGCCGCGGCCGCGCGCAAGTTCGCGACCTCGTGCTGGAGCTGCGAGATCATCATGTCGGACTCGGCGAGCCTCTCGGCCGTCGTGATGCCGGCCTGAGTCTCGGCCATGATCTTCGCCTCGCGCGCCTTCGCGAGGTCGAGCCGGGCGCGCTCGACGTCCGCGGAGCTCTGGCGCTGGAGCTTCTCGAGCTCGGCGCGGAGCTCCACGGCTTCGGCCTCGTGGGCGGCGCCCGCGTCGCGCAGCACCTTGAGCTCCTCGAACAGCTGGCCGACGCGGTCGATGAACGCGTTGCGCTCCTCTTCGACCGCCGAGCGCGCCTTGCGCTCCATCTCGAGCCACTGGGCGAGCGTGCCGTGGAGGCCGATCGGGGGCGGCAACGTCCCGCTCGCCGGGAGCAGGCGGATCATCAGGCTGCCGACGAGCACGATCTCGCCGGTGGGGACCGGCGCGCGCTGGACCTTCTGCGGCCCGACGTAGATGCCGTTGGAGCTGCCGAGGTCCTCGACCCACAGCGCGCCGTGCTCGAAGAAGAATCGCGCGTGCTGGCGCGACACCCGTGGATCGTCGCTGCGGATCGCGCACTCGGCGGACCGACCGACGAGGATCGGATCTGCGCCTAGCGAGAACGAACGGTCGGTCCCGTCGACGTCGCTATACACCAGGGTGGCCATCGATCTAATCGCTCCGAGCTCGCTCGTCGGCGAGCCGGCCTGAAATTATCACGTCGGGGTCAGGGACTGGATCAACTGCTCGGCCGTTTCGAGCGCCCGATCGGTATCGTCATCGAGCAGCAGCACGTGGCCCATCTTGCGACCGGGGGCCGGCGCCGCCTTGCCGTAGAGGTGGAGGTGGGCGTCCGGTCGATCGAGCACCGTGCGCCACGGCGGTGCACCCTTGGCCCACAGATCGCCGATCAGGTTGACCATGACCGAGCCTCCGAGCGACCGGGGATCCGCGAGGCGGAGCCCGCACACCGCGCGAACATGCTGCTCGAACTGCGAGGTCGCGCATGCGCCCCACGTGAAGTGACCGCTGTTGTGCGTGCGCGGCGCGATCTCGTTGACCAGGAGCGTGCCATCCGGGAGCTCGAACATCTCGACCGCGAGCACCCCGACATGGCCGAGCGCCTCGGCGATCGTGAGCGCGATATCCGCGACCTGCCGGGCCGCCTCGGCCGAGATCCGGGCGGGCGCGCGCGTGGTGTGGAGGATGTGCCGGCGGTGCACGTTCTCGGCGATCGGATAGGACCGGATCTCGCCGAGCACGCTGCGCGCGATCACCGTGGAGATCTCGCGGGCGAACGGCACGATCTCCTCGATCACGGCGTCGGTGCCGCGCAGCCACGCCCACGCCGCCGAGGCGTCCGAGAGCTTGTCGGCGCGCATCTGGCCCTTGCCGTCGTACCCGGCACGGCGGTGCTTGATGATGCCCTGACCGCCGAACTCGTCGAGGCTCGCGCGCAGATCGAGCTCGCTCGTGACCGGCGCCCACGCCGCCTGCGGCACCCCGAGCCGATCGAGGAACTGCTTCTGGGTCTGGCGATCCTGGATCGTGCGCAGCACCGCCGCGCCAGGGCGCACCGCCGTGTGGTGCTCGAGCTCCTCGAGGATCTCGGCCGGCACGTGCTCGGTATCGAGCGTGATCACGTCGACCTGCTTCGCGAGCAACACCGCCGCGGCGAGATCATCGAGCGCGCCCACGACGACACCGTCGGAGACCTGCGCCGTCGGGCACCGCGGGTTCGGATCGAGCACGACGATCCGGTAGCCCATGCGGCGGGCGGCGAGCGCCATCATCCGCCCGAGCTGGCCACCACCGAGCACGCCGATCGTCTGGCCCGGCAAGATCGCCGAGACCGTCATGGCAGCGCATCCCCGAGCACCCGCGTGGTCTGCCTCTCGCGATAGGCGTCGAGCTTCTTGGCCAGGCCCGGATCGCCGAGCGCGAGGATCGCGACCGAGAGCAGCGCCGCGTTCGCCGCGCCGGGCTCGCCGATCGCGAGCGTGCCGACCGGGATGCCCTTGGGCATCTGCACGATCGAGAGCAGCGAGTCGAGGCCGTTGAGCGCGCGCGACTGCACGGGCACCCCGAGCACCGGGAGCCGGGTCTTGGCGGCGCACATCCCCGGGAGGTGGGCCGCGCCGCCCGCACCGGCGATGATGACCTGCAGCCCGCGGTCGGCCGCGGTGCTCGCGAACTCGAACAACAGATCGGGCGTCCGGTGCGCCGACACGATCTTCTTCTCGTAGGGCACGCCGAGCTCGTCGAGCAGATCCGCGGCGGCCTTCATGGTCGCCCAGTCGCTGTGCGAGCCCATGATGATGGCGACCTTCGCGGTCGTCCCCTTCTTCTTCGACTGGTTCGACTGGCCGGCGCTGGTCATGGTTCTGGCTTGGTTCTGGGGCCCGCCGCGCGGCGCAGCCGATCGCCGACAGCTTCGCCCAGCCCCACCGCCGGTGGCAACGCGGCGATCACGACATCGACGCCGCGCGCGTCGAGATCTCGCAACGCGGCGTAGAGATGGCGTGCCATGCCGTCGAGCTCGTCGGGCAGCGGGTAGGCGAGCGCCGGCAGGTCTCCCCAGTCGAGGAACGCGCGCGCGGGAGCGAGCACCGCGACCAGCCCCCGCGCGACCGCGACCGCGGCCGGCACGTCGCTCGGATCGACCGCGATGACCTCGGCGCGCGGCGCGTAGTGGCTCGCGAGCATGCCCGGCGCGGCCGGCGCGTCCGGATCGGCGATCGCGAGCGGGCCGACGATCGCCTCGATCGCGGCGCGCGGCATGCCGCCGGGGCGCAGCAGCACGGGGTGGCCGCGCGAGAAGTCGACGATCGTCGATTCGACGCCGACCGAGCACGCCCCACCATCGAGGATGTAGTCGACGTCGGCGCCGAGGTCGGCCTCGACGTGCGCCGCGGTCGTCGGGCTGACGTGGCCGAACCGATTCGCGCTCGGCGCCGCGATACCGCCGCCGAACACCCGCAGCAGCTCCTGCGCGAGGGGATGCGCCGGGACGCGCACGCCGATCGTGTCGGCTCCGCCCGTGGTCGCGAGCGCGACGCGCGGGCCGCGCAACAGGATCACGGTCAGCGGGCCGGGCCACGCCGCCGCGACCAGCTGCTTGGCCCGGTCCGGGATCTCGCGGGCCCAGCCGTCGAGGCGCGGCGGCCCGAGCTCGCCGGGCGCGAGGTGGACGATCAGCGGGTGGGCGCGCGGCCGGCCCTTGACCGCGAAGATCTTCGCCGCGGCCGCTTCGCTCGCGGCATCACCGCCGAGGCCGTACACGGTCTCGGTCGGGAACGCGACGAGGCCACCTCGCGCGAGGATCGCCGCCGCCATGCCGACATCGGTGCCTCTCAACAATCGCGCTCCACCCATGAGTCTACGTGCGCGGACGGGTCGAGACCAGCGACGGCCGATCCCGCCAGCGGTCGCGGACGCTCTGGCAGCCCGCGGCGCGCTCGACCGGATAGGCCGCGCGGAACTCCATCCAATCGAGACCGCAGATCAGCGACAGCTCCGCGAGCCCGAACCCGCCGCTGAACGTGCCGTCCGCGACCCGAGGTGCGAGCCACGCGAAGATCGCGTCGGCGCGCGCGAGCTGGCGTTGCTCGTAGGCCGAGCCGGCCACGGCGATGCCGTCGCGGCGCAGATAGAACAGCTGGATCACCGAGTCGATCGCGGCGTCGATCGCGTTGACCAGGTTGCTCTCGTGCGCGTGGTGCGTGCCCCACGCGCCATGGGTCGCGGTCAACCACGCGTGGATCGCGCGCGAGTCGAACACCGGCTGACCGTCCGGATCGTCACCGACGATCGCGACCGGGACCTTGCGGATCGGCGAGATGCGCTCGAGCTCCTTCAGGCCCGCCGGCGTCGCGGTATCGACGCGCTCGATCGGCTCGCCGAGCTCCTGGGCGACCACCAGGACGCGCCGCACGAACGGTGAGGTCGTCGTGCCATAGATCTTCATGGCCCGGTTGTACGCGCTTTCCCCGGCGCGAGCGCGCGATCCTGCGCGCTCGGCGGCCGGACCTGGGCTAGGATTTTGCCGTGCCCGGCCCGAGCGACGTGTTCTTGATCCGTCACGCAGCGGCGATCGACGAGACGCTCACGTTACGCGATCCACACCGCCACCTCAGCGCCGCGGGGCGGGACCAGGCGCGCGCGCTCGGCGATCGGCTGCGCTGGCACGACTGCGCCCCGACCCATGTGTGGTCATCGCCGCTGGTCCGCGCGATCCAGACCGCCGAGCTCGTCGCGATGACGCTCGGGATCACGACCTTGGTCGAGAGCGTGCCCGAGCTCGCGCCCGAGGGCCATCCGCGCGAGGTCGCGTCCGCGATCGCCAGGCTCCCCGAGGATGCGACCCTCATGGTATTCGGCCACGAGCCCACGCTGTCCGCGGTCGGCGCGCTGCTCGTGCACGACCCCGAGTTCCCCGCGATCGCGAAGGCCGTGGCCGTGCGGCTCCACCACGGCCGGGTGCGCTGGCGGTTCGCGTGGAACGCGGACGCACCGACGCCCAACGGCTAGCACTTCGCTGGAGATGTCTCGATCGGCCAAAAGTGCGGGCAGTTGGTCCGGCGAGGCTGGAGCGGTAATCTGCGGCGATGCTCAGATCGCTCGCCGTCGTGGCCGCCGCTGGTCTCGTCACCTTCGCTGCGCCTCGCCCCGCCGCCGCGTTCGACACGTGGTGGCACGCTGAATGTACGCGCAAGGCGATGGAGGCCAACGGCTTCGACGCCGACTCGCGGCTCGTCACGCAGTTCGAGAACTACCTGACCGACGTGTTCCCCGGCGTCAACATCGCGAACGAATGGCTGCAAGACCACAAGGTCGATGCGCTCGGGCTCGTCGCCGACGCGTCGTACGAGTGGATGCACTTCGACGCGGTGTTCACGACGGACGACGTGATCGCGAACTGGGCGCGACTGCGCAAGAACACGATCACCGCGCTGCAGCACTGGTCGGCCGACAAGTCGCTCACGGGCAATTTTCGGCGCGTCGTGTTGCTCGGCATCGTCGGCGCGAGTCTGCACACGGTGCAGGATTTCTACTCGCACTCGAACTGGGTGAACTATTGGTCGGGGCAGGGCAAGCCGGTGCCAGTGTTCTTCGACGTCGATCCGAAGGCGCTCGCCGGCATCGACATCCACTCGGGCGCGTATCCCGATGGCTCGTCGAAGGGCCACGAGAACCACGGCGATCTCAACAAAGACAGCTCGGTCCGCAAGCTCAACGTGCCGGCGGTCGAGGTCGCGACGCGCGCCTCGGTGGCGTGGGTGAAGATGTTGATGGATGCGGTGCCGAACGCGGGCTGGGCAGACTTGAAGGCGATGAACGTCCACGACGATCGCGTCCTCAAACCGTTCCTCATGGAGCTCGATTCGACGTTCTTGACCTCGAGCTCGATCGTCGCGCATCACTTCGATGGCGTGCAGCCGGCGAAGCACGTGTTCAGCAAGGATCCCGACACGGAAGAGCACCAGGCCTATGCGGCGCTCGGCCTGACCGTCAGCAGGTATCTGCCGTTCGTCAACGCAGCGAAGAATCCGTTCCACTTGCCGTCGCCGTTCTGGGCCGGCCACATGCAATTTCACATCACGCACGAGCTCGCCGATGGGCTGCTCCTGAACGGTAAGAAGTACGAGGTCGCGCACGGCCGGTAGTTAGCTGGCGCCGACCGGCGCGTACTTCGAGACAGCTACGGAGTCAGCTTCTTCTTGAACTCTGCGGCCTCTCTGGCTCGTTCGGCTAACCGCCGCTTGCGGTTGTTGCGACGAGGATCGGACTTGTCGAAGCGCACCTTGCCGCCGGGTTTGTATTCGACGAGCACGTGCTCGCCGTTGCCCGGTGTCACGAAGTTGCCGTTGAAGACTGGATCTTTCACCTCTGCGCGGAACGCGGGTTCGTGGGGCGGCATCACCTCGATGACGTACGCCCAACGAATCGTGATGCCGTGCGGTCCTCGTCGAGTCGAACGGAGCGCTTGGACCACGCCTTGGGCTTTGAGCCATTTGCCGAACATCACGAAGCTACTATAGGCGCACGGATCGAGAGACTCCAACCGAGCCGCTGCGTGAGCGCGAGCACCTCGCGGAGGTACTGTGCGGTGCGTGCCTGGAGGTTCAGGCGCATGCGGGCACCGTCCGGTGCCGACAGCTCAACCTCGAGCGAACGTCGCGGCGACCACTCCGTCGTCGGGTCAGCTTCGCGGGCGCATGCGGTAGCCCTGGGTGGTCAGTAGCGCACCGGTCACGGTCACGATCACGGCCGCCGTGATGGCGAGGCGCAACGATGGCGCGAGCGAGCCGATGAAGTGGTGAACCGCGAGCGCGGCCACACCAGCAGCCAGGGTGCACGCTATAACGCCGATCACCGCGCGCAGGTACGCTTTGAACGTCCAGCCCAGCGTCGCGAGCGCCAGGTAGATCAGGACCGCGAATGCGATCGGGTAGCCGACGGCCCACGCGACCGCGACCGCCTCGAACCCGAGGTACGGGCCGAGCACGACCGCGCCGACCACGTACGAGATCGGCAGCACGACCGCCGCGATCAGCATGTACGTGAACGTTCGCTCCGGTCGACCAACGCCGTCGAGGAGTGGCGGCACGACGAAGCTGATGGCGCGCAGCACCGCGACGACGCACAGGATCCGGATCGCAGGTTCGGCGCCACGGTACTCGGGGAAGAACAAGCCGATCACTTCTTCGGCCGCGATCAGCATGATCGCCGCGTAGCTCAGCACGGCGACGAGGTTGAGCCGGGTGAACGAGACCAGCTGCGCGATCAGGCCCGGTGGATCGTGACGGAGCTTGGCAAACACCGGGAACGCGATATCGACGACGACCGCCGAGATGATCCGGACCGGCTCGAGCACGACCTCGTACGCGATTCGATACAGGCCAAGCGCACCCTTGCCGAAGAACGCGCCGACGATCGGGTAATCGATGTTGGTGTAGAACGCGAACAAGATCGCCGAGCCCGAGGACTTGAGCCCGAACGAGATGTAGTCCTTCGCGTCGCGCAGATCGAAGCGCCAGCGCGGACGCCAGGGATGGCGGAGCTGCACGCCGACGCTGGTGACGACGACGCGCGCGAGCGGCCCGAGCACGAAGCACCAGATCCCGAAGCCCGCGGCGGCGAACCCAATCTTGCCGGCGAACTCCGCGAGGTTCGCGATGATCCGGATCACCGAGAGCTCCTTGAACCGGAGCTCGCGCTTCATCAGCGCGACGGGGATGAAGTAGGCGTTCTGGATCACGAGCTTGGACGCGTACACGACCATCATCCACGC
>JBDTEH010000162.1:0-21646 GCA_039922635.1 Kofleriaceae bacterium | reverse complement strand
GCCATCACCGCGGTGCCGAAGATCGCGCCTTGCGACAGGCCGTAGTAATAGACCCGCGTCGGATCGACGAGGGACTTGTTGCCGTTCGCGGCGTCGACGAACAGCTGGGTCGCGAACGTCGTGCGCATCGCCTGCACGAGCGTGACGTGGTTCGCGAGCCCTTGCTCGAGCACCTCGAACACCTCGTCGGCGTGGTTGGCGTCGTTGAGCGCCGAGACCACCGCGGGCAGGTCGGGCGTCGACATGCCGCGCATGTTCGTGCCGACGAACACGAGGCAGTCCTCGGAGGCCGTCTGCTGCTGGACCCCACCGGTGGTCTCCTGGGAGTCGCCCATCAGGCCGTGGCCGTAGATCACCATCGGGACCGGGGTCAGCGACGTGTACGCGCAGGCCGGCACGATCGCGGAGAACGGGATCTGATAGAAGCCCTGGACCATGGGCAGGTCGTTCGCATCGCGCGCGATCACCGTGCCGGGGTTAAACTTGCCGTCGTTGGTCAGGAACAGCGGAGCGTCGAGCGTCCCGGTGATCCGGCGCTTGATCACCGAGCCGTCGTTGATCGGCGCGTCGGTCAGGATCGTGAAGCCGATCGGATGGTTCTGGAGCTGCGCGATCGTCTGGTCGCGGGCCGAGATCATGTCGCGGTGCAGGAAGTCATCCGAGGCCACCGTGAAGTCCCACGCGACGACCAGATCCGAGGCTGCATACCCCGCGGTGTCGAGCGCATCGAGCACCTCGGCGAACCGCGGGCGCATCGCCTCGAGCAGCGAGTGATCGGTGTGCTTGCCGTCGCGCAGCGCCGCGAACCCCGGTGGAATCGGCAGGTCGCCGCCATCGCGCGCCTTGACCTTCGTCGTGATCCCGACCGCGTAGCGATGACCGCCGATCAGGCGCTGCGCCGGGCGAATGAACAGCGCTTGCGAGTCCGGCGTGGCGTCGGCCTGCATGTCGATCTCGGCG
Source organism: Kofleriaceae bacterium (assembly GCA_039922635.1). Classification (GTDB taxonomy): domain Bacteria; phylum Myxococcota_A; class Polyangia; order Haliangiales; family Haliangiaceae; genus JABFXX01. The sequence continues at coordinate 20,686 of JBDTEH010000162.1, read as the reverse complement.
AAGTGCGCGACGCGCTCGCCGGTGGTCATATCGATCACGACGGTCGGGCTGTCCGGCGTGAGCGAGATGCTCATGTCGCTCGCGGGCGGCAGCCCTTCGGCCGAGACGCCGCCGGGGAACGACATCACCATCGGCGCGGCGGGAGAGAAGCCATCGGCCTTGTTCCAGCCCGCCGGATCGACGACCTCGCCGTCGAAGTTGGTCGGCAGGGTGTGGTCCGGAATCGCGAGCTTCTTGCCGGTCACGGTGGTCGCGTCGTCGACCTCGAACACCGAATTCGGCCACGGGGTCATGCAGTGGTTGATCCCGAGCGGATTGCACTGCGCCTGGATCGGTAGCGCCGTGTCGCTGCTACATCCGGCGAGCACGGTGCCCGCACAAACGAGGCCACAAGCGAGGCCACGACCGAGGCCACGACCGAGGCCATGACCGAGGCCATAAACGAGGATAGACCGAGGGCCCCGCATCGCTGCGACGCTACACCGAGTTCGCATCGCTGCGACGGGATTTCGGGAGTATTGCGGCTATATTCGAGGCGTGCGTTGTCGCGTGGTGATCCTCGTCGCGTTCGGCTGTGGAGGCACTTCGACCGTGGTCAAGCCGCCCCCGCACGGCACCGGCACCGGATCGGGGAGCGCGACCACGGCGCGCGTGACCCCGGGGTCAGGGGCCGGATCGGCCGCCGTGGCGATCGCGCCGGAGGTCGGATGCCTCACCACGACGTGCGCCTACCACCAGGGCACCGCGACCTACTTCACGTGCCTCGCCGGCGGCGCCGGCGTGTGCTTTCACTTCGGTGCGGCGTGCACGCCGCCCCAGAGCTGCATGATCGACGCGGCCGATCGCACGTACAAGCTCTGTTCGGCCCCGGTCGAAGGCACGTGCACGCGATGGGGCGGGGCGTGCGCGCCGGCGAACGCGTGCATGTTCTCGTTCGGCGATGGCCTCTATCACCACTGCGACGAGGTCGGCGGTGGGGCGTGCAAGCGCTATGGCGCGCTGTGCGCCCCTTAGTGCGACCGCATCTCGAGGGACATCGTCATCGGCGTGCGATCGCTGCCGGTCGTCATCTCCATGTGGAGCTCCGCGGCGAGCGTCCCCAGCGGCGCGAGCTTGGCGAGATCGAACGTGCCGTGGCCGGTGGCCGTCCCGGTGATGTCCTTGACCTGGACCTCGACCCCATCCTGGGTCACGTGCTGGTCGTCGCCGTGCACCGTCGAGGTCAGCTCGTAGGTCAGCGTCGAGCCCGAGATGCCGTCGAGATCGATCGTCGTCACGCTGGTCAACGCGAGCGGGCTGATCGGACCCAGCGACCGCGCGCTGCGCCACTTCGCGCCGATGCCGACCGGCGTCGGCGGCAGCGGCATCGCCAGCTTCGGCAGCGCCTGCACGAGCTGATCGATCAGCGCACGCGCGGACGCGTCGAGCGGTCCGGGCGCCGCGGACCCCGAGCCCGGCGCCAGCGCCGCGGACCCCGAGTCCTGCGCCGCCGCCGCGGACCCCGAGTCCTGCGCCGCCGCCGATGCCACGTGGACGTCGGCGATCGTGCCGTCGGGCGACAGCGTGGCCGTCAGCACGAGGCCCGCGAGCGCCGCCGCGTCGGCGTTGGCGCGCGGCGCGCCGGGTTGGTCGGACGCGGCGTGTGCGGTCATGCCCAGCACCGTCGTCGCTAGCTTCATCCGGCCGTCGGGGAGCACGTCGTCGACCGCGATCGAGAGCGCGAACGTCAGCGGCGGCGACGCGCTCGTGATCTCGCCCGCGACGAGCGTGCCTTCGAGATCGAGCTCGAACGTGGTCTTGGTGCCCTTCGCGAGGTGATAGCGCAGCACGCGCCGCGGCAACACGCCGGGCGAGACGACGATGAGATCGGTGCGGGCCGGCGGCGGGGGTGGGTTGCCGGCCTTGCAGGCGAGCAGCATCACCGAAACGAGCGAGGCTCGGACGAGCACCCCGGGAGCTAAGCATTCCAACCGCTTGAACGCCAGAAAACCGTGCTCGGAGGCCCCGAACCGGGGCGCGCACACCGGCCCTTGACGAAAGCGGTTTTGAAATGCATTATCAAATTCATCCGATGATCGTTTGCATGTGTTACCCGGCCTCGAACCGCGATATCGACGCGGTGATCGACGAGGGCGCGCGCACGGTCGAGGAGATCGGGCAGCGCTGCCGCGCGGGCACCGGCTGTGGCATGTGCCAGGACGAGCTGCGCGAGCGCCTCCAGGCGCGCGGCTGTGCAAACGCGGCCACCCGCGATTGTGCCTCGGATCTCGTGTCGCTAAGGTCGCGCTGAAGGCGAGGTCACATGAAGGGTAACGAGGAGGTTCTGAACCTCTTGAACCAGCTCCTCACCAACGAGCTGTCCGCGATCAACCAGTACTTCATCCACGCGAAGATGTGCCGCAACTGGGGCTACGACCGGCTCGCGAAGAAGGTTCGTGACGAGTCGATCGACGAGATGAAGCACGCCGAGCTCGTGATCGATCGGATCTTGTTCCTCGAGGGCGTGCCCAACATGCAGCGCTATCACAAGATCCAGGTCGGCGAGACCGTCAAGGAACAGCTCGAGACCGACGTCCAGCTCGAGTACTCGGCGATCAAGTTTCTCAACCAGGGGATCGAGGCGTGCCGCAAGAGCGGCGATAACGCGACCGAAGATCTGATGACGAACATCCTGGTGTCCGAGGAAGCCCACGCCGATTGGCTCGAGACGCAGCTCGAGCTGATCCGCCAGGTCGGCGAGCAGAACTACCTGTCGCAACAGATCAACGACTGAGCGACCACGAGCGACCACCGCCCGCCGAAGTGACTACGAGTCGCCGGCAGCTCGCCGCGGGTTGCCAGACTGGCGCCGCTGCCGAGGTAACTAGCCGTAGTCGCGACGCCTGGGGGCTGGCCGCGGCGTTGCAACATCCGCCGCCATGCTGCTGTTTCGCGCGCTCTCGGTCGGCCTGCTCGGTGCGTGTGTCTGCTTGCTCGCGCAGCACCCGTTCGAGCGGGTCCGGGTCGAGCACGAACGCGAGCTCGTCGCGGTGCGGTCCGCGCCGACGATCATCGACGTCGCGCCCGGCCTGACCGCGACGCAGATCGCGGAGCTCGTCCACCTCGCGCCCGACGAGCGCGTGACCTCGGTCGACGATCGACCGGTCCTGGGTAACCTCGATGCCGGCACCGTGATCGATCCGCACGATCGCCAGTACGTCGATCTCACCGTCGCGTCGCGAACCGGCGAGCGCCGCGTGCTGGTGTTGATCCACTGACCCGCGGCCGGACAGTTACTCACCCGCGCGCAGCGCGTGCCGAGCCAATCATCCCGATCACGTACATCGCGTCGATCGAGCCCGAGCCAAGGCGGGAGCCCGAGCCCGAGCCCGAGCTTCGGCTCGTCGGTGGCGTGGTCACTGCAGATCCGCAGATCCGCAGACCCGGGCTCGGGCTCGCCGGAGAGAACATCGATTCCGGTTGCGGTCATGTGATCGGCATAGCCGCGAATCCCAGCTAATCCGAGGTCAGGTGGCCTTCGGCGTGACACGCCGCGAGCAAGCGCTGGCGCATCCGCGGATAGCCTTCGAGCTGGCGCAGATCGATCCGCGCCTGCTCTTCGCTGTTGTGCAGCACGCACTGCACGATGCCGCGCAGCGCGTGCGCGTGGGCCTTGGCCGGCGCCTTGGCGGCATCGCCGGTGACGATCGAGTTGGTGAGCCGCTCGACCTTGACCAGATCGTTCGCGCGATACGCGGCCTCGGCCTCCGCGATCCGTTGCTTGACGAGGTCGTCCTCGGGTTCGTCCTGGGCCGGCTCGCCAGCGGGCTTGCCCGCCGGCTTGGCGGCCGGCTTGGTGATCGGCTTGGCGGGTGCGTGCTCGGGCGACTTGACGGCCGGCTCGGGCGGCTTGACGGCCAGCTCGGGCGGCTTGACGGCCGGCTCGGGCGGCTTGGCGGCCGGCTCGGGCGGCTCGACGGGCGGCTCGGGCGGCCGGGCCGCCGTCACCAGCGCCTTCTCCACGGGCGCGTGCTCGTGCCGCGAGGACCGCTGGCGCATCGCGAGCTCCGGATCCTCGTGCGAGCCACGCATCGTCAGGTAGACCGTGCCGCCGCCGAGCACGATCGCGCCGATCGCGATCGCCGCGATCATGCCGGCGTTACGGCGCTTCGCGCGTGCGGGCTTGTCGCCCGACACCGGCGTCACCACCGGCCCGACTTGCATGACTGGCCCCGCTGGCCCGACTGGCCCGACTGGCATGACTGGCCCGACTGGCATGACTGGCCCGGCTGGCCCGGCCGGCCCGACGGGCACCGCCGGCGCCGCGACCTGCGCGACCGTCGACGCGCTCGCGACCTCTGCGAGCGGCACCGGCACGCCGTTCGGCGACACGCTCACCGGCGGCGGCATGTCGAGCGTCTCCCGGGCCGGCGAGAACCCGTGATCGCCCGAGCCCATCGTCTGCGCGAAGGCATCGTTGGAGCTGTTCTTCGAGTCCTGGCTCGGCGATCCCGAGGCCACCGGTGTGCCCGAGACCTTCGGCTTGCGCACCAGTGACAGCGACAGCGGCGAGCCCGTCATCGCCTCGACGAACTCGTTGACCGTCGCGTAGCGATCCGCCGGCACCTTCGCCATCGCCTTGCCGATCGCGTCGACCAGGGCCGGAGCGAGGTTCGGCGCGACCTGCGCCAGCGGCGTGGGCTGCTCGTAGACCACCTTGAACACGACCTCCGGAATGTTCGCGCCGGAGAACGCCGAGCGGCCCGAGATCATCTCGTAGACGATCGTGCCGAGCGCGAAGATATCGGTGCGCTGGTCGACGTTCGAGTGTTGCCCGGTCGCTTGCTCCGGCGCCATGTACTGCGGCGTGCCGAGCAGGGTCGCCTCCTGGGTCTTGACCGTCTGCGACCCGAACATCTTCGAGATCCCGAAGTCCAGCACCTTCGCGACCTCGACCGCGCGACCGTCGACCTCGCTCGGCTGCAGGAACAGGTTCTGGGGCTTGAGATCGCGATGCACGATGCCGGCGCGATGCGCGGCCGCCAGCGCCGAGCCGACCTGGCGCAGGATCGAGAACACCGTCTCGAGCGGTAGCGCGCCGACCTCGGCGAGGCGTTGCGCGAGCGACTCGCCCTGCAGGTACTCGTAGACGATGTAGGGCGTGCCATCGGCCAGCTTGTTGTAGTTCTCGACCTTGACGATGTTCGGATGGTCGAGCTGCGAGGCGATGTCGGCCTCGCGCTTGAACCGCGCGAGGATCTCGTCGCCGCCGAGATCCGCGTGCAGCATCTTGATCGCGACCTTCTTGCCCTGCAGCCGGCGGTGGCTCGCGAGGTAGACCGCGCCCATGCCGCCGCGCCCGAGCAGCCCCTCGATGATGTAGGTCTCGTCGATGACGGACCCCACCTCGACCTGCGAGCGGGCGAGTGAATTCTCCATCCAGCTTGAGCGTATAATGTCCCGACGATGCGTGCACGTGCCGCGATCTCCGTCCTGTGCCTGACGTGCGCGGTGGCGGTGGCAGGTGGTGACCCCAAGCCCACCGCCGTCGACATCAAGCCGATCAAGGACCACTTGCTCGCGTTCGAGGACCCACAGGGTGGGACCTACGTCGTGCTTCCGGGCAGCACCCCGCGCGTGTTCTTCGCCGCGAACGGCAAGCAGGCGTACGAGCAGATCATCGTCACCCGCAGCGCGAACGGTGATGCGTGGAGTATCGGCACGTGGGCGCCGCGGATCTCCGGGATGTCGCCGGCGTCGATCCAGCGCAACGAAGACGGCACGTTCGAGCGCTGGTGCGGCAACGTGGCTCACGCCAAGCTCGAGGCCGTGCCCGCCGATCGCGCGAAGCTCGTGATCGGCAAGCTGCAGTTCCTGTCGAGCGGGATCACGCGCCGCGCCCACCTGCTCGCGCGTGACGACGCGGGGGTCTACTACTACGTCGACGAGGTCGCGAAGGCGTACGGCGGGCAGGGCTATCGCGTGTTCGTGGGCAAGAAGGGCGCGATGAAACAACTCCCACTCACCGACGTCGCGCGCGATACCGGCGGGGAGGTCTACGCCACCAAGAGCGGGGACGTGCGGTTCGTGATCGACGGCTCCGATCCGAAGAAGGACCAGGCGTCCTGGATCAAGGGCGCCAAGAAGGTCCCGCTGACGATCCTCGATCCCGACGCGAACTCGCGGATCATCTGGGCCGAGCTCGGCGTGTATTCATTCCTGGGGACCCCATGCGACGAATTTTGATCGCGCTCTCGATGGCGGTGGCGGTAGCCGGATCGGCCGGCGCCGGCGGCAACCGGGTCGTCGACAACAAGAAGCCCAAGCCGATCGACGCGAAGGCGAACGCCGGCAAGCTCGAGGTCTGGAAGGACGATCTCGGCCAGTACTACGTCGTGCCGGTCGCGAACGCGTTCTCGTTCGACGATGCCGGCGCGTGGGTGTTCTACGGCGACGCCAAGACCCTGTATCAGCAGCGCATCATCGGAGCGAGCTCCGACCCCCAGGGCGGCTACGACTGGTCGATCTGGGCGCCCCGCGTGACCACGCTGCAGCAGGCCGAGGTCGAGACCAAGAACGGTCGGCTCACCGTGCAGTGCGGCGTCAAGGACCTGCGCGTGTTGACCCAGCTCAAGGCCGACGAAGCGAAGGTGTTCTTCGCGAAGGCCACGTTCTATCCGCCGCTGTGGCAGCGCCAGACCCGCTTCCTCGCGCGCGACGACGACGGCATCTATTACTTCGTCGACGAGCTCCGCGAGGAGTACGGCGGTCAGGGCTATCGGGTGTTCGTCGGCGAGAAGGGCGCGATGAAGGAGCTGGGCATGACCAACGTGGTCGAGGACTCCGGCGGCTTCATCTTCGCGACCAAGGGCGGCTCGTTGAAGATCATCTCCGACAAGAAATCGAACACCGCATACTGGGTCAAGGGCGGCAAGAAGGTCGAGCTCACCGAGCTGGTGCCGATGGACAACCGCCACTTGATCTATCGCAGCCTCGGCGTGTACGGCACGGTCGGCACCGTCTGCGACGACCTCTAGTCGTCGCTGGGCGTCGCTCGGCGGCGGCGGGCCGGCGCCGGCCGCGCTACATCATCGCGCTCATCAGCAGCGGGAACACGTCGTCGGAGGTGATCGATCCCGAGGCCGCGACCATGCCGTGGTCGAGCTTGATGGTCACGTGCGCGAGCGCGGTCTGGAGCGCCTGCGAGCCGCCGGTCTGCGCGGCCGCGAGTTGCTTGTTCGCCTCGTCCGCGAACGCCTGCGCCGATGCGGGCGAGTCCGTGACCATGTGGCTGGTGAACTCGATCTGCTTGGCCTTGACCTTCGCGCTGCCCCAGATCTGCTCGAGCTTGCCGGCCATGTTCGGGAGGTCGTGCTCGTCGCTATAGACCCACCACGCGCTCGCGCTCTTGTCGGTCGCCGCGAGGCCGGCCTTGAGCGGCTTGGATGACGTCACGCCGCCACCGAGCAGCTTGGTCGTGACCGCCTTGTCGTCCGGCGTCGTCGAGATCGCGACCACATCGCTCGCCAGCCATCGGACGTACATCGGCTGGTCGGTCATGCCCTCGTACCTGGTGAGCTTGCCCTCGGTGGTGATCGTGACCGGCTTGTGGTCGGCGGTGCCACGCGCACGCGCGCACGCATCGAGCGCCTTGTGGTTGGTGCCCTTGAGCGCGATCACGATCGATCCGGCCTGGGTGCGATCGACGCCGAACGCGACCGAGTCGATCGCGGCGAGTACGTCGAGCTTGCACGCCTTCTCGATCGAATCGAGCGCGTCCTTGACCTCGCCGGCCCTGGCCATCAACAGGGGGACCAGCTTGGCGTAGACCTCGCTCGACCGCAGGCTGCTCGCGCTGAGGCCGCCGACCATCGTCGCGGACGGGCCGATCACGGTCTTGCCGATCGACCAGGCCCGCGAGTCGGCATGCGCCGCCGCCGTCAACCCCACGACCAGCGCGAGTGCGGTCTTCATCCGCGGAGCATGCCACGTAGTATGGTGGTCGCCATGAAGCTGCCAGGTCATGTCGCGCTCGTCACGGGTGGTGCCTCCGGGCTCGGCGCCGCCACGGTTCGTCGCCTGAGTGAAGGTGGCGCGAAGGTCGTGATCGTCGACCGCGACGAGCGCGGCGCGGAGCTCGCGAGCGAGCTCGCCGGCTCGGGCGCCACGTTCGCGCAGGCGGATGTCACCGATGCCGCGCAGGTCGAGGCGGCCGTCGCCCGGGCGAGCGCGCTCGGGCCGCTGCGCGTCGTCGTGCAGTGCGCGGGCGTCGGCTGGGCCGCGCGCACGCTCGACAAGACCGGCAAGCCGCACGACCTCGAGCTGTTCCAGAAGGTCATCGCGATCAACCTCGTCGGCCACTTCAACGTGCTCCGCCTCGCGGCCGCCGCGATCGCGAGGACCGAGGCGCTCGAAACCGGCGAGCGCGGCGTGATCGTGATGACGGCCTCGGTCGCCGCCTATGACGGCCAGATCGGTCAGATCGCCTACGCCGCGTCGAAGGCCGGCGTCGTCGGCATGACGTTGCCGGCGGCGCGCGATCTCGCCCCCGCCGGGATCCGCGTCGTGACGATCGCCCCGGGCATCTTCGATACGCCGATGCTCGGCGGGCTGTCCGAAGAAGTCCGGGCGGCGCTGTCGCGCGATGTCGTGTTCCCGAAGCGGCTCGGCGCTCCGGCCGAGTACGCCGCGCTGGTCGCGGCGATCGTCGATACCGGCTACCTCAACGGCGAGACCATCCGGCTCGACGGCGCGCTTCGCATGCCACCGAAGTGACGTACACTTCGACCGGTGGTGCGCGATGGATGGCGCGAGTGAGGGTGCCCGAGTGATGGTGCCCGAGTGATGGTGTCCGATCGATGAGCGAGCCGGAGAAGTTCGGCACGTACCTCGTGTACGAGCTGCTCGGTAAGGGCGGGATGGCGACGGTGCATCGCGCGGAGTCGCTCTCGGCCGGTGGGTTTCGCAAGCGGGTCGCGCTCAAGCGCATGCTCTCGCACCTGCTCGACGATCCCGAGGTCACCGAGTCGTTCGCGCGCGAGGCCAAGCTCGCGAGCCACTTGCGCCATCAGAACATCGCGCAGACCTACGACCTCGGGATCCGTGATGGCACGTACTTCATCGCGATGGAGCTCGTGCCCGGCCCGACGCTGCGCCAGGTCGTGCGCCAGTGCGAGCGCGCCGCCGGGGCGATGCCGATCGTCCACGTCCTCGAGATCTTGATCCAGGTGTGCGACGCGCTCGACTACGCGCACAACCTCGTCGACGACCACGGCGTCGCGCTCGGCATCGTCCACCGCGATGTCACGCCCGCGAACATCATCGTGTCGAGCTCGGGGGTCGTGAAGTTGATCGACTTCGGGCTCGCGAAGGTCAACGCGAGCCGCGCGACCAAGGCCGGCATCATCAAGGGCAAGCTGAGCTACATGGCGCCGGAGTACACGCTCGGCCGCCTCGATCACCGCGCGGATCTGTTCGCGGTCGGGGTGATCGCGCACGAGCTGCTCACCGGCAAGCGGCTGTTCGATCACCCGAACGAGTACGAGATCATCACGATGTTGCGCGAGATGCCGATCCAGCCGCCGTCGCGGTGGAACCCTTCGGTCACGCTCGCGCTCGACGATATCGTGATGACCGCGCTGTCCCGCGATCCCGGGCTGCGCTGGCAGAGCGCGGGGGCGATGCGCGCCGCGCTCGTCAACCTCGCGCGCGAGGTCCAGATGGCGCCGGGCCGCGAGGGCCTCGCGAAGTGGACGGAGTGGGCGTTCACGCAGGCGGTGCGCAAGGACGTCAGTGGCCTGTCCGAGGTCATCCAGATGCTCGGGGATCCGAGCGACCAGCGGCCGGTGACGATCGAGCCCGACGAGCTGCTGACTCCGACGCCCTCGCCGATCACCCGGCGGCACGCGCGCGGCGGCGAGCCCGATCCGACGCCGGCCACCGTGGTCGCAGCGGTCGCACCCGCCAAGCGCGGCGCGGTCGCCGCGGGCAGGCGCAGCCCCCAGGACACCGACGGCGTGGTCGTCGGCAGGAGCGTGTTGCCGGTGGCTCCCCGACGGTCCGCGTGGCCCCGCGTCGGGTTCGTCGTGGTGCTGGTGCTGGTCGTCGCCGGCGCCGCCGCGTACTGGTACCTATTTCTTCGGCAGTAGCTCGGGCGGGATCTTGTTCGGGATCTCCGGCACCGTACCCTCGTACAGGTACGTGTACGTGAAGAAGCTATCGAGCACGCGCTTGGTGTAGTTGCGCGCCTGATCGTCGACGATGCCCTCGACGAACTCGTCGGCATCCCAGGTCCCGCGCGCGCGCAGCATCTTGGTCACGCCGGCCGGCCCCGCGTTGTACGAGGTCGGCACGAGCAACGTGAAGTCGTGCCACTTCTTGTACAGCCCGCCGAGGAAGTGCGAGCCGACCGTGACGTTGTGCTCCGGGTCGCGCAGGTACTCGCGCGTCGGATCGACGCCCTTGGGCGCGTTGTCGTGTGCGGTCGACGGGATCATCTGGGTGAGGCCGATCGCGTTCGCGTAGCTCTCGTCGAGCGGGTCGAAGCCGCTCTCCTCGCGCACGATGCCGATCTGCATCGCGATCGGCACGTGGTTGATGTTCGCGTACTTGGTCAACAGCGCCCAGTACGCCTTGGGGTACGCGATCAACCACTTCGCGCGGTTCGCGCCGGTCGGCCACGCGCGCCGGTAGTCGAGGGCGTGCCAGCGCGTCGGCCAGATCGAGGTCGCGAACCGGCCGGCGCGGTCGTAGAGGAACGCCATCGCCCACAGCTTCTCGAGCTTGTCGGGATCGTCGACCCGCTTGCGGTCCCCGGGCGTGGTGAGGCCGAGCTTCTTGAGCTCCTTCTCGGCCGGTTCGCCCAGGCCGATCCGCAGCAGCTCCATCGCGCGGTGGAACCCGGGCGTGCCGAACTCCGGTCGCGCCTTGAACGCGAACGCCGGCGCCTTCGGATCGAAGCCGGGTGGATCCTTCGCGAGCTCCGCGACCAGCGCCTGGAACTCGTGCGGCGCGGCCTCGCGCAACCGGTTGAGCGCGAGCAACGCGTAGTACGACAGCGGGTACGTCTTGACGGTCTCGGTCCACTTCTCGATCGCGTGCGGCAGGTCCTGCTTGCTCGCGTACGCGCGGCCGAGCCAGTACTGGGGCTGGCCCTCGCCGAACCAGTTGTCGTCGTGCGGCACCAGCCGGATCTGCTCGTTCCACCACTTGATCGCGTCGTCGACGCGGTGCTCGCGCCACGCGCGGAAGCCGAGCCGCCACATCGCCTCGGCGATGGTGTCGCCGGTGGGATACTTCGCGGGGAGCGCGGCGAGCGTGCTGTCGACCATCGCGCCGTTGCCGAGCGAGGCCCACTCCTCGGCCTCGCGCAGCGTCGCGTCGTCGGCGTAGCTGTGGTTCGGGTCGATGGTCTGCGCCTGCTTGTAGTGCTGGATCGCGGTCTCGTGCTGGCCGATGAACGAGTACGAGCGCGCCGCTTGATAGTGGCTCTTGATCTCGAGGTCGGTGTTGCGGGCGGCCTTGCACGCGGCCGCGGCGGCGTCGAACATCGGCGCGGCACCCTTGCGATCGCGCGCCTTGAACCGGCTCTGCGCGCGGTGATAGCTCGCGATGCACGTGTCCTTGGCCGACAGCTTCGGATCGGCGAGCGCATCGGCGAACTCCTGCTCCGACTCCGGGTTGCGCATGTTGTCGAACAGCACCATGCCCCGCGTGAGGTGCTCGGCGCCGGTCAGTGGAGCCACGGTCTGTCCGGCGAGCGCGGTCGTCGCCTTGGTGCTCCACGACGACAGCGGATCGTCGATCGTGATCTGGCGATCGAGCTCGATCGACTCCTTCAGACCGCCCTGCGGGGTCGAGCCCTGCGGGGTCGTGCCCTGCTTCGCGAGCGCCTCGGCAAGATCGAAGCGCGCCTCGCTGCGGAACGGGCCGTGCGGGTGGTTCGCGAGGTAGCCGCGGTAGTACGCCTCGACCGCGGGCCAGTCGGCCTTGGCGCGCACGAGATCGCCGACCAGGATCTCGGCCTCGGGGCCGACGATCGAGTCCTTCGCGATGCTCTGCGCGATCGCCATCGCGGCCGGGTCATGGGCCAGCCACAGCGAGCGCGCGAGGTGATAGCCGATATAGTCGCCGAGCTCGGGCAGCGCCTTGTACGCGATCGCGAGGTGCGCGGCCGAGCCGGCCGCGTCGTCGAGCGCCGCATCGGTGAGCCCGAGCAGGAGCTCGAGCCGCGGCACCTTCGGATCGTTGCCGTCCTTGATCGCGGCGCGCGCGGCGGTCAGCGCGGTCTTCGCGGTCGCGAAGTCCTTCGCGGTGAACGCGGCGAGGCCGGCCTGTTCGGCGGGTGTCGTCCAGTACGACCTCGCCATCGCCTCCGAGAGCGTGCCGGGCGCACCCGGCGGGCCGGCGTCCGCCCGAACATTCGGCGTGAGCGGCGCCTTGGGCTCCGAGACGTGGCGATGCGAGTCGTCACCCGAACAGGCGCAGATCGCCAGAATCAACAGCCATGGCCGCATCCGTAGACCCTAGCAACGCGGATCTCGATGGACAAATTCTAGCTGCCGTCACGCCCGGCGGACGCAGTTGCGGCCGTCCGCCTTCGCGCGGTAGAGCGCCTTGTCCGCGATCTCGACGAGCTCTTCGGGCGTCTTGACCTGGGTCGATGGCAGCCCGGCGACGCCGATCGACACGGTCGACTTGAGCGCGTTGCCGCCGGCTTGCGCCGAGGTCGCCTCGACGAGCCGGCGCAGGCGCTCGGCCATCTGGACCGCGGGCTCGATGCCGATCGCGCGCAGGATGATCGCGAACTCCTCGCCGCCGAACCGGGCGACCACATCCTCGTTGCGCACCGCGCGGCCGAGCACCTGCGCGAGGTTCGCGAGCACGGCGTCGCCGGCGAGGTGGCCGTGGGTATCGTTGATCTTCTTGAAGTGATCGATGTCGAGCAACAGCAGCGATAGCGAGGTCTCGTGGCGGATCGCGAACTTCAGCTCGCTGTCGAGCCGGTCCATCAAGTAGCGCTTGTTGAACAGCTTGGTCAGGCCATCGCGCAGCGCCGACGACAACAAGTTCTCGTGGAAGGTCTCGTCGAGCGCGTCCTGGAAGCCGAACCGCAGCACGGTGCCGCGGCCGACCTGGACCTTGTCGCCATCCTTGAGCTCGACCGCATCCTTGATCCGCTCGCCGTTGACGAACGTGCCGTTGCGGCTCTCCATGTCCTCGATCCACGCGCGGTTGGTCTCGCTCCGGATCCGGGCGTGGTTGCGGGAGATCCCATCGTCATCGAGCCGGAGCTCGGCGTGCGGCGAGCGGCCGATCGTGAGCTGGCCCTTGCTGACCTTGAACAGCTGACCCGACAGCGTGCCGGTCAGGATCGTGAGGCACGCCCGCCGGTGGGTGCCGCCGGAGCTCGGCAGCTCCTCGAAGTCGGTCGTCCCTGTATCCTCGTCCCACTCGTCGGTCACTCCCATTGGTACGCTGGGAACCGGGCCGAAATCAACGAGCTTTCACGCACGTCCCAGGATCCACGACGCGATCGCATCGAGGAGCGCCCCGCGCGTGCCGAGTGGGGCAAGCTCGGCGCGGGCGGCCGTGCAGAGCTCGCGCATCCGAGCCGCCGCGGCGCCGGCGTGGTCGAGGAGCTCCGCGTCATCGCGATCGTCCGCGTGCTGGAACGCGATGCCGATCGCGAGGCCATAGCGACCGAGTGAGGCGCATAACACGGAAGGGGCGCCGGCCGCGATCGCGCCGAGCTCGCCCGCGGCCGCGAACAGGGCGCCGGTCTTCGCGGCGTGCATGCGCTCGATGTCGGCGAGCGTGCGCGGCACCGCGCCGGCCCCCGCGGGTTCGGGTGCGCGGGCCTGAGCCCGTGCATGAAGCGCCTCGAAGCCGAGATCGATCGCCTGGCCGCGCAACAGCTCGGCGCGGCCGGCGCGCTGCGCCAGCACCCGGACCGCATCGGCCGCATGCGGTCCGAGCTCGGCGAGCGCGGCGAACGCCTCGGTCAGCAGCCCATCGCCGGCGAGGATCGCGATCGCCTCGCCGAACGCGACGTGCACGGTCGGGCGGCCGCGGCGCTCGACGTCGTCGTCCATCGCGGGCAGGTCGTCGTGCACGAGCGTGTACGCGTGCAGCATCTCGAGCGCGGCGGCGGCGGGCAGGGCGGCTTCACGGGTGCCGCCGCACGCCTCGGCGGCCGCGATCAGGATCGCGGGGCGCAGGCGCTTGCCCGGCCCGGTCGCCGCGTAGTGCATCGCCTCGACGAGGCGGCCCGGATCGTCGGCGGGCGGGCGCAACCGCCGATCGAGCTCGTGATCGACGAGCGTGCGGATGTCGTCGAGGAACGCGGCGAGCTGCTTCGGCGCGGAGGCAGGTGCGAGCGTCGCCGTCACGGCAGCACGCGGCTCACGGGTTGTGGGTCTCGTCGAACGGCACGGTCTCGATCCCGCCCCCGCCCCCGCCCGACGTGCTGACCAGGATCTCGACGCGCTGCTCGGCGGCGGCGAGCAGCTGCTGGCCTTTGCGCGCGAGCTGGACGCCCTCCTCGTAGACCGCGAGCGATTGCTCGAGCGAGAGCTCGCCGGACTCCAGGCGCGTGACGACCTCGCGGAGCCGCGTCAAGATCGCGTCGAATCCGGGATCGGCGTCTGCCACGCGACGGACCATAGCCGTCACGAACTGAAAAGTCATCCCTGCGAGATCGCTTGACGGACCGGGTAGTTGCAGGGAAGCTGAAACCCATGGGCGAGCGCTCGGACTTCCGGCCGAACGACACGGACGAGCTCAAGGATCGGTGGCATTCGTACATCACGGATCACCGGCTGAACACCACCGCGCAGCGCGAGGCGATCGTCGAGCAGTTCCTGCGCACGCGCGACCACGTCTCGATCGACGAGCTGCTCACCAAGGTCCGCAAGCGCCACCCGAAGGTCGGCTACGCGACGGTCTACCGCACGCTCAAGCTGCTCGTCGATTCCGGGCTCGCGGTCGAGCGCCAGTTCGGTGATGGTCAGGCGCGCTACGAGGTCGTCGGCGACCACCACGATCACCTGATCTGCATCCGCTGCGGCCTCATCCTCGAGTTCGAGGACGACGAGATCGAGCGCTTGCAGGAACGCATCGCGGCCCGGCTCGGCGGCTTCACCGTGCTGCGCCATCGCCACGAGCTGTACGGGGTGTGTCCGAAGTACGGCGCCGGTGCGAGTGGCAGTTGTCCCAACGAGCTCCAGAAGAAGAAGTAGCCGCGCGGTTTTCGCTTTGAGCGTCCAAACCCGCCGGGCATAGTGGCGATTGGATGCGGGGCGCTGTCGTGTTGTTCGCGCTGCTGGCCGTCGCGTGCCGCCAGGGCGGGGATGCGTTCGAGGACGCGCCGGCCGACTCGCCACCCGATGGCGTCGACGGCACCGGCTGTACGCCGCTGACGCCGCGGACGGTGCCGGTGCAGGCGTTCATCGGGCCCACCGGGCTGCAAGATCGGATCGCGGCCGCGATCGATGGGGCCCAGCACTCGCTCGACCTCCAGATGTATCTGTTCTCGGTCAAGGATCTCGCGCAGCACCTGGTCGCGGCGCGCCAGCGCGGCCTCGCGATCCGCGTGATCCTCGATCCCGACGAGGCGGCGAACAAGTCGATCGAGACGATCCTCAGCAACGGCGGCGTCCAGTGGAAGCCCTCGTCGAGCGTGTATCAGTACTCGCACGCGAAGTACCTCGTGATCGATCGCTCGACCGCGATCGTGATGTCGATGAACTTCAACCCCGATGCGATGACCAAGGAGCGCAACTACGGCTTCGTCGATCAGGATCCCGAGGACGTCACCGACGTCCAGAACGTGTTCGAGATGGATTGGCTGCTCGCCCAGGGCAAGACGCCGCCGGCCGCCGATCTGACCTGCACGCGGATGATCATCTCCCCGGTCAACTCGTTCCAGCGCGTGCTCGATCACATCAACGGCGCGCAGCACACGCTCGACGTCGAGGTCATGTACATCGCCGACGCGACGATCCAGAACGCGATCGGCACCGCCGCGAGCCGCGGCGTGACGGTGCGCGTGATCGTCGAAGATCCAAACGATACGACCCAGAACGCCGGGGTCGCGGCGTTCATGGCGGCGCGCGGCATCCCGGTCAAGTACGCCGTGCAGCAGTTCTACCTCCACGCGAAGCTGCTCGTCGCCGACGGCGTCGCGTTCGTCGGCAGCGAGAACATGTCGACGACCTCGATGACCGCGAACCGCGAGGTCGGCGCGCTCGTGTTCGAGCCCGATCAGGCCGCGATCATCCAGCAGCAGTTCGAAGCCGACTGGGCGATCACGACGCCCGCGATGTAGTCCGGCGACGCTCGGCCACGAACGTCCGCGTGCCGGACCGCTCGGACATCCGCGCCAGTGAAACCGCGTGGTTGCGAATGGCATTGGAGGTGCAAGGGGTTCGGCCGTAGACTGGAGGCATTCGATGGCGGATCAGGATCTCACCCTGCACATCCTCGGCGAGCTGCGCGGCGAGGTTCGCGCGTTCCGGCAGGATACGACGCGTCAGCTCGGCGAGCTGCGCGGCGAGGTTGGCGAGCTGCGCGGCGAGGTTGGCGAGCTGCGCATCGCAGTTCTAGGTCTCGGCGATCGCGTAGACGTCACCAATCAACGGCTCGAGGTCATCGAGCACACGATGGTCGACTACGGCACGCAGCTGGTGCTACTTGGCCGGTTCGCGAAGAACACGACCTCGCGTCAGGGCGACGAGGTCGCGCGTCACGGTGACGAGATCGCCGATCTCCGCACGCGCGTCGAGAAGCTCGAAGCGAAGGACTGATCACGCGCCGGCTCGCCGGCCGGCTACTCCGCCTTGAGGCGCTCGATCTCGGCATTCTCCGCGAGCGGGAGAATGTGGATGATGCAGCGGCCGGGCTCGCTCGGCAGGAACGCCGCGGCCCACAGGAACGAGTTCTTCCAGTATTCGCGCGTCGACTTGGTCTCGATCGGCGGACCGAACCGCTCGCGCATCCAGCGCTCGGCCTCGTCCTCGACGCAGCCACGGACCTTGAGCTGGATCTCGATCAGCGGCGCGGTCTGTTCGGTATACGGCGGCATCGCGAGGAAGTAGGTATCGACCTCGGCGACCCGCTTGCCGACCTTGATCGGCGGTAGCGCGAAGCACCAGATCGCCTTGCGGCCATCGCGCAGCACGGTCGGCTGGCAGTTGCCGTCGTGGACGTTCGCGCGCGTGGTGTGGCCGAACTTGTAGTTGCCCAGCCCGTTGGGTTCGACCTTGCCGGCATCGCACGCGGCGACCGACGTGATCGCCGCGACCGCCAAAATCGCGACGACTAGCCCCACCGCCTTCACGCTGCGACTCCGACCAGCGTGACCTCGACCGTCACCACGTCCTCCATCTTGACGATGAAGAACTTCGGCGCGGTGAGGCCGAGCAGCTTGATATCGAGCTCGAACGAGGCAGACGCGCTGAGGTGGGAAGCATCGAGGGAACCTCTCCCATCAAGCTTGAGCGGGACGGTCTTGCCGCGCCAGCGCAACGTGCCCTCGGCGGTTGCAGCGAACTTCGCCCCATCTCGCACCACGCCGGACACGCGGTCGAGCGTGAACGTTGCGGTCGGGTGCTGATCGAGCGCGAAGTCCTTGCGCAGCTTGCGGTTCTTCAGCCAGTCCCCGGCGTCGAACGCGGTCATGTCGACCGTGAACGTCGCCTTCGCGGCCTCGACCGCATCGGGATCCGCCTCGATCTCGGCGACGATCTTGGTCCAGGTCGTCGAGACGTCGTGGACGCGTGACCGCGCCTGGACGGTCATCGAGCCGGTGGTCCGGTAGGTCATCGTCGCAGTGTAGCCGGGGGCTACGCTGCGAGACACTGCAACAGCAGCGTCGTGATGTTATCGGTGCCGCCGTTGCGGTTCGCCGCATCGACCAGCTCGGCGACCGCGCGCTCGAGGCTCTTCGAGGTCGAGGCGATCTCCGCGATCGAGTCATCCGTGACCATGCCCGACAGCCCGTCCGAGCACAGGATGTAGACGTCGCCGCTCTTGATCTGGTGCGAGCGGATATCGACCTGGACGGTCTCGCGCATGCCGAGCGCGCGCGTGATGACGTTCTTGTGGGGGAAGTTGCGCTCTTCCTCTTCCGTCATGTCGGGCTTGGCTTCCTTGTAGTCCTCGAGCAGCGAGTGATCGCGGGTGAGCTGGGCGATCGCGCTATCGCGCACGCGATACACCCGCGAGTCGCCGACATGGCCGACGTAGATCTTGTCGCCCGAGACCAGGCAGCTCACGATCGTGGTGCCCATGCCCTTGTAGCGAAGGTCGCGGTTCGAGGTCTCGAAGATGCGCAGGTTCGCGAGCTTGATGCCGCACACCAGGCGGTTCTCGATGTACGACAGCGAACGGTCCATCTTGTACGGCCAGGTCGCGTCCTCGTCCTCGCGCGTGCGTTGATAGAACTCGCCGATCGTCTCGGCCGCCATCTTCGATGCGACCTCGCCGGACGCGTGTCCGCCCATGCCGTCCGCGACGAGAAACAGCTGCTCGTCTTCGATCAACGAGAAGTAGTCCTCGTTGTGCGTCCGCTTCATCCCGACGTCCGTTTTTGCCGCGTAGCGGATCTTCATAAATCGAGCGAGTGAGGGCCCCGTAGTCCACCGAAATCATAGGAGGCAGGGCGGTGTCGCGTCAACCGAACCGGGTAGAGTTCCAAGCGATGCGAGCAGAGATCGTGACGATCGGCGACGAGCTGTGCCGTGGCGAGATCGTGGACACGAACTCGTCGTATCTGGCCCAGCGGCTCTGGGACCTCGACATCACGACGCGATGGATGACCAGCTGCTGCGATACCCAGGACGATATCACCTCCGCGCTGCGTGCGGCGGTCGCGCGCGCCGACGTCGTGATCTGCTCCGGCGGGCTCGGCCCCACCGAGGACGACCTGACGGTCGACGTCGTCGCGCGGCTCGCCGGCACGACGCCCGTGATCGACGAGATGTCTCGTGCGCGCATGGAGCAGTTCTTCACCCGGGGGAGCGCCAAGGTCCACGCGATCCAGCTCCGCCAGGTCCGCGTGCCGGCCGGCGCGCGCGTGCTCGGCAACCCGGCCGGCCTCGCTCCGGGCTTCGAGCAGCCGATCTCCAACTACCCCCCACCGCCGCGTGGCGGCGCTGCCCCACCGTCGCTCGGCGGGACGCCCCCACCCGGCGCAGACGGGGGCGCGCAGGGCGTGCCGGTGTTCTGCCTGCCCGGCATCCCGCGCGAGCTCCACGCGATCTTCGACTCGACGCTCGGCGCTCGGCTCGCCGAGCTGCGCGAGGCCGCGGGCGACGTCGAGCGGATCGCGCGCCGGATCTATCGTGCGTTCGGGCGCGGTGAATCGCAGATCTCCCAGCTCTGCCGCGGTGTCGTCGACGGCGTCGCCGGCGCGACGATCCACTATCAGGTGAAGTTCCCCGAGACCCTGGTCAAGCTCGTCGTCCGCGATCGCGATCAGGCCGCGGCCGATGCCCGGCTCGCCGCGATGGACGCCGAGGTCCGCGAACGCCTCGCCGGGGTGCTGTACGGCACCGGCGACGCCAACCTCGTCGCCGTCGTGACCCAGCGGTTGATCGCCGGCGCGCACACCATCGCGACCGCCGAGTCGTGTACCGGCGGCCTGATCGGCGAGCTGCTCACGAGCCTGCCCGGTAGCTCGGCCGCGTTCGTGGGCGGCGCGATCACGTACTCGAACGCCGAGAAGGTCCGCCAGCTCGGCGTCGCCGAGGCCACGCTCGCCGCCCACGGCGCGGTCAGCGAGCCCACCGTGCGCGAGATGGCCGCCGGCGCCCGCGCGCGGTTCGGCACCGAGCTCGCGGTCGCGGTCAGCGGGATCGCCGGACCCGCAGGCGGCACGCCCGACAAGCCTGTCGGCACCGTGTGGCTCGCGCTCGCCGCGCCCGGCGGGATCACCACGAAGGAGCTGCGCTGGCCCGGCACGCGCGACCAGATCCGCACGCTCGCCGCGTGGTGGGCGATCAAGCTGATCGGCGACGCGATCTAGCCCGAGCCCGATCGCGCGCGCGAGGCTCTGCTAGCATCGCCGCCCATCCATGAGCGAAGCAAAACGGCTGTTCGTCGGCGTCCGCGTCTCGGTCGCGACGGCGAACGCGCTCGCCCACTGCGCCGAGCAACTCGCGCGGCGCGCGCGCGACGCGAACCTCGACCTCAAGTGGGTCGAGCCCGCGAACTATCACGTCACCCTGAAGTTCCTGGGCTGGGCCCACGCCGAGCTGATCGCGGCGCTCGATGATCGGCTCGCGGCCGCGGTCGCGGGGCTCGCGCCGTTCAAGCTCCGCACGGCGCGGCTCGGCGCGTTCCCGGCGATCGAAAAGGCGAGCCTGCTGTGGGCGGGCGTCGACGAGCCGAGCGGGGCGCTCGCGGGGCTCGCCGCGACGATCGAAGCGATGGCGGTCGGGCTCGGCTTCGCGGCCGAGCCCCGGCCGTTTCACGCGCACGTGACGCTGGCTCGGAGCCGAGAAACTCGATCTCTGAAAGAGCTCGTGTTACCGATGTCGGAACAAATGTTCAGTGACACCCGAATCGAGGGCGTGACCCTGTTCGAAAGCGAAATGAAATCGTCTGGTTCCGTGTATACGGAGATTTCGAGAATCGGCTTCAAAACGCCGGATCTGTCCGAAAAACGTCAGACGGGAGCGGTAGAGCTGGGGGACGAAACCGATGA